>JAICIE010000025.1 GCA_025924515.1 Jatrophihabitans sp. | reverse complement strand
CGTTCTGGGCACCCCCACCCGTCTCTTTAACCCGGGGGGCGGCCGACCCGGCGCGCCCCCCCGGGGGGGTGGCCCTCGACGGGGCCTGGGCCGCGAGGGCGACCGGCCGGTTCCCGGCGACGCCCGCCCGACGCCGGTCCGCCTCCCCTGCGCCTCGCTGCGGCGACTGCGCTCAGCTCCGGATGCTGTCGGACACGACGGCGCCGGGATTTCGTCCGAATCTCGGTGATCAACAGACAAAAAACGTCGTCATGGCAGCACGAACCGTCTCTTGATCACCGGGGCGGGGCCGGATCGCGAGGACGACCGGCCGGTTCGCGCCGGGCCGTGTGCGCCGGGCCCTCTCCGCGGCCGTGTCGGGTTCCCCCATCTTCGGTGATCAAGAGACAAAAAACGCCGTCATGGCAGCACGAACCGTCTCTTGATCACCGGGGGCGGGTCCGGATGGCGAGCACCGCCGACCGGTCCGCAACGACGGGGGGCCCGGTCGCGACGACGCGGGCCGGATGGCGAGGACGACCGGCCGGTTCGCGAGAAAGGCCGGCCCGATCGCCTAGACGGCCGGGGCCCGATCGCCAGGACGCCCGGCCGCTCAGCGGGTGAACGGCTGGGTGGGGTCGCTGATGTCGATCGACATGTTGCGCTGGTGCAGCAACGCAGGCAGCAGCTCCGCCTTGCGCGCCGTGTCCGCGGCACTGCCCCAGTGCACGATGCGCCCGTCGCGCATGAGCAGCGTGATGGCGCTCGCGTCCAGCGCCTGCACCGAGCGCGTCTTGCGCCGCACCGATGCGGGAAGCTGCGCGGCGACCGTCGCCACCGCCCGATCGACCGCACGGTGCTGCGCCCCGACCGGCACGACGAAGAGGGGCAGGGCGTGCGGCCGCTGAGCGACCGTCCGGAACACCGCGCCGGTGTGGTCCAGAAGCTGATATCGCGAACCGGACTGCACCGCGCCGACGGCCACCCGCTCGGTGATCGTGATTGTCACCGTGGACGGCAGGCTGGTCCGCACGGAGACCGCGGCGACCTCCGGCAGCCGCGCGACCCGCCGGGCGACCGCGCCGGTGTCCAGCCGCATCAGCGGAGCCCCCGCGGGGACCGCCGCGGCCGCAGCGACCGCCGCCCCGGAGATCGTCCGCTCGCCCCGCACCAGCACGTGCCGCACCCCGAGCACCGAACTGAACGCCACGATCCACACCACTGCCACCGCGACGACGAGGACGGCCACCGCGCCCAGCACCAGAGTGCGTCGCGACGGCCGCCGCCGGGACGGCGCGCCGGCCGGAGCTCGTCCGTCGGTTCGCAGGGTGGCCGTCATCGGCCGTCCGTTCCGGCCCGACGGGCGCAGGCGTCGCGGATCTCGGGGCACAGCAGGTACACGTTGCCGATCCCCATGGTCAGCACCAGGTCCCCCGGGCGGGCCAGCTCGGCGATCCGCTCGGGGACCGCTGCATAGCTCGGTTCGTAGACCACCCGGTCCGGGGGCAGTGGCACGAGGTCGGCGATCGTGGCTCCGGTGACCCCGGGGATCGGCTCCTCGCGGGCCGGGAAGACGTCCATCAGAACGGCGACGTCGCCCAGCGCCATCGCATCGGCGAACTCGCGGGCGAACGTCTGGGTGCGGCTGTAGGTGCCGGGCTGGAAGACCGCGATGAGCCGTCCGTCGCTCTGCACGGCCGCCTTGGCGGCCCGCAGCGACGCGGCGATCTCGGTCGGGTGGTGCGCGTAGTCGTCGTAGACCCGCACGCCGCCGCCGCTGCCGTGCGGCTCGAACCGGCGGTGCACTCCCCCGAACCGGGCCCAGGACGTGATCACCGTGTCGACGTCCATGCCCAGCTGCAAGGCCATCGTCAGCGCCGCCGCCGCGTTGAGCGCCATGTGCTCGCCGATCAGCGCGCCCACCCGCACATGCCGCTGACCGACGGCTGCCCCCGAGACGTCGAACTCGACGGCGTCCGGCAACGCCCTCACGCCGCTGACCCGCACATCCGCAGCAGGGTCGGTCCCGTAGGTGAGCACTCGGCAGCCGCTGCGCAGCGCGTATCCGCCGATGCGTGCGGCGCCGTCCTGGTCGGCGCAGACCAGCAGCAGCCCGCCGTCCTCGACCCGGTCGACGAACTGCTCGAAGGCGCGAAAGATCCCGTCCAGCGATCCGTGGTTCTCGAGATGGTCGGCTTCGACGTTGAGGACGATCGCGGCGGACGGACGGGTGAGCAGGAACGACCCGTCGCTCTCGTCGGCCTCGACCAGCGCGAGGTCCCCGCTGCCGAGGTGGGCGTTGCGCCCGGTCTCGTACAGGTTGCCGCCGATGGCGAAGGACGGATCGAGCCCGCACGCCTGGGCCGCCACCGTCAGCAGCGAGGTGGTGCTCGTCTTGCCGTGCGTGCCGGCGACCGCGATCACGCGGCGGTCCTCCAGCGCGGCGGCGAGAGCGGCGGCGCGGCGCAGCACCCGCATCCCGCTGCTCCGCGCCGCGACCAGCTCCTCGTGTCGCGGGTTGACCGCGGTGGTGTAGACGAACGTGTCCGCGTCGTGCAGGTGGTCGATGGAGTGGCCGATCCGCACGTCGGCGCCCATCGCTCGCAGCGCCAGCACGCCCATCGACTCGCGCGCCTCGCACCCGCTGACCGGCACCCCGCGCTCGACGAGGATCCGGGCCAGGCCGCTGGTGCCGGACCCGGCGATGCCCATGATGTGCACCCGGCCGAGGTCGGCCAGGGTCGGCACGACGTCGGTCGCGGCGCTGCGGACGAGCGCGGCGCCCGGCGCCTCCCAGTCGTCCGGGCGGCCGGCCCGCGCGTCCTCCGTGGGGGGCACCGTCACGCCCACACTGTGCCGCATCCCGCTGTCGGCTCCGGTCACCGGACGCTCCCGAAGCGCCGATGCTCGTCGACCACGGCGAGGACGTGGCGGGCGAGGACCACGTCCGCATCGCGCGCTCCTGAGCCCGCCGCGGCCTTCGCCATCTGGGCCAGCCGCCGCGGATCCGTGACGAGCGGCAGGAGTGTGGCGACGACCTCGTCGGCGGTGAAGCCCTCGTTGTCGATCAGCAGCCCGCCTCCGGCCGCGACGATCGGCTCCGCGTTGGTCCGCTGTTCCCCGCCGCGCAGCGGCAGCGGGACGTACACCGCGGGCAGGCCCACCGCGGTGAGCTCGGCGCAGGTCATCGCCCCCGACCGGCACACCGCCAGGTCGGCGGCAGCGTAGGCGTACTGCATCTCGTCCACGTACGGCACCACGACGTACGGCGGGTCGGCCTCGGGGACGTCGAGCACGTTGGCCGGTCCGGAGATGTGCAGAACCTGAATCCCTGCCGCCCGCAGTTGCGGCGCGGCTCCGGCCATTGCGGAGTTGATGGCCACCGCGCCCTGGGACCCGCCGAAGACGAGGACGGTCGGACGGTCGGCGGCCAGCCCGAAGCGGGCGCGCGCATCGGCGCGCAGCGCGGCCCGGTCCAGCGAGGCGATCGCGGGGCGCAGCGGGATGCCGATGGGCACCGCATGCGGCAGCCGCACCGCGGGCGACGCCGTGAAGACGTGCGGCGTCAGCCGGGCGGCGACCCGGTTGGCGACCCCGGGACGGGCATTGGCTTCGTGCACGACGATCGGCACCCCGCGCTGCCGGGCCGCGATGTAGCCCGGCATCGCCACGTACCCGCCGAACCCCACCACGGCCTCGGCCCCGGTGCGCTCCAGAACGGCGGCGGCCGCACGCACCGAGTCGCGCAGCTTGCCCGGCGTCGCGAGCAACGCGCGATTGACCGTGCGCGGCAGCGGGACCGGCGCAATCAACTCGAGCGGATATCCGCGCGCGGGGATGAGCGTGGTGTCCAGGCCCCGGACCGTCCCCAGCGCGGTGATCTCGGCGGCCGGAACGATCCGCCGCACCGCGTCGGCGAAGTTCATGGCCGGCTCGATGTGCCCCGCCGAATGCCCCCCGGCGACGACGATGCGCGGCGGAGCCGACTCCGCCGCGGTCACCGCCCGCGTCCTCGACCGTCGGTGCCGGTCGGACGCAGCGGGGTTGCCGGGACGGGGGCGCCCAGGCGCGTGGGGCGACCGGGCGGCCGCCGGGAAGCGGCGACGCCGGAGGACGGGTCGGCGACGCGCCTCGCCGGGCGTCGCGGCGGGACGTAGGCCTTGGGAACCGGGATCCGCAGCACGCGCTCGATCTTGCTCCGGCGGCCGCGCCGCTGCGCCTTCCGGGCGACCGCGACGGCCGGCGCCTCGTGCCGCGCGAAGGACACCAGCATCCCGAGGACGAAGAAGGTGATGAGCAGCGACGTGCCGCCGGCCGAGATGAACGGCAGCGGGATCCCGGTGACCGGCAGCAGACCCGTGACGTACCCGATGTTGATGACCGCCTGGCCACACAGCCACACGGTGGCGGCGCCCGCGACCAGCCGGACGAAGGGGTCGGCGCTGCGGCGGGCCACCCGCATTCCGGCGTAGGCGAACAACCCGAACAGCGCCAGCACGGCCACGCACCCGAGCAGACCGAGTTCCTCGCCGATGATCGCGAACACGTAGTCCGAATTGGCGTTGGGCACCCAGCCGTACTTCGACGTGCCCTGACCGAGCCCGACCCCGAAGATCCCGCCGTTGGCCAGCGCGTACAGCCCTTCCACGGTGTGGAAGCCGGTGTTCTTGGCGTCGTTGAACGGGTGCAGGAAGCCGGTGATCCGCTGCCAGCGTCCCGGCGTCACGACCGCGAGGCCGAGGATGCCGGCCGCGATGACCGCGAGGGTGCCGGCGAAGTACCGGGCGGGCGTGCCGACGGTCCACAACAGGCCGAGCAGGATCAGCACGAAACAGCAAGTGGTGCCCAGGTCGGGTTCCTCGGCGACGAGCCCAGCGACCAACAGGAATCCTGGCAGCAACGGCAGGAACAGGTGCCGGGCCCGGTCGAGGGTGCCCAGTTGCTGCTTACGGGCGAGCAGGTCGGCGCCCCACAACAACATGCCGAGCTTGGCGAACTCCGACGGTTGCAGCTGGAACGGGCCCACGTCGATCCAGCGGCGCGCACCGGCGACCTGCACACCGATACGCGGGATGAGGACGGCCACGAGGACGACGACCGAGAGCGCGAGGGCCGGATAGGCCAACATCCTGAACGCACGCGGCGACAGCCGCACGGCGAACCAGAAGACCGGCAGTCCGAGACCGACGAATTCGGCCTCGTGCAGCACCTGCGACCAGATCGACGCAGTCGAAGTCGTATTCGTGTCGTTGGAGGCCGCAATCGTGGTGGAGATGGCCATCAGGATTCCGAAGCACAACATGCCGCCCGCCGCGAACAGCAGCAGCTGCACCGACGCGAACGGGCGGTCGAGGAACCGTGTCCCATCGCTGGACGAGCGCAGCAGTGCGCGCAGGCGCCCGGCGAGCGGCACCGAAGACTCAGAGGACGTCACGCGGATCTCTGGTACGCAGTGAATCGGACGGCTCGCCGGCCGCTATCACCCTGGCCGCGCGCTCGAACGCGGCGCCGCGAGCGGCGTAGCCGGTGAACATGTCGTACGAGGCCGCGGCCGGCGCGAGCAGCACCGTGTCGCCGGGCGACGCCAACGCCGCAGCGGCCCGGACCACCTCGCTCATGGCCCCATCGTCGCGGCTGACGACGTCGATCACCGGCACATCCGGCGCGTGTCGCCGCAGCGCCTCAGCGATCACTAGGCGGTCGGCGCCGAGCAGCACCGCAGCCCGCAGCCGCGGCGCCACCTCGGCGACGAGGTCGTCGACCGGCGCGTCCTTGAGCTGGCCTCCGGCCACCCACACGACCGACGGATGAGCGAGCAGCGAGGCGCGCGCCGCGTGCGGGTTGGTGGCCTTGCTGTCGTCGACCCACGACACCCCGCCGCGGGTGAACAGCAGCTGGTTGCGGTGCGGGTCCGGGACGAACGCGCGCAGGCCGTCCGCGATCGCCTGCGGCGCGACGCCGTGCGCCCGGGCCAGTGCGGCCGCGGCCAGCGCGTTGGCGACGTTGTGCGGGCCGGCCGGACGCACGTCCGCCGCCGGCAGCAACTCCCCGCCGCCGAACGCCCTGTCAACGAGCACCCCGTCGACGAGCGCGCCGTCGACGAGCACGCCGTCGACGACGCCGAGCTGCGCCGGCCCGGGCTCGCCGAGGGTGAACTCGACCCGCCGCCCCGCCACGGCCGCGAGCATCTCCCGGACGGTCGGGTCGTCGGCGTTGCCGACGGCGGTGCCCGCCGCCCAGACCTTGGCCTTCGCGCGGGCGTATGCGGCCATCGACCCGTGCCAGTCGAGATGGTCGGGAGCGAGGTTCAGCAGCGCCCCGGCGGCCGGTCGCACAGTCGACGACCAGTGCAGCTGGAAGCTCGACGCCTCCACGGCCAGGACGTCGTGGCCGCCGGCCGCTACGGCGTCGACGACCGAGACGCCCACGTTGCCGACCGCGGCCGCACGCAGGCCGCCCGCCCGCAGCATCGACTCGAGCATCCGGACCGTCGTCGTCTTGCCGTTCGTGCCGGTGACGACGAGCCAGTCGGCCGCGCCGGGGTCGCGCAGCCGCCAGGCGAATTCCAACTCCCCCAGCACCGGGATCCCGCGCGCGGCGGCCTGCACCAGCAGCGGCGCGTCCGGGCGGAACCCGGGCGACGTGGCCACCAGGTCGACGTCGGGCAGGTCGGCGGGATCGCCCAGATACCGCGCTCCCGCGGCGAGCAGCGGTTCCAGCTCCGCGGGCCGGCCCCGGTCGGCGATCAGGACGGTGGCGCCGCGCGCCAACAGCACCCGCGCCATCGAGGCGCCGGCCAGCCGGGCGCCGCAGACAAGCACGGCGGCCCCGGCGAACCGGGCGCCGCGCGGCTCAGCCACGGGCGATGAAGTCGGCGTAGAACAGTCCCATCCCGAGCGCGACGGCGATTCCGGCCAGGATCCAGAACCGCACGATGATCGTGATTTCCTCCCAGCCGCCGAGCTCGAAGTGGTGATGCAGCGGCGCCATCCGGAAGATCCGACGTCCGGTGCCGGTGCGGATCCGGGTCGCCTTGAACCAGCCGGTCTGCAGGATGCTCGAGACGGTGACGGCGGCGAACAGCCCGCCGAGCACCGCCAGCAGCAGCTCGGTGCGGGTGACGATCGCCAGTCCGGCCATCAGCCCGCCGAGGGCCAGCGAACCGGTGTCGCCCATGAAGATCTGCGCCGGCGAGGCGTTCCACCACAGGAATCCGAAGCACGCGGCGAGAGCGGATGCGGCGACCAGGGCCGCGTCCAAGGGGTCACGCACCGAGTAGCAGCCGCCGATGGGGTTCTGCCCGCACGGGTTGCGGTACTGCAGGAAGGCGATCAGCGTGAAGGCGCCGTAGACCATCGCCGACGCTCCCGCGGCGAGCCCGTCGAGCCCGTCGGTGAGGTTCACCGCGTTCGAGGTGGCCGAGACGATGAGGTAGGCGAGGACGACGAACCCGACCGTGCCCAGTCCCACCGCGGCGATGTCACGCACGTAGGACAGGTGCGTCGAGGCGGGGGTGATGCCGAGGCGGTTACGGAACCGGAGCGCCAGGAGCGCGAAGGCGAGCGTCACCAGGAGCTGCCCGCCGAACTTGGCGCGGGCCCGCAGCCCCAGGCTGCGCTGCTTGCGGATCTTGATGAAGTCGTCGAGGAATCCCACGGTGCCGAGCCCGACCATCAGGAAGAGCAGCAGGACTCCAGTGGCGTTGGGCCCGCCCCCGCCGTTGATCCAGATCGACAGGTGCGCCACCACGTAACCGACGACGGTCGAGACGATGATCGCGACGCCGCCCATCGTGGGTGTCCCGCGCTTGACGAGGTGCGTCTGTGGGCCGTCGTTGCGGATCTCCTGGCCGAAGCCGCGGCGGCGGAAGTACGCGACGACCAGCGGGGTGCCGAGGATCGAACACAGGAGGGACACGACCGCCGCGAGAAGAATCGTCTTCACGCCGCGCCGTCCTCCGTCCTCTCCTCGCCGTCGTGCTGCTCGGCCTCGGCCGCCAACGCCAGGGCGACCCGCTCGAGACCGGCGGCGCGCGACGCCTTCACCAGTACGACGTCGCCCGGGCGCAATTCGCCCCGCAGCAGGGCGAGCGCGGCGCCGATGTCCGGCACCCAACTTGACTCGCCGTTCCACGAGCCTTCCAGAGCGGCTCCGTGCTGGATCGGGCGGGCGTCCTCGCCCACGGCGATGACGCGGGAGATGTCCAGTCGCACCGCGAGCCGGCCCAGAGCGTCGTGCTCGGCCGCGGCGGCCGGGCCGAGCTCGGCCATCGGCCCGAGCACGGCGAACGAGCGCCCGCCGCGCTCGCGCCGGGCCCGGGCCACCGACGCCAGCGCTTTGAGCGCCGCCCGCATCGACTCGGGATTGGCGTTGTAGGCGTCGTTCACGACGAGGACGCCGTCGGGTCGCTCGGTGACCTCCATCCGCCACCGCGAGGCCGGGCGGGCCTCGGACAACCCGACCGCGACGTCGGCCGGTGCCATTCCGGTCTCGAGCGCGACCGCCGCTGCGGCCAGCGCGTTCGAGACGTGGTGCTCGCCGACCAGCTGCAGCTGCACCGGGACGCTCGTTCCCGCCGCAGTCAGGACGAAACGCGCCCGGCCGAGCTCGTCGACGTCGACGTCGGAGGCCCGCACCTCGGCCGCCGCCGACTCGCCGAACGGCACCACCCGCGCCGCGGTCCGCGCCGCCATGGCGGCGACCAGCGGGTCGTCTGCGTTGAGGACGGCGACCCCGTCCGCGGGCAGCGCCTCGACCAGCTCGCCTTTGGCCCGCGCGATCGCTTCGCGGCTGCCGAACTCGCCGAGATGCGCGCTGCCGACGTTGAGCTCCACGCCGATGCGGGGCGGCGCGATGCTCGCCAGGTGCCGGATGTGCCCGACCCCGCGGGCTCCGAGTTCGAGGACGAGGTAGCGCGTGCCGGCGTCGGCGAGCAGGACGGTGTACGGATGGCCGAGCTCGTTGTTCATCGACCCGGCGGGCGCGACGGTCGGTCCTCGCCGCCGCAGCAGGGCGGCGATCAGGTCCTTGGTCGACGTCTTGCCCGACGAGCCGGTGATGCCGACGACGGTCGCGGACAGCCGCCGCGCGGAGGCGGCGGCCAGCGCGGTGAGCGCGGCGATTCCGTCGGCTACCTCGACGGTCGGAGCGTCGACCGGCCGCGAGGCGAGCACCGCGACTGCGCCCGCGGCAACCGCGGCGCGGGCGTAGTCGTGGCCGTCGACGTGCTCGCCGGGCAGGGCCAGGAACAGCGATCCCGCGGTCACCGCCCGCGTGTCGTAGTGCACCGGGCCGGCCACCTGCGTAGCCGGATCGGCGCCACGCAGGCGCCCCGAGACCACCTCGGCGATCTCGCCGAGCGTCATCGGGATCATGCGCGGACCCCCCGCACGGCGGCGCGCAGGACGTCGCGGTCGTCGAACGGGTGCACCACACCGTCGATCTCCTGGCCGGTCTCGTGCCCCTTGCCCGCGACCAGCACGGTGTCGCCCGGCCGGGCCTGCGCCACCGCGGCTCGGATCGCCGCTGCACGGTCGCCGACCTCGCGGACCTCGCCGCGCCGGCCGGGTGGAACCCGGGTCGCCCCGGCCAGAACCGCGCGCCGGATCGCGGCGGGATCCTCCGAGCGCGGGTTGTCATCGGTGACGATCAGCAGGTCGGCGCCCCGGGCCGCGAGCTCGCCCATCACCGGACGCTTTTCGCGATCGCGGTCGCCGCCGCACCCGAGGACCACGAGCAGCCGTCCTCGGGTCTGCGGCCGAAGCGCCCGCAGCGCGTTGTCGACGGCGGCCGGCTTGTGGCTGTAGTCGACCACCGCCAGGAACGGCTGGCCCTCGTCGATGCGCTCCATCCGCCCGGGCACCACGGCCGCGGCCACGGCGGGCGCGACCGCGGCGACCGGAATCCCGACCGCGTCGAGCAGCGCGAGCGCCAACGCCGCGTTGGCCACGTTGTACCATCCCGGCACCGCGCAGCCGGTGCGCAGGTCGATCCCCGGGCCGAGCAGGCGGAAGGCGGTTCCGCCCTCCGGTGCGGGTTCCACCTCGACGGCGCGCCAGGTCGCCTCCGCTCCGGCGGTGGAGACCGTCGCCGCGGCCGGCCCGGCCAGCTCCGCCATCCGGCCGCCCCACTCGTCGTCGACGACGACCGCGGCCCGGCGCGCGCGTCCGTCGAACAGCCGCGCCTTGGCGTCGAAGTAGTCCTGCATCGTCGGGTGGAAGTCCAGATGGTCGCGGGAGAGGTTGGTGAAGCCGGCCGCGGCGAACGCGATCCCGTCGGCGCGGCCGAGAGCCAGCGCGTGGCTCGACACCTCCATGACCACGCTGTCGGCGCCGCGCTCGCGCATCACCGCCAGCAGCGCTTGTACGTGCGGCGCCTCCGGTGTCGTGAACGCGCTCTTGATCGACTCCTCGCCGAGCAGTGTCGCCACCGTTCCCATCAGCCCGCAGGTCCGGCCGGCCGCCTGCAGCCCGGCGCGCACGAAGAACGCCGTGGTGGTCTTGCCGCTCGTTCCCGTCACGCCGACGACGTCGAGCTGCGCCGACGGGTCGCCGTAGACGCGGGCCGAGACCGGACCCAGCGCGGCGCGGACGTCGGCGACGATGAGAACGGGAACGCCGGAAGGAACCTGCGCCGCTCCGGGCGGATCGGTGAGGACGGCGGCCGCGCCGGCACTGACCGCCTGGGCGGCGAACCGGGCGCCTGAGCCGCTGCGGCCGGGGACGCCGGCGAACAGGTCGCCGGGTCGGACGTCCGTCGACGCATGGGTGACGCCGGTGACGGCCGCGTCCGGTCCGGCGAGCCGCCCGCGGCCGGGCAGCTGCGACAGCAGCACCGGCCGCAGCCCCCGCGGACGGGGCACGCCCGCGGCGCAGGCAGCATCGGCAGCGGGCGGCACGTCAGCAGACGGTACTGCCCAGGATGGCGTACCACTTGGCGCCGCAACGGACCAGCGGCACGTGCTTCGACAGCAATCCGGTCGGCGGGACGGCGGCGTGTTGGACCTCGTAGCTGGCGATGTCGTGGAACAGCGGCGCGGCGACGTCGCCGCCCTCGAGGCCGTGCGCGGGATTGTCGACCATGATCGCCACAACGAATTTCGGCGCGTCGGCCGGGACCATCCCGGCGAAGGTGTCCCAGTTCATCCAGTCGGAGTAGCGCCCGCCGTTGTTGGGATCCGGTTGCTGCGCCGTGCCGGTCTTGCCGGCGACCCGGTAGCCGGGGACCGCGGCCTTGACGCCGGTCCCGCCGGGCAGGGTCACCGACTCGAGCATGGTGCGCAGGGTCTTGTCCGTCGTCGGCTCGATCACCCGGATGCCGGCGGGCTGTCCGGTGACCTTCACGGTCCCGTCCGGAGCGGTTACCGACTGAACCACCCGCGGCGGCACTCGCACGCCGTTGTTGGCGATCGCCTGATAGATGGACGCCAATTGCAGGACGGTCATGCTCTCGCCCTGCCCGAACGGAAGATTGGCGAAGGTCGACGCCGACCAGTCCTTGCGCGCAGGCAGGTAGCCCGCGCTCTCCCCCGGCAGCTCGATCCCCGTCTTCTGGCCCACCCCGAACTTGCGCTCGTAGCCGTACCAGATCGTCGGTCCGAGCTTGTGCGCGATCATCAGCGTTCCGACGTTCGACGACTCGGCGAGGATGCCGGTGGCCGTGAACGGGTAGGCCAGGTGGCCCCAGGCGTCGCTGATCGTGACACCGCCCATGGTGATGTGGTCGGGCACCTGCAGCACCGTTTTCGGGGTGATGACGTGGTGCTGCAGGGCGGCCGCGAAGGTGATGGCCTTCTGCACCGACCCGGGCTCGAACGCGGACATGACCGGCGGGTTCATGGGCCGGTTCGGGTCGATGGTGTTGGGGTTGTCGGCGTCGAACGTGCCCGACGACGCCATCGCAAGCACCTGCGCAGAGCGCGCGTCGAGCACCACGGCCTCGGCGCTGCGGGCACCGGACTCGCGCACCGCCCGGTCGAGGTACTGCTGCGTCGTGTACTGCAGGCTCTGATCGATCGTCAGCCGGACCGTGCCGCCGTTGCGGGCCGGATCCACCAAGGAGCGGCTGCTCGGGTTGACGTTGCCGACGTTGTCGAGGGTGTAGGTGACGCTGCCGTCCTTGCCGGCGAGGACGGAGTTGTACTGGGCCTCGATGCCGGCGGCGCCTTCGCCGTCGGAGTGCACGGTGCCGATGACGTTGGCGGCCGTGGTGTGCCCCGGGTACTGCCGCTCGGTCGTCGCCTGGGAGTAGATCCCGACGAGACCGAGGTCGGTGATGCGCTGCGCCAGCGTCGGGTCGAGCCCGGTGGCGAGCACCGCGTACTGGCCCGGCTGCGCCAGCACCTGCTCCACCACGGTCTCCGGCTTGCCCACCAGCGGCGCCAGTCGGGCGGCGTACTGCGCCCGTTGCGCGGGACGGATCTGCGCCGGGTTCGCGGTGATGTCCTGGGCGGCGGACGTGTAGGCCAGCGCCACGCCGTTGCGGTCGACGATCTCGCCGCGCAGCGCGTGCAGTGTCACCGGCAGCAGCCGCTGCGCCTCGGCGGCCTGCGAATAGTGGCCGTGGTCGAAGCCCTGCAGCTGCACCAGCCGGCCACCGATCACCAGCAGCAGGGTGCAGACCGCCGCGAAGCCGAACCGGGTGCGTACGTGCAGGGGTCCCAGGCGCAGGGAGCGCCGCCGGGCCCGAGGAGCGGACCCGTACCGGGCACGCGGACGGGCTGGTCCGCCGGTGCGGCTCATCGGGTTCCTCCCGGCAGGGTGATGGTGGGAACGGGCGTCGAGCTGGGCCGCGCGGGGGTCGGCGACGGCGCCGGCCTCGTCGCAGTGGCGGCGGGCGGCTGAGGAGCAGGGCTGGTGCGGGCCGCGGTGGACGTCGTGCGGGCCTCGGCCGACGAGCGCTGGGCCGACGTTCTCGTGGTCGACGTTCTCGGGGTCCCCGCTGCTGCCGAAGAGCGGGTCGACGCCGACGGGTGAGCGCGCTTCTGTGCGCCGGATGGCGCCTTCGCATGTTTTCTTCCGGCGGCCTTGGCCGGCGAGGACGCCGGCGGCGGCAGCGGGACGGCGGATGCGGGCCCCGGGCTGCCGAGCACGCGAACCGACCCGGACCGCCCGACGACCAGGAACGCCGGGTTCCCGGCCGGGACCATGCCGTACGCCGCGGCGTGCAGGGCCAGGTTCTGCGGTGCCGCGCTCGCTGCGACGGCGTTGCGCAACTCGACCAGCGAGGCCGCGATCGCCTCGTCGCGGGCGGCCAGATCATGTCGCCGCAGCTCGTTGGCGGCGGATGCGGTGTTCAGCGCCAACAGCAGGACCAGCCCGCCCCCAAGGATCCCGAGCACCAGAAGCGTGAACGGCGCCCGGCTGGCGTGGCGAGGTTCTGTCGGGCGAGGACTCACACGGACTCCCGGATGCGCTCGGCGGCGCGCAGGCGGACCGATGCCGCGCGCGGGTTGTCGGAGATCTCGGTCGAGGACGCGGTCTCGGCGCCGCGAGTGAGCAGCCGCAGCTGCGGGCCGCGGTCGGCGAGCGGCACCGGAAGGTCGATCGGCGTCGGGTCGGCTGCCGCGGCGACGAGGGCCTGCTTGACGATCCGGTCCTCGAGGGAGTGGTAGGCCAGCGCCACGACCCGCCCGTGCAGCGCGAGCCGGTCGATTGCGGCGGGGATCGCGCCGCGCAGCGCGTCCAGCTCGCCGTTGACCTCGATCCGCAGCGCCTGGAACGTGCGCTTGGCCGGGTTCCCGCCGACCCGGCGGGTCGCGGCGGGGATCGCATCGCGCACCAGCGCGGCCAGTTCGCCGGTCGAGCTCAGCGGGGAGCGCCGTCGGGCCCGGTCGATAGCCTGCGCGATCCGCAGGGCGAAGCGCTCCTCGCCGTACTCACGCAGCACTCGGGCCAGATCTCCCACGGCGTAGGTGTTCACGACGTCCGCGGCGGTCGGGCCGGCGCTGGCGTCCATGCGCATGTCCAAGGGGGCGTCCTGGGCGTAGGCGAACCCGCGCTGGGACACGTCCAGCTGCAGCGACGACACCCCGAGGTCGAACAGCACGCCGTCCACCCCGCCGATCCCGAGCGAGTCGAGCACCTGCGGCATGCGGTCGTAGACCGCGTGCACCAGCCGGGCCCGCGCGCCGAAGGCAGCCAGCCGGGCGCGGCTCCGCGCGAGCGCGTCCTCGTCGCGGTCCAGGCCGACGAGGGTGAGGCGCGGGTGGGCGCGCAGCAGCGCCTCGGCGTGGCCACCCAACCCCACGGTGGCGTCGACAGCGACCGCTGGGCGGTCCGACAGCGGCGGAGCGAGCAGCGCGAGCACCCGGTCCAGCAGGACCGGGACGTGCACGGCCGACTCGGCGGCGGGTCGCTCGTCGGGCATTGCGCTCCCTCCTCGCTCGGGGTCGGGCGGAACGGCACGGACGGCGGGCTCGCAGGTTGCCCTCAGCGGTCTGGTCCCCGCCCGGAGTCGGCCTGGCACTGGGGAAGGAGCGTCAGGACGAGCCGGGAGGAGGCCGCACCGGTGAGCGCGCGGCGGTCAGAGGATCCCGGGCAGCACCTCCTCGGCGATGTCGGCGAAGGCTTGCTCGGCCTGCGTCTGGTACTGCTCCCAAGCGGGCCCGTTCCAGATCTCGATGCGGGTGTTGGCTCCGATCACCGCGCAATTGCCCCCGAGGCCCGCGTAGCTGCGCAGCGGGGGTGGGATGGTGATCCGGCCTTGGGCGTCCGGAACCTCGTTGGAGGCGCCGGCGAACAGCATCCGGCTGTAGTCGCGGACCCGGCGGTCGGTCACCGGGGCGCTGCGCAGGGCGGCGGTGAACCGCTCGAACTCGGCGGTCGGGAAGGCGAACAGGCATCGGTCCAGACCGCGACAGATCACCAGCCCTCCTTCCAGCTCGGGTCGGAACCGCGCCGGCAGGGCGAGCCGGCCTTTGTCGTCGAGTCGGGGAGTGTGCGTCCCGAGGAACACTCCTGCACCTCCTCGGGAGCTCCACCAGATTTCCGCGATTCCCCACTGTGCCCCACTAAGCCCCACACTAACGCACCGCCGGATCGCCGCCAACGGTTCTCGCGGCGTGGCGGGCACCGGCCGACGTCGGCAATACTCGATGCGCGCACGTGAACGACGCCCGGTGCACGGCGCCCCGACTGGAACAGGACGGTCCTCTTCCGTGGACACCGCAGGAGCAGGCACGGCGCCCCGCGACCGGCCGGGATCGGCGTCGGTCGTCGCGCCGTTCCGCTCCCAGGCGCCCGCGCCGGTCGACACCGTCGCCGAGGCAGCGGACCGGGTCGCCGCCAACATCGACCGGGTCATCGAGGGCAAGCACGACATCGTGCGGCTCGGCGTGGCCGTCCTGCTGGCCGAGGGCCACCTTCTGATCGAGGACGTTCCCGGGGTCGGGAAGACGACCTTCGCCAAGGCCTTGGCCCGCTCCATCGACTGCACCGTCCGGCGGGTGCAGTTCACCCCCGACCTGTTGCCCAGCGACGTGACCGGCGTGAGCGTGTACAACGCCGAGGAGCGCGACTTCGAGTTCAAGCCGGGGCCGGTGTTCGCGAACCTGGTGGTCGGTGACGAGATCAACCGGGCGTCGCCGAAGACGCAGGCCGCGCTGCTGGAATGCATGGAGGAGCGGCAGGTCACGGTCGACGCGGTGACCTATCCCCTCGAGTCGCCGTTCATGGTGCTGGCCACGCAGAACCCGATCGAGATGGAGGGCACCTACCCCCTGCCCGAGGCGCAGCGCGACCGGTTCACGGCGCGCATCTCCCTGGGCTACCCGAACCGGCAGGCGGAGATCGCCATGCTCGGCGAGCACGCCGCGGAGGACCCGCTGGACACGCTGGCGCCGGTCTCGACCTCCGCGGAGGTCCGAGCACTGATCGCCGGCGTGCGCGGCGTGTTCGTGGCCGACGCGTTGAAGGCCTACGCGGTCGACCTCGCCGACGCGACGCGCCGCTCGCGCTCGGTGCGGCTGGGTGCCTCACCGCGGGCCACGCTGCAGTTGCTCCGGACGGGGAAGGCCTGGGCCGCGATGGAGGGACGCGACTACGTCGTCCCCGACGACCTGCAGTCGTTGCTGGCTCCCGTCCTCGCTCATCGACTGCTGCTGAGCGCGGAGGCGCAGCTGTCCGGCATCAGCAGCGATCAAGTGCTGTCCAGTGTGGTGCAGAGCGTTCCGCTCCCGGACCAGCGCAGCGCCGGCCCGAACGGACATCACCGGTCGCGGCCATGACCGGCAGCGGGCGTCGCAGCGCTTCGCCGCGGTCGACGGCAGTCGGCCCGTGAGAGCAGGCCGCGGCGTTCTCACCACGCGAGCGACCTGTCTCGTCGCGGCGGGCGCCACGGCCCTGCTCTGCGGGATCCTGCTGGGAGTCGTCGACCTCGTGCGGGCCGGCGTGCTGGCGCTCGCGGTTCCCGCGGTCTCGGCTCTGGTGGTGCTGCGGTCCCGGCTGCTGCTCGCGAATCGGCGCAGCGTCGAGCCGGCGCGCACGGAGTCCGGCGCAACGGTCGTCGTGCACCTGACACTGACCAACCGCTCGCTGCTGCGCGTCGGACCGTTGATGCTCGAGGATCAACTGCCCGCCCAGCTGGACGGCCGGGCCCGGTTCGTGATCGAGAGTCTCGCGCGCCGCGAGTCGCGGACCGTGAGCTACCGGATGCCCGGGCTGGCGCGGGGTCGCTACCGCGCCGGGCCGCTGCGGATCCGGCTCACCGACCCGTTCCACCTCGTGGACGTGCTGCGGTCGTTCACGCTGACGAGCGACTTCGTCGTCACGCCGCGGATCGACGCGCTGGGCAACGCCGACCTGACCCGCACGCTCGACGTCGGAGACGCCACCGGCAGCCTGTCGGTGGGCTCCCACGGCGCCGACGACGCGTCGACGCGCGAGTACCGCATGGGCGACGATCTCCGCAAGATCCATTGGCGGTCCTCCGCGCGCACGGGAGCGCTGATGGTCCGGCAGGAGGAGCGACCCTCGCAGGGGCAGGTCACCCTGGCGCTGGACCTGCGGGCCGCGGGTCACCTGCGTACCCCGGCGGACGAGGACGACTCCGACGACGACGAGCGCGCCCGCGACAGCATGGAGTGGGCGATCAGCGCGGCGGCCAGCATCGGGACCCACGTCCTGCTGGACGGACGTCCGCTGGCGCTGCTCGATGACGCCGCCGGCGGCGATCCTGTCGCCTTCGCCGAGGCAGCGGCGCTGTCCGACCACCTGGCCGCAGTGCGCGCGACCCGGCACGCCTCGTTGGCGGGCTGGACGCGCCCGCTGGGCCGGCTCGCCCGGGAGTCGACGACCGTCGCGGTGCTCGGACTGCTCGACGACGCCAGCCTGCGGGCACTCACCGCGGTGCACCAGGTGAGCTTCGTGCAGCAGGCGGTCGCAGTGCTGCTGGACGTGGGGGCCTGGGGCAGCCCGGGGATCGCGGTCGCCGACCGCGTCGAGCGCGCGGCGCGGGTCCTCGCGACGGCGGGCTGGCAGGTCGTCGTGGTGTCGCGCGGCGAGTCGTTGCCCGCGGTGTGGCGCCGCCTGGCCGAACGCGGGATCGGCGCGCGGAGTGCGGCCTGGACCCCGACCGGAGGGTCCGGATGAGCCGCGCCGCCGAGACCGCCGCGGGGCCGGACCCGGCCAATCGGACCGGGGTGCGGCGCACCGCCGAGGCGCTGGTGGCCAGCGCGCTCGGGATCGTTCCGCTGCTCACCCTGATCAGCGACCGGGGCTGGCTGCTGGACGTCTGGCTCACCATGCTCGTCGTGGCGGCACCGGGACTCGTCCTGCGGCGGACCCGGCCGGCGAGCGCTGCGCACGTATGGATCGGGATCGTCCTGCTGATCCCGTGGTTGACGGCGCGGTTCGTGCCGCAGCACGCCGTGCTGGGCCTGCTCCCGCTCGGCGGCGCCTGGCACGACGTCGCGCTCCTGATGGGCGATCTGCACCGGACGATCCAGGACGAGGCGGCGCCGGTGCACTCGACCGTCGGGATCCGTCTGGCGCTGTGCGCGGTGTTCGGCCTGACGGCGGCCCTGATCGACCTCATCGCCGTCGTCGGGCGCCACGGTGCGCTGGCCGGCGTGCCGCTCCTGGTGGTCTTCACCGTGTCCGGCGCCGTCCCCCGCCGCCCGGTTCCGTGGGAGCTGTTCGCGGTCGCCGGTGCCGCGTTCCTGCTGCTACTCTCCGTCGACTCCCTCGACGATTTCGCGCGCTGGGGTCACTTGGTGCGCCGCCCGGGCATGTCGCGCGCGGCGCAGACGCTGATCCCGTCCGGTCGCCGCATCGCCGTGATCGCGCTCGGGCTCGCCGTCGTGCTGCCGCTGTTCGTTCCGTCGAACTCGCGCAACGTCCTGGCGAACCTGTTCCACAACGGGTCCGGGCGCGGCAGCGGTGGGTTCGGCGCCGCGGACGCCGGGTCCATCCAGCCGTTCGCGGCCCTGCGGGGACAGCTCGTGCGTCCGGGGGTGCAGGACCTGTTCAGCGTCCATGTCACCTCGCGGTCCGCCTCCTCGGGCCTCGAACCGTTCTATCTGCGCGAGAACGTCCTGTCCGACTACGTCGGTGACGGCTGGGCGGTGGGCAGCCGCGGGCTGTCGCAGGGCATCGACGAGGGGCTCGAGGTCTACCCGCGGCCCGGCTTCAACACCTACGACACGTTCGACGCCGACATAACCGTCGCCGGCCTCACGTCGAACGCCCCGGTGTTCGCGCTGCCGACCGGGGTGACCGGGGTCGACGTCGACACGGAGTGGGCACCGCTCGACCAGCTGTTCACCGGGAGCAAGGTTTCCCGCGGTGACGTGATCCACGAGACCGTCGCGCAGCCGCACCCGACCGTGCGGCAGCTGCGCGCCGCACCGCCGGTCTCTCCCGGGATCGGTCTCGACGACTATCTGCGCATACCGACCGTGCCCGCGTATGTGAATTCCCTCGTGCGCCGGCTGACCCAGAACGCCTCCGGACCGTACGAGCGGGCCCGGGCGATCAGCGACTACTTCACCAACCCGGGTAGCGGCTTCGTCTACACGCTGTCGACGCAGGCCGGCGACAGCGGCAGCGCGCTCGTCGACTTCCTCAAGACGAAGGCGGGGTACTGCCAGCAGTACGCCGCGGCCATGGCAGTGATGCTTCGCCGGGCCCGGGTGCCCGCACGCGTCGTGCTCGGTTACACCCACGATCTCCCGAACGCCAAGGGGTTCTTCACCGTCACCACTTCGGATGCGCACGCCTGGGTCGAGGCGTACTTCGGCGGGGTCGGTTGGGTGCCGTTCGACCCGACGCCGATCAGTGCGCTGCCGGGCGCAGCCACCAGCGGGCTGCCATGGGCTCCGCACCCCGGGTCGACCAGCGAGGAGTCCAACGGGATCCCCAACAAGAAGTCGCTGTCGAACCCCGCCGGGTCGACCTCGAGTGCGCCGTCCTCGGGGGCGCCGGCGGGGACGATCCGGTCGGGTTCGGCTCGCGGCATCGACTGGGCGGTCCCGCTGGCCGTGCTCGGCAGCCTGGTGTTGCTCGGGCTCCTGGTCCTGCTGCCCTTCGGGCTGCGCCGCCTGCAGCGCAGCCGGCGTCTGCGCCGCGCGGCCGACGGCGACGGGGAGGCGCTGTGGGACGAACTGTCGGCGACCGCGACCGATCTCGGCTACGTCTGGTCAGCGGCGCGCACGCCGCGGCAGGTCGCCGACGAGCTCAGCGGACCGGCCGGGGGCGCCGTTGCGTCGCTGCGCACGCTGACCACGGTCGTCGAGCGCGCGCGATACGCGCCGCCGCCGCTCGACGGCGCGGACGTCGGCGCCGAGTTCTCCCGGGTCGAGTCGGCGCTGCGGGCCCGGCTGCCGCTGAGGGCGAGGATGCGCGCGGCGCTGCTCCCGCCGTCGACGGTGGGACGGATCCTGCCCGGCCGCCGGTCGCGGCCGGCGCGCCGCCACTGATCCTGCAGGTGAGCGCCGCGGCGAACCCCTCCGGCCCCGCGTCCGGCCCGCCCGTTTCAGGAATGGCGGCTCAGCCTCTGATGAGAGGCCCAGCCGCCACAAGCCGGAGACCGGCGGGCCGTGTAGACGGCGAAGGCCCCGGCCGTGTCCCGGCCGGGGCCTCGCGGCGACGTCCTAGCGGTGGGTCAACTCTGTTCGAACCGGCGCCGCAGCCGATCTTCCATTCGACTGCGCAGTCCGCCGGACCGCGCGGCGCCCGGCGCGGCGGCAGGCGTGGTCGAGGACTTGCCACTTCGATTGCGCAACGTCTGGACGAGAGATCCGCAGGACCCGACCAGCACGACGAACCCGATGACGCTCAACGCCACGACCGTCGTGATCAAACCGATGAGCACCATGCCGAGGCCGGCCAGGATGCCCAGCGAACACAGCACGACGAGTCGTCGAGTGCGGTTGGGGCCGCGCGCGGCGCGCACGGCAGAGGCGAATTTGGGATCCTCCGCGTACAGCGCCTGCTCGATCTCGTCGAGCAGCCTCTGCTCGTGCTCGGAGAGCGGCACTGTGCCCTCCTTGTTCTCCCCGCCCTCTGTCGAGGGGTCGGCGTTCTCGAAGAAGTGTTCGGCAGTGCGGTCGTCGCCGGATCTATTCCCGCGGCGGGTCGTCCTGTCACTGACGAGCATACGAGTCTGCGAGGCGTCCGCGAAAGCCGTGATCACTCTGTGCTGAACCTGTTTTCCGGACGTCCCGCCGCGAGATCGTCGGGACCGTCGACCCGCTTCGGCGAGGACGGCAACCGAGCTCCCAGCAAGGTGGCGTAGCTGACCGCTCCGGACCCGAATCTGCGCCGGGCGGCGTCGAGAACCTGGTCCGGCGGGCCCGCCCTCCCCGGCCCCTCGACATCGTCGAAGGACAGCTGCTGGGCCACGGCGCCGGCGGGTTCCAACTGCTCGCATTTGACCCCGACCAGGCGGATCCGGGGCCGGTCGAGCTGCAGTCCGCGGTAGAGCAGCGCCGCCGTCCGGTGGATGTCAGCGGTGGAATCGGTGGCGGAGGACAGGGTCCGCACCCGGGTGACCGTGCGGAAATCCGCGAAGCGGATCTTGATGCCGACCGTGCGCGCCAGGAAGCCCCGCTTGCGCACCCGGCGGCCGACCTCCTCGGCGAGCCGGAGCAGCTCGCGCAGCACGTCCGCCTCCGCGGTCAGGTCGTCCGCCACGGTGTGGTCGACGCTGATCGACTTCTCGACCTCGTCCGGGCGGACCGGGCGGGGATCGACGCCCGACGCGAGCGCGGCCAGGTGCTCGGCCACGGCGGAGCCCACGGCTCGGCGCAGTGTGTCGACCGGGGTCGCCGCGAGATCGCCGACGGTCCGGATCCCGAGCCGGTGCAACGCCTCGGCGGTGCGCGTGCCCACCCCCCACAGCGCGGTCACCGGCAAGGGATGAAGAAAGCGCAGGACGCCGTCGCGCGGAACGACGAGCAGGCCATCGGGCTTGCACCGGGCAGAGGCCACCTTGGCCACGAACTTGGTCGGCGCCACGCCTACCGAGCAGGTCAGCTCCACCTCCGCGCGCACCCGTGCGCGAATGCTGCGGGCGATGTCGGCGGGACGGCCGAGCAGGCGGACCGCCCCGGAGACGTCGAGGAACGCCTCGTCGAGCGAGATCGGCTCGACCAACGGCGTCATTGTCCGCAAGATCGCCAGAACCCGCGCGGACACCTGGCTGTAGACCGCGTGGTCGGGAGACACGACCACGGCGTGCGGACACAGCCGCAACGCCTGGGTCATCGGCATGGCACTGCGCACGCCGTACTTGCGCGCCGGATAGGACGCCGCCAGCACGACACCTCGGGCGGTTCCTCCGACGACCACCGGCAGGCCGCGCAGCTCCGGCCGCCGCTGCACCTCGACGCTGGCATAGAAGGCGTCCATGTCGACGTGCAGGACGGTGCACCCGGTGTCGTCACCGTCGTACTCCCCGGCAGCGCGGGGCAGGTCGGCGCTGCGGCCCACCGCTACCCGGCCTGCCACGCGGGGTCGTCGCGGCGCACGACCAGGTGGACCCGACCGGCGAGTTCGGCGAACGGCGGGCGCTCGGCGCAGCGCGATTCCAGCTCCGCCAGCTGCTCACGCGCTCCTGCCCGGTCGAGGACGGCTCCCGGAACGAGCTCGGTGAAGATTCCGATGCCGTGCCTGTGCTCGATCCGCAGGCCCGCCGCGGCGCACAGCTCGCCGACCGACGACGGGCTCGGCCGGCGGGGATCGCCGTCGAGCTCGTCGAGCGCGCCCGTGAGATCGCCGGTGAGAGCACGCGCGAACACGGCGGCTGCGGGGTTGCTGACCAACACACTGAGCACGCCGCCCGGCTGCATCCGCGCGACCATCTCGCCGAACGCGCGAGGCACGTCGTCGACCGCCTCCAGCACGCCGTGGGCCAGCACCAGGTCGAAGCGGGCGTCGCCCACTGCGTCGGCGAGCTGCTCGACATCGCCCTGCACCGCGCTCACGCGGTCGCCGATCCCGGCCTCGGCGGCCCGTCGGGTGAGCGTGGCAAGCGCGTCGACGCTGATGTCGACGACCGTGACCCGGGCCCCCGACGCGGCGAGCGGGACCGCGAAGCTCCCACTGCCACCGCCGCAGTCGAGAACGGCCGGTTCCCTGCCGGCCTCGAACACCGGCCGCAGCGCGGCCAGGACGGGATCGCTCGCGGCGCTCGCCCCCGCACGGGGAACACCGGTCGCGTCGCGGGACACGAGTCGGACCTTAGCCCGCATGACCGCAGCCCTCCTGCAGCGCCGACCACCGGTGGTGCGGCCAGAGCGGCGTCATCCGGCCAGGGCGGCCGCCGGGTCGTTCACGTGCCGGTGCACTCGTTCGAGGAACTCGGCTGCGGCACGCAGTTGATCGTCAGCGGCCCGCGTGCCGACCACCGCGTATCCGCCCGCCTCGATCGCTGCGCGGGCCTTCGCTCCGGCCGCGAAATAGGCGGCCTCACCGGCGAACTCGGGGGCGACCCGCTCGAGCAGGACCCACACGTTCATCAGCCGCCGCCGCAACCTCGGCGGGCGGCCGCGGACGGCGATCACGGCGGCCGCCGCGCGCAGCGCCGCAAGATGCGCCGCGGCGAACCTCTCGTCGGGCCCGGGCGTCACCGACGCGGTGCGCAATGCGCTTGTGGCGCGGCCGAGCAGCGCCTGCGCCGAGCCGGGATCGCCCGCCCGGTGTGCATCGTCGAGCGCCCAGAGTGGAGCCGGCATGGACATCGAACACCTCCCGTATCGAACCTCAGTTCGAGGTTAGCGAGAGGGTCCGACAAATGCTTCGGCCGACGAGCGGCCGCCTGCGCGGACGCCGCCGCGCAGCAGCGCTGGTAGCCCAGCGCGGCGATCGAGGCTCAGAACGGCGCCAGCACGTCGACGACCCGACCGATCACCACGACCGCCGGAGCGCCGATCCCCTGCGCCCGAGCCGTCGCCGCGATCGAGTCCAACCGGCCCCGCAGGACCCGCTGCGCCGGCAGGCTGGCGCGGTGCACGACCGCCGCCGGAGTCCCGGCGTCGCGACCGTGGCGGATCAGTTCGGCGGCGATCCGGTCGAGTCGGTCCATCGCCATGAGGAGCACCAGGGTGCCTCCGCTCGCCGCCAGCCCCGGCCAGTCGATCCCGTCCTCCGGAGCCCGCCCGGGATCCAGGTGACCGGACAGCACCGTGAAGTCCGCGGACACCGAACGGTGGGTCAGTGGGATGCCGGCCAACGCCGGCGCCGCAAGCGCTGAACTGATCCCCGGCACGACGGTGACCGGGACCCCGGCTCGTGCGCAGGCGAGCCACTCCTCACCGCCGCGACCGAAGACGAACGGGTCGCCGCCCTTCAGGCGCACCACCCGCTTGCCGGCGCGGGCGCGATCCACCAAGACCGCGTTGATCTCGTCCTGGCTCAGGTTGTGCCGGTGCGGGGACTTGCCGCTGTCGATCACCTCCACATCGGGCTGCAACCCGTCCAGAAGCTCCCGCGGGGCCAGCCGGTCGACCACCACCACATCGGCGGCGGTCAGCAGCCGCAGGCCCAGGACGGTGATCAGGTCCGGTGCGCCCGGCCCACCGCCGACCAGGGCGACCGATCCGTGCGCCGCGGGACGTGCGGGCCGCACCGGCAGCTCTCCGACGTCGAGCGCGCGGGCGATGGCGTCGCGCAGCCGAGCCGCCCGGCGCGGATCGTCACCCCCGTTGACGGCGACCGTCAGCTCCCCGCGTCGGGCGACCGCGGACATCCGCGCCGTGCCGCCATCCGCCCGGTCGGCGCGGACGCAGAAGACTCGGCGGGCTGCCGCGGCCGAGGCGACCGCCGCGTTGACGGCGGAGTCATCGGTGCAGGCCAGCGCCAGCCACGCGCGGTCGAGATCCGACTCCCGGAACTGCCGCGCGTGCACGGTCACTCTCGCGGCCGGCAGCTCGCCCGAGATCTCCGGTGCGACGACGTCGACCTGGGCGCCGGCCTCGAGCAGGACCTGTACGCGGCGCGCGGCGACCCGTCCACCGCCGACCACCACCGCTCGCCGGCCGGCGACGTCGAGCAGCAAGGGCAGGCCGGACATTCCCCTATTGTCGCTGCGGCCCCGCGCGGGTCTTCGTTCCGTTTGCTGGACGGCGTCAACCACCCGTGTGCCACCATTGACGGATGCGGCTGAGGACGTCGGGGCTGGGTGCTCCGCTGACGTCTCGCCGACACATCGACCTGCTGCGCGTGGCGGCAGCCTGCTGTTGATCGACAGGGCTGCGGCAGCCCGTCGCCGTGCTGCCGCGCCGCACCGATCACCCCCGCCGCATCTCGATCCGGAAGGAGACGCGCATGCCCGCGCGTCGAGGTCAGGGCCAATGGGCCCTGGGTTACAAAGAACCGCTGAATCAGAACGAACGCAGCAAGCGTGACGACGACGGTCTGGCCGTCAAGCAGCGCATCGTCGACATCTACTCGAAGACCGGTTTCGCGGGGATCGACGCGGCCGATCTGCGGGGCCGCTTCCGCTGGTACGGGCTCTACACCCAGCGGCGACAGGGGATCCCCGGCGGCAAGACCGCGACGCTCGAGCCGGAAGAGCTCGAGGACGAGTTGTTCATGCTTCGAGTGCGGATCGACGGAGGAGCCCTCAGCAGCGCACAGCTCCGAGTGATCGCCGATCTGTCCACCGAGTACGGCCGCGACCTCGCCGATGTGACGGACCGGCAGAACATCCAGCTGCACTGGATCCGGATCGAGGACGTCCCCGACATCTGGGCCCGCCTGGAAGCCGTCGGCCTGTCGACCACGGAGGCCTGCGGTGACACGCCACGGGTGATGCTCGGCTGCCCGCTGGAGGGCGTCGCGGCCGACTCGGTTCTCGACGGCACGCCGATGCTCCGCGAGATCGTGGACAAGTACGTCGGCGACCCCGCGTTCTCGAATCTGCCGCGCAAGTACAAGACGACGGTCTCCGGCTGCGCCCGTCACTGCACCAACCACGAGATCAACGACGTGGCGTTCGTCGGCGTGATCGGCCCCGAGGGCACCCCCGGCTTCGATCTCTGGGTCGGTGGGGGGCTGTCCACCAACCCGATGTTCGCCCAGCGCCTCGGCGCCTTCGTCCGTCCCGAGGACGTCGGCGAGGTCTGGGTCGGGGTCACCTCGGTGTTCCGCGACTACGGATACCGGCGCTCGCGCAACCACGCGCGGCTGAAGTTCCTGATGGCCGACTGGGGTCCGGAGAAATTCCGCTCCGTCCTCGAGGACGAGTATCTGCACCGCAAGCTGGAGGACGGTCCGGCACCGGCCGACTCCCCCGCGCACCGCGACCACACCGGAGTCGAGAAGCAGCTCGACGGACTCAACGCGGTCGGCGCCACGCTGCGCTCCGGGCGCACATCCGGCTCGTCGCTGCGCGAGCTGGCCGCCCTCGCCGACCGGCACTCCGCCACCGGCACGGGACGGGTCCGGCTCACCACGAAGCAGGGCATCGCCGTCCTTGATGTCCCCGAGGGCGAGATTGAGCCGCTGATCGAGGACCTCGCGCTCCTCGACATGTACGTCCGCCCCTCGGAGTTCCTGCGCGGCACGATCGCCTGCACCGGTATCGAGTTCTGCAAGCTGGCGCTGGTGGAGACCAAGCACCGGGCCGACGCGGTGCGCCTGGAGCTGGAGAAACGCCTGCCGGACTTCGAAACGCCGATCACCATCAACGTGAACGGCTGCCCGAACTCCTGCGCGCGGTTCCAGGTCGCCGACCTCGGCTTCAAGGGGATGGTGCAGAAGACGCCCGACGGCGACGTCGAGGCCTTCCAGGTCCATCTCGGCGGCCAGATGGGAACGGACGCGGAATTCGGCAAGAAGTTCCGCGGTTTGAAGGTCACCGCGGACGAGATTCCCGACTACGCCGAGCGGATCCTGCGGGGCTACCTCGACCGTCGCGGCGAAGGCGAGTCCTTCGCTGCGTACGTTTCGCGCGCCGAGGAGGCCTGGTTGACGTGATCACCCCTCGGAACCGCTGCCCGCTTTCGCCGGGACCTCGATGAGTTCCTGCTCAGTCGTCGATGCCGCCCCGTGCGTCGACGCCGCGCGACGCCTCACCGAGCAGGCCGCCGACGACCTGGAGGGAGCCTCGGCTCTCGATATCCTGCGCTGGGCGGATGAGCAGTTCGGTGCGGACTGGTGCGTCACGTCCTCGATGGCCGACGCCGTGGTGCCGCACCTGGCCGCCCGGGTACATCCGGGAATCGACGTGGTCTTCGTCGACACCGGCTACCACTTCGCCGAGACGATCGGCATGCGGGACGCGGTCGCGGCGACGCTGCCGGTGACCGTGAAGACGGTGACCCCGCGGCAGACGGTCGCGCAGCAGGACGCGAGCTTCGGCGCCCGGCTCTACGAGCGCAACCCGGACCAGTGCTGCGCGCTGCGCAAGGTGACCCCGCTGCGGCAGGCGCTGAAGGGGTACCGAGCCTGGGCGTCCGGCCTGCGCCGCGACGAGGCGATCACCCGCACCGAGGTCCGCGTCGTCGAGTGGGACGCCCGCCGGTCACTCGTCAAGATCAACCCAATCGCGTCCTGGACTCAGCAGGACGTCGACCGCTACATCGCCGAGCACGGGATCCTGGTGAACCCGCTGCTCTTGGACGGGTACGGCTCGATCGGCTGCGCGCCGTGTACTCGGCGGATCGCGCCCGGTGAGGACCTGCGAGCCGGCCGGTGGGCGGGCACCGGCAAGATCGAGTGCGGACTTCACGGCTGATCTTCGGCTGATGCATCCGAACTGCGTCGCGGTCGATGCCGCGCTCGAGGCGGCGGGCCTGCCCGGGCGGGTCCGCATCCTCGCCGAAGCCGCGCGGACGGCCGCGGACGCGGCGCGGCTGCTCGGCGTCGAGGTCGGGGCCATCGCCAACTCGCTGGTGTTCGAGAGCGGCGAATCCGCGCCGGTGCTCGTCCTCGCCAGCGGCGCACATCGGGTCGACACCGGCAAGGTGGCCGACGTCCTCGGCACGGGATCACTGCGCCGGGCCACCCCGGAGTTCGTGTACACGGCGACCGGGCAGCGCATCGGCGGGGTGGCGCCCGTCGGCCACCCGGCGCCGCTGCCGACCGTCGTCGACCGGGCGCTGGCGGCCTATCCGGAGGTCTGGGCGGCCGGCGGGATCCCGCACGCGGTGTTTCCCACGACCTTCGAACAACTACTGCGGCTCACCGGCGGACAAGCCGCCGAGGTCGGCTGAACGTGCGTCGGTCGGCCACGACCGCCACCGCTGCGGCGCTGGCGGCCGACACCACCAGGACGGACGGCCACCCGCCGATCTTCTTCGCCAGTGGATGGGACACCCCGAGCCCGCCCACGTAGATGGCGGCAAGGCCGGCCGCGCCGCCGGCACCGGCCGCGTCGCGCCAGGCCGGCAGGCACCAGGCAAGCGCCGCCGCGCAGATGATCCCGGCCAGGTCACGCCGGTGCAGGTAACGTCCCGCCGCGAAACCGGCGATCAGGCCGGATGCGGCTACGGGTGCGGTCGGAATCCTGGACATGAGCCGAACGCTAGCTGCCGCTTGTGTCGGCCGGGCAGCGATGGGGCACGATCGGTTGGTGCAGTCCACCGACCCGGTGACGGCGGTGCCGCGTGTGGAGGCGTGGTCCCCGCAGCAGTTCGCCGCGCGGGTCGACGAGGCGATGCAGATCTACGTGGAGGCAATGGGCTACGCGCCGTATGCGGGCACTCAACGCGCCGTGACGGCGCGGCGGCACACCGCCAATGAGGCGTTCGCCTGCCGAGCCGCGCTCATGCCGGACGACACGCTCGTCGGTTTCGGATACGGGTACACGACGCTGCCCGGCCAGTGGTGGCACGACCTGGTCCGCAAGGCGCTGACCCCGGACCTGGCCAGGGCGTGGTTGCGCGACGCGTTCGAGCTGTCCGAGTTGCACGTCCTGCCGACCTTCCAGGGCCGCGGGCTGGGCCGCCGGCTGCTGACCGAACTGTCCGCCCGGATCCCGCACGCGGCGATGCTGCTGTCAACCCCGGACGCCGACACCCGGGCCTTCCGGATGTACCGGTCGCTCGGCTTCGTCGATCTGCGGCGGCACTACCTGTTCCCGGGCGACTCCCGGCCGTTCGCCGTGCTGGGCGCACGGCTGCCGCTGCGGCCGTCGGCACCGGCATGACGCTCGGTCCACGCGACTGCGCCCCGACAAGGGCCTGGCCCGTCGCAAACACCCCCGGACCGGGCGACCGCCCGGACCGGGCGGCCGGCACGACCGCACGCGCGCCGTGGCTGCTGGTGGCGGCGGCGGCCGCCGCGCAGATCCCGTACCCGCTGCTCGACGGCGCCGCCCGCCGCTACCTGACCGCGGCCGTCGTCCTGATGTTCGCCGCCGCATCGGTCTGCTCGGCCGCGCTGACCCGTGGGCCGCGGGTTGCGGCCCGGATGCTCGCCGCGACCGCCGGCATCGGCTTCCTCGCCGAACTGGTCGGCGTGCACACCGGCGTGCCCTTCGGGTCCTACTCCTACGCCGGCTCGCTCGGACCGCGCCTGGCCGCGGTCCCGGTGCTCATCGCGGCCGCCTGGGTCATGCTCTCGTGGCCGGCGGCCGTGGTTGCCCGGCGGGTGGTGCGCGGCCGTGCGGCACGCGTCGTCCTCGGCGCCTGGGCGCTCACCGCGTGGGACGTCTTTCTCGACCCGCAGATGGTGGCGGCCGGGCACTGGCGGTGGCGGGCCCCGGCCGCCACGCTCCCGGGCGTCCCGGACGTGCCGGGCACCAACTTCGTCGGCTGGTTCCTCGTCGGGTTGGTCGTCTCCGCGATCCTGCAACGCCTGCTGGCCGGGAGTCCTGACGGGGACGACCGTCCGATGTACGCGCTGTACCTGTGGACGTGGATCTCGTCCACCGTGGCGCTCGGAGTCTTCCTGCACCTGGCGGCGGCGGCCGCGTGGGGGTTCGTCGCCATGGGGTCGGTGGCCGTGCCGCTGATGTGGCGGCTGCGGCACCCGGCGTGACGGAGGGGCTGGTCCGCACCGGCGCGGCGACCGCGGTCCTGGGCGCGGTGCACGCCGCCGTCAACGCTCGGCGCTTGCCGGCGGTCCGGCCGGCCCCGCGCTCACCCGAGCCCGTGTCCGTCCTGGTGCCCGCCCGCGACGAAGCGGCCCGCATCCCGGGGCTGCTCGCCTCGCTGCGGGTTCAGGACGTCGCCGAGATCGTGGTGCTCGACGACCGGTCGACGGACGGCACCGCCGAGATCGTCAGGGGTTCGGAGGACTCGCGGATCCGCGTCGTCGACGGGCGACCGTTGCCGTCGGGCTGGGTCGGCAAGCCGCACGCCTGCGCCCAACTCGCGTCGGCCGCCGACCCGGCCAGCCGCGTCCTCGTGTTCCTCGACGCGGACGTGCGCCTGGCCCCGGGGGCGATCGCCGGAGCGGTCGAGTGCCTTCGGCAGCGCCGGGTGGACCTGCTGTCCGTCTGGCCCCGGCAGGACGCGCAGTCGCCGGCGGAGCGTCTCGTGCAGCCGCTGCAGCTCTGGTCGGTCCTGAGCTTCCTGCCACTGGCAGCCGCCGAGCGGACGTCCCGCCCGTCGCTGGCGGCCGCGAACGGCCAGTTCCTCGTCGTCCTCCGCGACTCCTACCAGACGTCGGGCGGCCACGCGGCGAGCCCGGCCGCGGTGCTCGATGACATCGAACTGGCGCGCACCCTGAAACGATCAGGTTTCCATACGGCCGTGGTGTCGGGGAAGGACGTCGCGACCTGCCGGATGTACACCGGCTGGGCCGAGGTGCGCGACGGCTACGCCAAGTCGCTCTGGTCGGCCTTCGGATCACCGGCCGCCGGACTGGCGGTGGCTACCGGCCTGATCGGCGGCTGGCTGCTGCCCGCGCTCGCCGCGCTGCGCGGGTCGCCGGCCGGCATCGTCGGGCTGCTCGCGGGGGTCGCCGGCCGGCTGGTGACCGCACGAGCCGGGGGCGACCGGGCCTGGCCGGACGCCGCCGGGCAGCCGGCGTCGGCCGCCGTCCTCGCCTACCTGATCGTGCGCTCGGTGCTGCTGTCCCGACGGGGCCGGCTGACCTGGCGCGGACGGCCGGTCCGGGCCTGACGGCGGCGGGCGGCGGGCGCCTGAGGCGGAACGCGCCGCAGTTGTCCGATCGCCACGACGGAGAGCGCGGTGAGGACGACCGCGGACAGTGCCACCGGCCACCTAGCGGGAGAGCGGCCGGCAGCCAGGCAGGCGGCAACCGCGCAGATCACCCGGGTCGGACGCTCTCCGACCGTGATCGTCGAGCGGGCCGGGCCACCGCGCAGTTCGCGCGCCGCCTCGACCGCGAACGCGGCGAGACCGGCGGTGGCGGCGAGCCGCGGCGGTGCGCCACACCGCCAGAGCACCACCGCGAGCGCGGCGTCGCTCAGGCGGTCGGCCGCCTTGTCGACAAGCGCCCCGTGCCCGGTGGTCCGGCCGGCGAAGACGGCGACCGCGCCGTCCACGCCGTCACACCAGGCCGAGCCGACGAGCAGCGGCGCAGCCAGCAGGGGCCGCCGGCCGGCCATCCATGCACCCGCACCGGCCAGCGCCACTCCGGCGAGCGTCACGGCGTCGGCGGGAACCGACCGGCGCGCCAGGGCGCGTCCGGCCGGCCAGACCAGCCTGAGCCAGCCGCTGACCATCGGGATCCCGGACGGGTCGAGGCCGTGATGGCGGGCCGACCAGCCCGCCGCGGCGTCGACCTGCTGGCTCATGGGGATCCCGGCGAGCGGCGGAGAGGTTCGCCGCGGTCACTCATACCCGGACGCCCAGCGCCAGGTTGGCCCAGACCTCCCGCGTCGCCTTGGAACGGTTGAACGTGTAGAAGTGAATACCCGGGACACCCTCGTCCAGCAGTCGCTCGGCGAGCTTCGAGGTCTCGTAGATCCCCATCGAGCGCACCGCTTTCGGATCGTGCGCCACGGCCGAGAACCGGCCCGCCAGTCGCTCCGGGAACGGTGCGCCGGAGAACTGCTCCGAGCGGGCGATGATGCCGATGTTCGTGACCGGGAGAAGCCCGGCGATGACCGGCACGGCGCATCCGGCGCGGGCGACCCGATCCCGCAGGCGCAGGTAGTCGTCGGCGTCGAAGAACATCTGCGTGATCGCATATTCCGCGCCGGACCGGCATTTCTCGATGAAGCGGTCGGTGTCCTCCGCCAGCGACGGTGAGCGCGGGTGCTTGTGCGGGAACGCGGCCACGCCGACGCAGAAATCCGCGTGCTTGCGCAACAGCCGCACCAGATCTGCCGCGTACTCCAGTCCTTCGGGATGCTTGACCCACTCGCCGTTCGGATCTCCCGGCGGGTCGCCCCGCAGCGCCAGGACGTTGACGACGCCCGCCGCGGCCAGATGCCCGGCGATGCTCCGCAGCTCGGCCACGGAGTGACTGACGGCGGTCAGGTGCGCCACCGGCAACAGCGTCGTGTCGGACGCGATCCGCTCGGTGATCTCCAGGGTGCGGGCCCGGGTCGAGCCACCTGCACCGTAGGTGACCGAGACGAAGGACGGGCGCAGCGGCTCGAGCTCGCGGATGGCCCGCCACAGCTGGGCGTCGTCGTCCTCCGTCTTCGGCGGCATGAACTCGAAGGAGAACGTCGGCCGGCCCGTCTCGAGGCAGTCGCGGACCGTCCGTTCCATGGCCGCCAGGGTATCGGTCGCCGACCCCGGTCAGGCCGAGACGACGAGGCCGAGCTCCGCCGCGGACGCGAGCGCCTCCTTGCTCGGCAGCACCCGGACCGTGTAGCCGAAGGCCCCGGTGCGGTGCAGCGGCACCTCGCCGGTGAAGTAGGTGGTGCCGTCCACCGACTCGGCCGCCTTGAGCAGCACCGTGTCGCGCTCGGTGATCCGGTCGTCCATGTCGACCGGCCCGAACACGGCCTCGACCTGCACGTCCTCCGGCGCCAGACCGTTCAGCGCGACCTCCGCGCGCAGGCCCAGCGTCGAGCCGAGCTCGGCACCGCCCTCGAGCTGCGAGTCGACGTAGAGGACCCGCACCCCGGGCCAGGCCTGCACCGTGCGCCGGCGCCATGTCGCCAGGTCGCGGGCGGCGGCGTAGCGAGACTCACGCATGCGCCGCGCCGACGCGGCGGCCGGCGCGTACAGCTTCTCGACGTAGTCGATGACCATGCGGGTGGCCAGGACCTTCGGGCTCAAGGTGGTGAGGGTGTGGCGCACCATCTGCACCCAACGGGCCGGGATCCCGGCCGAGTCCCGGTCGTAGAACCGCGTCGCCACGCTGCTCTCGACGAGCTCGTACAGCGCGTGGGACTCCAGGTCGTCGCGCCGGTCCGGGTCGTTGATCCCCTCTGCGGACGGAATGGCCCAGCCGTTCTCGCCGTCGAACCACTCGTCCCACCACCCGTCGCGGATGGACAGGTTCAGCGCGCCGTTCAGGGCCGCCTTCATCCCGGAGGTGCCACAGGCTTCGAGAGGACGCAGCGGGTTGTTCAGCCACACGTCGACGCCCCAGTAGAGGTAGCGGGCCATCGCGATGTCGTAGTCGGGCAGGAACGCGATCCGGTGCCGGACCGCGGGATCGTCGGCGAAGCGGACCATCTGCGCGATCAGTTGCTTGCCGCCGTCGTCGGCGGGATGGCTCTTGCCCGCGATGACGATCTGCACGGGACGGATCGGGTCGAGCAGCAGGGCCCGCAGCTTGTCAGGATCCCTGAGCATCAGGGTGAGCCGTTTGTAGGACGGCACGCGGCGTGCGAATCCGAGGGTGAGGACCTCAGGATCGAAGGCGCTCGACACCCAGCCGAGCTCGGCCCCGATCATCCCGCGCTCCAGGCAGGAAGCGCGCAGCCGGCGGCGGATCTCGTCGACCAGCCGCTCGCGCAGGTCATGGCGGACGCGCCACAGCTCGCTGTCGGAGAGCCGGCTCATGGCCGTCCACGGGCCGCCCTCCGTCATCACCGTCGGACCGACCTCGCGCTCGGCGATCTCGAGCATCTCCCGCGACATCCAGGTCGGGGCGTGCACGCCGTTGGTGATCGACGTGATGGGGACCTCGTCCTCATCGAAGCCGGGCCACAGGCCGCTGAACATCGACCGGCTCACCGCGCCGTGGAGTTCCGACACGCCGTTCGCGCGCTGGCCCAGCCGCAGCCCCATGTGGGCCATGTTGAAGATCCCGGGGTCGGCCTCGGCGCCGAGCGCGAGCACCCGGTCGACCGGGACACCGCTGAGGCGGCTGATCGCGGCCCGGACGAGGTCCATGGGGAACCGGTCGATTCCCGCGGGCACCGGGGTGTGCGTCGTGAAGACGGTTCCGGCGCGGACGGCCTGCAGGGCCTCATCGAACTCGAGGCTCTCGGCGTCGATCAGCTCACGGATCCGCTCCACGCCGAGGAAGCCGGCGTGCCCCTCGTTGGTGTGGAACACCTCCGGGGCCGGGGTCCCGGTCACCCGGCAGTACGCCCGGATGGCACGGACGCCGCCGATCCCCAGCAGCAGCTCCTGTTCGAGGCGGTGCTCCTTGCCGCCGCCGTACAGCCGGTCGGTGACCTGCCGGGCCGCGTTGTCGTTCTCCTCGATGTCGCTGTCCATCAGCAGCAGCGGCACCCGCCCCACCTTGGCGACCCAGATCTGGGCGTGCAGGTTCCGGCCGTCCGGCAGGTCGATGCTGATCCGCACCGGCGCGCCGTCGGGATCCTGCAGCGCCGAGATGGGCAGGCCGCGCGGGTCGAGGGACGGGTAGTGCTCCAGCTGCCAGCCGTCCGCGGACAGCGACTGCCGGAAGTAGCCGGCGCCGTACAGCAACCCGACCCCGACGATCGGCACCCCCAGGTCGCTCGCCGCCTTCAAATGGTCGCCGGCGAGGATGCCCAGCCCGCCTGAGTACTGCGGCAGGGTCTCGGTGATCCCGAACTCGGGAGAGAAGTAGGCGATGCAGTCCGGCAGTGCCCCGCCGACCTGACCCGGGCCGGACAGCCCGGCGCCGGAGGCCTGCTG
>JAICIE010000024.1 GCA_025924515.1 Jatrophihabitans sp. | reverse complement strand
GCTACTGCGCCGCCTGCAACCACGCCAAACAAGCTCCCGGCTGGACCACCACCGTCACCAGCACCAGCCCCGCCGGCCATCGCGTCCTGATCACCACCCCCACCGGCCGCCACTACCCCAGCACCGCCCCACCACCACCCAGACCCACACCACCGACCCGCGCCCGCGCACCAGTGGAACGACCCGCCTGAAATCGAATGCCGGGCCGTGGGTCGGCTGGTGAACGATCAGGCGGTCGCGCTGCCCCGCCACAGGTCGATGCCGGATTCCACCGCGTATCGATCGATCTCGTCGAGCTCGTCCTCGGTCAAGCGGGTTGCCTGCACGGCCGACAGCGTGTCCTCCAGTTGCGCGACGCTCGACGCGCCGACCAGTACGGAGGTGACCCGCGGGTCGCGCATCGCCCAGGTGAGGGCAAGTTGGGCCAGGGTCTGGCCGCGCCGCGAGGCGATGTCGTTCAATGCGCGGAGTCGGTCGATCACCTCGTCGGTCAGGAGTTCTGATGACAGCGACGAATTCTGGGCCATCCGGGAGTCCTCCGGGATGCCCTTCAAGTACCTCGACGTCAGCATCCCCTGCGCGAGCGGCGAGAAAGCGATGCAGCCGGCGCCGACCTCGGTGAGGGTGTCGAGCAGCTCCGGTTCGATCCACCTGTTCAGCATCGAGTAGGACGGTTGGTGAATTAGCAGCGGCGTGCCCATCTCGCGCAACAACTCGGCGGCTTCCCGGGTACGGGCCGGGCCGTACGAGGAGATGCCGGCATAGAGCGCCCGTCCCGAGCGCACCGCGGTGTTGAGCGCTCCCATGGTCTCCTCGAGCGGGGTGTCGGGATCGAACCGATGGGAATAGAAGACGTCGACATAGTCGAGCCCCATCCGCGCGAGCGATTGATCCAGGCTGGCGAGAAGGTACTTGCGGGACCCGAATTCGCCGTACGGGCCGGGCCACATGTCCCAGCCCGCCTTCGTGGAGATGAAAAGCTCGTCGCGGTACGGACGGAAGTCCGAGGCCAGGATGCGCCCGAAGTTCGCCTCCGCCGACCCGTACGGCGGGCCGTAGTTGTTCGCGAGGTCGAAGTGCACGACGCCGAGGTCGAACGCCCGGCGCAGGATGGCCCGCTGTGTTTCCAGCGGACGGTCACCGCCGAAGTTGTGCCACAGCCCCAGCGAGATCGCGGGGAGCTTCACGCCGCTGCGCCCGCATCGGCGATAGGTCATCGTGTCGTACCGGGCGGAATCCGCGAAGTAGGTCATTCGCCAGATACTGCCGGAAGGGCCCGGCAGCCTTCCACGGGCGGGCCCCCCGCAGGGCGCCGATCAGCGTGTCGCCTTCGGCGCTTACTCCGTGTCCGGCGCGCTCGCCGCGCCGACGCCGCCCACCCACACAGTCTTGAGATTGCAGAACTCCTGGATCCCTCGGTCGGACAGCTCCCGGCCGTAGCCGGATCCCTTGATGCCGCCGAACGGCAACTCCGGATAGGAGGTGGTGTTGCCGTTCACGAACACCATCCCGGCCTCGAGCTCGGTGACGAACCGTTCGACGTCCTGCTCGTCAGTGGTCCAGACGTTCGACCCGAGGCCGAATTCCGTCCCGTTCGCAAGCGCAATGGCCTGCTCCACATCGGCAACCGAGTAGATCGCCGCCACCGGACCGAAGACCTCCTCGAGGTACAGCCGCATGTCCGTGGTCACGCCGCTGAGGACCGTGGGCGGGTAGTACCAGCCGGGTCGGTCCGGACGTTGCCCACCGCAGAGCACCGTGGCGCCCTTGTCGACGGCGTCCTTGACGAGCTCCTCGACGTCGGCGCGACCCTGCTCGGTCGCCAGCGGCCCGACCTGGGTGTCGGGGTCCATGGGATCGCCGACCTTGCGTCCGGACATCTCCGCGACGAACAGCTCGGTGAAGCGGTCGAGGACGTCGCGATGCACGATGAAGCGCTTGGCGTTGATGCAGGACTGCCCGTTGTTCAGCAACCGCGCCTCCGCGGCGACCTTCGCAGCCCGTTCCAGGTCGGCGGACGGCAGGACGATGAACGGGTCGCTGCCGCCGAGCTCCAGCACGGTGTGCTTGAGCTCGTCGCCGGCGATGGAGCCGACCGAGCGTCCGGCCGGGCCGCTGCCGGTCAGCGTGGCGGCGACGACGCGTCCGTCGCGCAGGACGCGCTCGACCGTCTTCGACGAGATCAGCAAGGTCTGGAAGGCACCCTCAGGAAAGCCGGCCTCGGCGAAGAGGTCCTGCATGAACAGGGCCGTCTGCGGGACGTTCGACGCGTGCTTCAACAGTCCCACGTTGCCGGCCATCAGGGCCGGCGCGGCGAACCTCATCGCCTGCCACAGCGGAAAGTTCCACGGCATGATCGCGAGGACGGGACCGAGCGGATCCCATCGCGTGAACGCCCGGGTTGCCCCGACGGCCTCGGCGTCGGCCGGACGCTCGGCCAGGTAGCTCTCGGCGTGCTCGGCGTAATAGCGGCAGACCTTGGCGCACTTGCTGACCTCCGCCTTGGCGGCGGCCAGGGGCTTGCCCATCTCCGTGGTCATCATGCGCGCGACCTCGTCGGTGCGTTCGTCGAGGATCTCGCCAGCGCGAATCATCCAGCGGGCCCGCTCCGCGAAGCTCGTGCGCCGGTAGCTGCGGAACGTCTCGGCTGCCGCGGCTAGCTTGGCGTCGAGTTCCGTGTCGGACAGCTCGTCGAAGGTCCTGAGGGTCTCGCCGGTTGCCGGGTTGGTGGTGGAGATAGCCATGGCCCAGTCCTACACCCTCCCTCTCGTCGGGTCCCGCCTGTGGACTTTGGTCCCCGTGGATTAGGACCATTTGTCCTGCCCCTCAGGCCCTCGACGGCGCATTGTGATCACGCGATAGGCGGACGTCGTTCAGGAGACGGGACACGCGGATGGATGCTGGACCGACGGCGGTGTCCGCGCCCGTGATCAGGGTCGTCGTCGTCGACGACCACGATCCGGTGCGCCGAGGCATCGGCGAACTCATCGACACCGCGGACGACATGGTGGTGGTGGGGGAGGCGGCCACGGTCGCCGACGCCCTGACGCGGATCCGCGAGACCCGGCCCAGCGTCGCCGTGCTCGATCAGCGGCTGCCGGACGGCAGCGGGATCGACGTATGCCGCGAGATCACCCAGACGCTGCCGGACACTCGGTGCGTCATCCTCACCTGCGTGGACGACGAGGACCTCGTCGACTCGGCCGCGATGGCGGGTGCATCGGCATTCCTGTTGAAGGAGATCCGCGGCGACAACCTTCTCGACACGATCCGCGATGCCGCCGCCGGACGCTCGCTGCTGTCTCCGTCCTGACCGAACGGGGGGATAGGTCCGGGCTCCGGAGCCTGTCTTCGGCTCCGGGCCGGGCGTTCGACGGGCCGCCCGGCCCGGCCGACATGCAGACGACCGGCATCGCCGGCTTCTCCGCGCCGCCGGGGTGTCCGTCCATGGCTGTCTCCCAGCTTCGGCGCTTACGGTGCCGCCCATCTGGACCCGTCCCGCGGGAGAACCATGCGAACCAGACTCCTCGCGGCCGCCCTCGGTGGCGCCGCACTCCTGGCCGGCGCAACCGCGGCGGCCGCCAACGCCGGCTCGGTCACGGCCGGTACCCCTACCGCCGCGGCGGTGCTGAGCGCCGGTCGACCCGGTACCGCTGCGGGTTCACATCTGCGACGGTTGCGTCCTCTGCTTCGCCGGGTCGAGCACGCAACAGTCGTCACGGCCGGCCCGCGCGGCACCGTCGTTCACGCCGCCATCCGCGGCGTCGTAACCGCGGTCTCCCGGACGTCGCTGACCGTGCGAGCGGAGGATGCGTTCACGTTGACCTTCAGGATGTCGACGGCGTCCACGCGGGTCCGCGTCCGCCCCGTTCCGGGATCCGGGTCGCACCCGGCCGGGCGTGCGAACCGGCCCGGGTCGCCCGCGGACATCTCCCGCGGAGACCACGTCTTCGCAGTGGGTCGGGCCGCGGACAAGGCCGGCGCGGTACCGACCGCTCGGCTCGTCGTCGTCGGCGCGCGGCACTGAACCGCCTGCCGTCACCGGATCTCCTGCCGTCTCTCCTCGATCGGCGCACGCCGGCGTCAGCCACTTACCGGCCGCCAACCGGGAACCGGCCGGCGACCAGGTTCCGCCGACTCGATCGGGCCACCGAGCGGGGACGAGCAGCTCCAGGCTCGGCACGTCCTGCGGCCTGGCAGAGTTCGACGCGCGCGACACCGAGTCGCACCACTATTGAGGTGAGCCCGGAGCCGTCCTCGACGTCGGGCCGGTGCGACACGCGGAACGGGGGCTTCGGTGCAGGTCGACGCGGGAGCCTCTTCGGATCTCGACGTCCCCGGGCTGCGACTGCGCAGCGTCCAAGGACGGCTGGTCATGCTCGCGACGGTGCTCGGCAGCGGCATGGCTCAGCTCGACGGCACGATCGTCACGGTGGCCTTGCCACGAATCGGCTCCGACCTCGGTGCGGGGTTCACCGCCCTGCAGTGGACGGTGAACGCCTACACCCTGACGCTTGCCGGGCTGCTGCTGCTGGGCGGCTCACTGGGCGACCGGCTCGGCCGCCGCCGGGTGTTCGTGGCCGGTGTCGTCTGGTTTGCGCTGGCGTCGGCGGCGTGCGCGGCGGCGCCCACAGCCGGTGTCCTCATAGCGTCTCGCGCGGTGCAGGGCGTCGGCGCGGCGCTCATGACCCCGGGTTCCCTGGCGATCCTCGAGTCGGTGTTCCGTCCGGCCGACCGCGCCCCCGCGGTCGGCGCGTGGTCCGGTCTGGGCGGTGTCGCGACCGCGGTCGGTCCGGTGCTCGGTGGCGTGCTGATCGGGCTGGCGCCGTGGGGATGGCGGCTGGCGTTTTTGATCAACTTGCCGCTCGCCGGCGTGGTCGTCCTCGTCTCGACACGCGCGATTCCGGAAACCCGTGACGAGGACGCTGCCGGCGGCTTCGACCTGTCCGGGATCCTGCTCGCAGCAGCGGGGCTCGCCGGAGTCGTCTGGGGGCTGACCGAAGGTCCGGCGGGAGGTTGGCGGGTCGCGCCGATAGCCGCTCTTACCGTCGGGATCGTCCTGCTGGCGACCTTCGTCGCCGTCGAGCGCCGCACCGCCTTTCCGCTGCTGCCCCTCTCGCTGTTCAGGTCGCGCCAGTTCACAGCCAGCAACGTGGTGACCCTGGTCGTCTACGCAGCCCTCGCCGGCGCGCTGTTCCTCGTCCCGGTGCAACTGCAGGTCGTGTCTGGCTTCAGCCCGCTCGTGGCCGGCAGCGCGCTGCTCCCGATCACCGTCGTGATGCTCTTGCTGTCGTCGCGGATGGGCAGGCTCGCGCAGCGGATCGGTCCGCGGTTGCCGATGACCGCGGGACCGGTGATCGCCGGTGCCGGGCTCGCATTGCTCGTTCGCATCGGCCCTGGCTCGGGATACGCCAGCGCCGTTGCGCCGGCCCTGCTGGTGTTCGCGCTCGGTCTGTCGCTGACGGTCGCACCGTTGACCGCCACCGTTCTCGCCGCCGCGCCGGCACAGCAGGTCGGCATCGCCTCGGCGGTGAACAACGACGTTGCCCGGACGGCGGGCCTGCTTGCCGTGGCGGTGGTGCCCGGTTTGGCCGGGATCACTCCAGCGGCATACCGAAGCCCGACGCTGCTCTCGGCGGGATTCCACCACGCAGCGTTGATCTCCGCAGGGCTGTGCGTCGCGGGCGGCCTGCTGTCGGCGTTGCTGATCCGGAACGACGTACTGGTCCGAGCGTCCTCACGCGGCGCGGAGACCCAGGTGCACACGGCCGTGCCCTCCCCGCACGTACCGCACTGCGTCGGGCCGGGCAACCGCGCCGGCGCCTGAGCGGGCGCCGTGACCGCATCGAATCGACAGGTCGCTGCGGATAAGGTCGCGCCACCCGAGGGGAGGGCATCGTCGTGGTCGACGGTTCGAGTGTTGCCAGCGGGCATTCGGCCGCGGCCGGTCGCGCGCCGTTTCGGCGCTTCGCGACAAGCAAGGTCCCGCGGATCGTCGTGCTCTTCTGGGTCACCAAGGCGCTGACCACGGCGTTCGGCGAGTCGACGTCCGACTGGATGGTGCACCGGATCGCGCCCATCGCCGCCGTCCTCATCGGATTCGCCGGTTTCTGTGTCGCGCTAGTACTTCAGCTTCGCGCGGATCGCTACTCGGCCTGGCGATACTGGTTCGCCGTCGCCATGGTCGGCGTCTTCGGAACCATGGCCGCGGACGTCCTCCACGTCGGATTCCACGTCCCCTATGCGGTTTCGACCGTTGTCTTCGCGATCGTGCTCGGCGGCGTATTCCTCACCTGGTACCGATCGGAAGGAACCCTGTCGATCCATTCGATCACCACGTCGCGGCGCGAGCTGTTCTACTGGGCAGCGGTCGTCTCCACGTTCGCGCTCGGTACCGCCGCGGGCGACATGACGGCGATGACGCTCGGGCTGGGATACGGTGCGTCGGCCCTCGTGTTCGCCGCGCTGATCACCGTGCCGGCGCTCGGCTACCGCCTCGTCGGCCTTCAGGCCGTGGCGGCCTTCTGGGCGGCGTACGTGCTCACCCGGCCGGTGGGCGCCTCCGTCGCGGACTGGCTCGGCAAGCCGACCGGATCGGGCGGGGTGGGGATCGGCGCCGGGGTGGTCGCGATGGTCATCGGGCTGGCGATCGTGGCCGGGGTCGCCTACCTCGCGATCACCGGCGCCGATGCGCCCCGCGCCGCGGCTCCCCGGCGCCTCCCGGGCCCGGCCGCGCGGTCGGCGGTCATTGCCGAAAGCTAGCGCGCCGACGCCGCAGCGTGCGGGCGGCCCGCCACGTTCAGGCATGCTGGAGGCATGGACGAAAGCCGCAACCGCGACACCGGCCTGTTCGGCCCCGACTCGGTCACCTGGCGGGTGCACGGAGATCCGTCGATGATCCTCGGCGGTTTCCGGGCCCTCCTGATACAGGCGACGCACCCGCGGGTCATGGCCGGTTTCGACGCCAACTCGTTCTTCCGATCCGATCCGTGGGGACGGCTGCGTCGCACCGGCGAGTGGATCGTGACGGTCACCTACGGGACGACCGCGGATGCGGAGGCGGCGGGCGCAGACCTGCGTGCCCTGCACCGCCGGCTGTCGCCGGGCACCGAGCCGGAGAGCGGTCGCGCGTACCGGGTCGACGACCCAGAGTTGCTGAAGTGGGTGCACTGCACCGAGGTCGAATCGTTTCTGACGTGCTACCGCCGCAGTGGCGGGCCGCTCGCGCCGGGTGAGGGCGACCGGTATGTCGACGAGATGCGGGCCAGCGCGGAGCTCGTGGGGCTGCGCCGCGAGGACGTGCCGAAGACCGAGGCCGAGCTCGAGGAGTACTACGAGCAGGTGCGTCCGGAGTTGCGGGTGACGAAGGTGGCCCGGCGCAACGTGTTGTGGGGGTTCGCGCCGCCGATGCCGCGGTGGGTCCAGCTGGCCACGCCGGCGCGTCCGGCCTGGGCGAGCCTCGTCGGGGTCGCCTTCGCGCTGCTGCCGCCGTGGGCCCGGCGGCTGTATGGACTACCCGGCCTGCCGACCACCGACCTCGGCGCGGGACTGGCGGCTCGTGCGGTGCGCCGGACCGCGCTGGCGCTGCCCTCGCAGCTGGTCGAGAGCCCGGCGTACCGGTCGGCGAAGCAGCGCTTGGCCGCCTGAGCCGCAAGACGAAGGGGACCGCCCGCGGCAGCGGGCGGTCCCTTCGTCTGCCAGCAGCTCAGGGCGCGGCGATCGCCCACATGCCCCGGCCGTGCGTAGCGGCGAACAGCCTGCTCCCGTCGGTCGACAGGCTCAGGTCCCACACCCGGACGTGCGGCAGTCCGCTACCCAACCGCCGCCACGTGGTGCCGGCCGTCGAGACGAAGACCCCGACGTCGGTGGCCACGACCAGGTGGCCGTGCGAGAGCACCAGCTGCAGGGCCGGGGTGTCCGGCAGGTTGCCGCTGATGTTGTGCCACGTCCGCCCGCCGTTCGTCGACTCGAAGACGTGTCCGACACCGGAGGTCGGCACCCAGTGCCGCTCGTAGCCGCCGAAGACCACGTAGACGTGGTCGGCGTTGGCCGGGTCGACCCGCAGCGCCGTGACGTACCGGTTCGGCAACCCGGCGGAGATGTCGTGCCAGGTCCCGCCCGCGTTCGTCGCGACGCCGCTCTTGAACGGGGCACCGCCGTGCGGGAAGCACTTGGGCCCGCAGAAACCGGCGTAGACCGTCTTACCGTTCATGGCCAGAGCGGTCGCCGAGTTCCCGGCGCCGAGGTCGTGCACTCGCCTCCAGTCGCACCGCGACAGGTTGCAGACGGTGTTCCAGCCCGCGGAGTCGGTCCAGACGTATTGACCGCCGGTGATCCAGTGCGTCGGCGAGTTGGCGTCCTTCTCGAGCGGCGTGATGAACCGCGGGTTGGGGTCGCAGTTCTTGATCGGCGCCCGGGTCAACGTCGACAGGCAGGAAACCGTGATTTCCCGGTAATGCCGCCCCGCGTCCGTCGTCAGGGCCTGATCTGCGTATGTGTACTCCACGACGGCGTCGGACCCGTCCTTCGGATTCACGATCGTGTCGCCACCGTCGCCGGTGAAGGCCTGCAGTTCGACGGGCGACTGCGGCGTCAGGAAGGTCTCGCCGTTGTCCTGCAGGCCGCCCCACACGGCGTCGCCACCCGCTACGTGGCCGGCCCCGACCGAGTAGTACTGCAGCGTGTCGAGGGTCGCGTTGAGGTTGATCCACCCCCGGCGGCCGTGCTCGGTGATCGAACGGCGCCACATACCACCGTCGCTTCCCACATAGACCTGCCCGCCCGCCGCGAAGGTGATGGCGTGCTGGTCGGGGTGCGTGGTGGGCGGGCAGGTGTAGTAGTAGGTCGCGCAAGAGATGCCGAAGTCCCAGTAGGGCCCGATGGCGAACCAGTGCGCTCCGCCGTCGGTCGTCTCGAAGATCTCTTCGAGCCCGAGATAGACATGCTTCGGGTTGTTGGGGTCGACCTTGACGTACTGGTTGTACCAAGCCTGGATACCCGGGAAGTAGGCCGGCGGCAGCGACAGCGCAGAGCCGGATCGAACGAGTTTGGAGACGTTGGCGATCCTCGTCCAGGGGCCGGCAGGGTTCCCGTCCGGGGACACGAAGACGCCTTCGCCAAGCAGGCTCACGGTAGCGGTGTCCTCGACGACCGCGTAGATCTGGCGTCCATTGGTTGCGGTGTCGAAGGTGGTGCGGCCGATCTGGGCCGCGTTGATGTCCCCGGTCAGGCTCACCTTGTGGAAGCTGCCGGGTGCGCCGCCGCTCTTGGACACGTAGAAGCCGTTGTAGGCCGTGTCACCGGGAGCCGTGCCACCGCGCCAGCCCAGCGCCGCGAGGATGGTCCGTCCGCCGGTGCCCGGCACCGCGACGACCGACGTGATGTGCGACGTGCGGAACGGGGAGTGGTGCGGGTTGGGATCGGGCTTCAGAACCTGCTGCCAGGAACCTGTCCGGCTGGCCGCGGAGTGGCGCCACAGGCCTACGCTCGTGGCCGCGTAGACGTCCGCACCGATGAAGCGCAGCGCGTACGTCGTCCTCGTCTGCATCTCCGTGCCGCCGACCCGCTGCCAGGTCGACCTGCCCGCGGCGAGCCGGTAGACCCCGAATCCGTCTGCGGCATCGAAGCTGGTGTTCGCTTCGCCGAGGCCGACCCAGATCGACCCGTCGGCGGGGTCGGTCGCGAGCGCGCCGACCGAGATGCGCGGCAGTCCGCTCGAGATCGACCGCCACGTAGCGCCACGGTTGCTGGTGACCCATACCCCGCCGTCGGCGCCGCCCGCGTAGACGGTGCGTCCCCTGGCGGTGGCCGCCGTCATCCGTCCGCTGACGAGGCCCCAGTCGACGCCGTAGTTGCTCCAGACGCCCGTTCGCTCGGGCACCGGGTCGTTGAGGAACGGCCGACGGCTGATTTCCGTCCAAGATCCGCCCTGTGCGGGGAGAGCCGCCGCGTGCGCTTGAGCGGCGGCGAGCGCCGCGGAGGGTGCCTGCGTACCCGGAGCTGAGGTGATCGCCGCGTCGAGCTGGGCGCGCGCCATCACCTCGTCGGCGGCGTCGTCGCCTTGGTCAGCTGCCTTCGCGTGGCTGGAGGCCGCGTCCCGCAACTGCGTTTGCAACGACGGGGAGGCTGTGCCGCCGCCGGTCATGGCGCCGGCCTGGTGCAGTGGCAGCAGGCCGGTCAGTCCGAGCATCGAGGCGAGCAGGATCACCGGCCGCCGCTTCAGTGTCCTCATACGCAACTCCGCGTTGAGTGGGGATGGGTGTACCGGATGCTATTGACCAAACAATCAACGCGGAAGGGGGCAGCGGCTCGCCAGGCAGAAAGCAGGTGACACGCGGCGAACTGCTGCCTGGTCACGGTCGCGCGCTGTAGAGAAGATCCCACGCCACTCTCGACCTTCTCGCGCTTTTTGCCCTATTCGTGGCTGTAACCGACATTTCTGATATCTGTCGGACGCGCCTGATGTGGATTCGAGCTGCGCTGTCTCGGTTCGAGGGCGGTCTGCTGTTCGAGGACGAACGCCTCGCCGCGCTGCCCGTGGACGAGCCACTGGCCGGGCAGGCGGAGGTCATCGCGCCCGACCTTGCCGACGAACCGTTCGTGTGGGTCGACGAGACGGACGAGCGCGTGCGCGACTACTGGACGCTGGGGGGAGGGACGCGTCGGGCGACCGTCAAGGTCGGCGCCCGGAATCACCGGATTCGAGGACTCCTGCACCGCCGTTCTCGCGGGGCAGGCGGTCGCCGCGTCACCGGTGCTCATCCTCAAGGAACGGGCGGTGCTTTCGGAGGGGTTCCCGCTGTCCCCTTCAGCATCTGCAGCGCGTCACTGTGTGCCTGAGCTTCGGGGACCTGGGAGGATCCGAAGATGCTCACGGCTCCTCACGAGACGCTGGTTCGGCCGACGCCCGCCTGCAGTCGCAGGCCCATCGTCGTCATGGGCTCGCCGCGTTCCGGAACTACCTTGCTCACGACCATGATGCACGCGCACCCGCGAATCGCCATGCCACCCGAGACCCGGTGGGTACAGGGGGTATATCGCCGCCGGGACGAGTTCGGAGACCTGAATGATCCGGCCAACCGACGCAAGGTCGCGGCGTTCATTATGCGCAAGGGTACGAGATTTCGTGAGCTGAAGATCGATCCCGGTCGGACCACCCGGAGAATTGTCAGCGCCGCCCCCACGCTCGGGTCGGTGACGGCCGCGGTCTTCGAAGAGTTCGCTGCATCACGGAATAAGGAGCGCTGGGGGGACAAGCGACCCTCGTACACGATGTGGGTCGACCGGCTTCTGGCCATGTGGCCGGAGATGCAGGTTATTTACATGGTGCGGGACCCGCGGGCGTGCGTCGCGTCGATTCTTCGCTCGCCCTGGTTCTCGGGCGGCTTTGACGAAGCGGTGACTGCATGGGCCCGCGGCGAGATCGAGATGCGAAAGTTTGCCCGCAGGGCTGTTCCCGGACAGTACTACAAGCTGCGTTACGAGGATCTTGTCGCCGATCCCGGCACCGAGCTGAAACAGTTGTGCGCGTTTCTCGGTGAGCATTTCGACGACGCGATGCTCCGCCACCAGGACGCCGCTGAGGATATCGTGCCCAACTGGGAGACATATCATGACCGGACAAGACAGGACATTGATCCCTCACGGGTTCACGGTTGGACTCGTGACCTGACCGCGGAGCAAATCGGGCTGATCGAACTCGTGTGCGCTCTGCCGATGCATCGGCACGGGTACCAACGTAGCCGGCTCGGCAGGAGGCCGCCGCTCGGGATGATCTCTGATTATGAGAGGACGTTCCGGCGGCTCAGCAAGGAATACCGGGACAATCAACGGCAAGATGCCCGTAAGCGAGAACGCGAGAACCGCCCACTGGCAATGGTAAGTCAGTCGTGAAGCCAGCCGGGATGTTCGCCGAGGAACGAACTAGGTTGACAGACCTGTGCGGGAGGATGTGCGCGTCGACGTTGACCAGCCGGTTCCTTGCTGACCGTTCCCGCTTTTGGACAGTTCGCGCTTCATCGGAGGTTCAATGACCAGGATCACCTGCAATCTCTCGGTGTCCGTCGACGGGTTCGTAGCAGGATCCCGCCAAAGCATCGAAAACCCGATCGGTGAGGGCGGCATGCGCCTGCACGAGTGGCACTTCGATCCGAACGCCGACGACCAGGCCGTCATCGACGAGTGGCAGCTCAGTCCCGGCGCGTACGTCATGGGTCGCAACATGTTCAGCCCGGGCCGAGGGGAGTGGGATCTGGACTGGCGCGGCTGGTGGGGTGAGGAGCCGCCCTATCACGCGCCGGTCTTCGTCCTCACCCATCACCCGCGCGAGCCACTGATCATGCAAGGCGGTACCACCTTCCACTTCGTCACCGAGGGCCTCGACGCCGCACTGGAGGCCGCCAAGGCGGCAGCGGGTGACAAGAACGTCGAGATCGCCGGCGGCGCTGGCACGGTCAACGCATACCTGCAGTCCGGCGCCATCCAGGAGCTGCACCTGCATGTGTCGCCCGTCCTGCTCGGCGCAGGGGAGCGGTTGTTCGACGGAGTGTCCGCCGAGCTCACCCTGGCCCCGGTGGCGGTCGTCGGGTCGCGGCGAGCCACGCACGTGAAGTACCGCGTCGGGTCTGCCTGACGGTCGTCGCCGTCGCGGCTCTGCCGACATGTGACTATCGTTAATAGTCGTACTTCTGCGCTGGTACGTGGACATCTCATGCGATTGTGGGACTTCTCCGGATGCGTTCGCGCCTAGTGTCGACACTCGGTCGACTCCGGGGGGACCTATGTTCTGTCCACAGTGGTGCGGCGCGGAGAGGCGCGTGAGCGCGCTGTCGATGCACGGTTCACCGTTGACGCGCCGAGCGGGAATCGTCGTGGCGACGGGGCTGACGCTGCTCGCGAGCATGGTGGCCTCGCCGGTGCGAGCATGGGCTACCGACACGTCGGCACCGACCGAACCCGGTGCGATCACGGTGTCGTCGGTCACCGCGAGCGGGGCGTCGCTCAAATGGAGCTCCTCCACGGATAACGTCGGTATCGAGGGCTACCGGGTGTACCGGGGATTGGCTGCGCAAGGCACGCCGGCCACGCTGATCGCCACGACAGATGCGGTGACCTCGTATTCGGCGACTCACTTGTTCAGCGGTACCGGCTATGTCTTCGGCGTGGTGGCGATCGACGCAGCCAACAACAAGTCCGCCATGCGGACGGTCTCGGTGACGACTGCGAGCTCCTCCGATCCAACCCCTCCGGCGGCGCCGTCGACCACGACCGTGTCGTTCCGGGTGTTCTCGTCCTCGCGTATCGATGTCGTCTGGGGCGCTTCGTCCTCCAGCGATGTGGCGGGCTACCGGATCTTGCGCAACGGGGCCAATGTGGGTGAGGTCGATCTGCCGAACAGCCCGCGCTTCTCCGACAACGGTCTGGCCGCCGCGACGTCGTATTCCTACAGCATCGAGGCCGTTGACTCGGCCGGAAACGTTTCCGCGCCCACGACCGCAAAGACGGGACGCACGCTGGCAGCGAACAGCGTCGTGATCGCGCGCGGCCCGTACCTCTCGAACGTGACGGGCAGTTCGGCGATCGTGTCGTGGTGGACCAACCTGGCCACGACCGGAACGGTGGGCATAGACGGTCGCCAGCTCAGCGATCCTGCCGGATCGGTGCAGCATCACGCCGTCCAGGTCAGCGGGCTGTCGGCCGGCGCCAGCTATCCGTACACCGTGACGAGTGGTGCCGTGTCGGCCTCCGGTACGGTCCACACCGCGGCGCCTGCCGGACAAAGCTTCAGTTTCGCCGCGATCGGGGACTTCGGTGGGGGCGCCGCTGGCGAGACGCAGAACGCCAACAACATCGCGGCCGCGGGAACGCAGTTCGTGCAAACGCTCGGGGACAACATCTATCCGTCCTCCGGACTGCCGGATCCGAACTTCTCGACAACGTACTCGGACTTCGACCAACGCTTCTTCAAGCCGATGGGCGCCGTGATCAAGTCCCAGGCGTTCCTACCGGCGAACGGCAACAAGGAGTACTACGGCGACGGCGAATTCTGGAACGCCTTCCCGATGCTCGGTGGCAACCACAGCTGGTACAGCTACGACTGGGGCTCCGCGCACATCCTTGTCCTGGACACCGAGCAGCCGTACAACCCCGGGTCTGACCAGTACACCTTTGCCCAGTCGGATCTGGCCGCACACCAGAACAGCACGTGGCGCATCGTCGCCCTTCAGCGCCCGCCGTACAGCTCGACATCGGCCAACTCGAGTTCCAAGCCCGTCCAGCAGTATCTGGTGCCGCTGTTCCAGTCGGAGAAAGTGCAGCTGGTGCTGTCCGGCAACAGCCACAATTACGAGCGGACGTACCCGCTAATGAACGGCGTGCCGACGTCCGGCGGGATCACCTACGTCGTCAGCGGCGCGGGCGGGAACGGCTTCAACAAGTTCCCGAGCACGTCGCCGCCGGCCTACAGCGCCTTCCGCGAGTCCAGCTACTACGAATATGCCAAGGTGACGGTCACGCCGTCGGCGGTGACCGTCGCCGCGGTCCGCGCCGACACCGGAGCGGTGTTCGACTCGACCACGATCGCGGCGGGAACGAGCGTGTCCGACAACACTCCTCCGACCGCACCGTCGAACCTCGCCGCGAGCGCGGTCAGCACCAGCGCGATCGATCTGTCCTGGACGGCGAGTACGGACAACATAGGGGTGACCGGTTACCGCATCTACCGGGACGGGGCATCGACGCCGATTGCAACGGTGACGACCACGAGCTTTGCCGATACCGGGCTCGGCGCGGGCACCACCCACCAGTACCAGGTCACCGCTGTCGATGCGGCGAACAATGAGTCGGCTCCGTCCAACCAGGCTTCCGCGACGACGGGCTCGGGTGGCACGGGGAGCAGCCCGACGCTCGTCCAGACAGCCGCCGGCACCAGCGCCACTTCGCTGACGGCGACGTTCCCCGGCGCCACGACCGCTGGGCACCTGCTCGTGCTCACCGCGAGCCTTTACACCGGGACCTCGAACCACATCACGTCCGTCACGGACTCCGCGGGTAGCAGCTGGACGCGGATCGGCGCCTATGCCTCCTCCGGTCACAACTCCGACGGCGAGATGTGGTACGCCGTCTCCGCGGCCGGCGCCAGGTCTGTGGCCGTGCACACGGCCGCGACCTCGGTGGCGTTTCAGGTGCAGGAGTATTCAGGCACCGCGAGCACCTCCGTCCTCGCCGGATCGACCGGTGCGTCCAACGTGGGCACGACCGCGACTGCGGGTCCGCTCACTGCGCATGCGGGCGATCTGGTCGTCGGGTTCGTCGCAGGTCACGGAACGGCCCAGGCGATAACCCTGGGGACGCCGTTCACCGCGACACAGAGCCAGACCGCCATTAGTGCCGGCAGCATCGCGACGGACCGCAGCGGCAGTGAGGTTGCAAGCGGATCCGGCCCGGTGAGCTTGAGCGGCACATTCTCCTCGAGCATGTACTGGGCCGCCGGGATCGCCGCATTCAACGCAGGTCCGTAAGGTCCTGCCGGACGACGAATGATCGAGCGGGTGCTCGCGCAGCGAATTCGGTTGGCGGTCACTACGCCGGCCCGTTCGTTCCATGAGCAGAGCTCCCGTCCGTCATTCGGTGCGGGTGAGGCACCCGCACCGCGCACGGTGAGCCGTTGCGCAAGTGGTGCCCCGCGGCAGGTGATCGAGTGGTCTCGAAGCGCTCCTCACCTCCGAGATCGGCTCGCGTCACGCAAACTGCGCCGTCGGTGCGACCCGCGATCCAGTCGATCGCGCGGCTCAGCCGGCGTGGGTCCTCGTGAACCGCGCACCTACTACTGACCGGCCGGCGTGAGCCCGGGAAGAAGTCACTTTCCGGCGAGCTTCGAGCCAGCCGGTCGCGATCCAGCCGGTCGCGGACCAGCCGATCTCGGTCCTAGGAGAGCACCGTAGGTGCGGAAGTCGTGGTAGCCGTGTCGGGTCTTTCTACCTGCTTGATCAGCCCAGTGGAGAACCGTCCCTTGCACCTTCTCTCAGGCCGCCCGGAAGCTCGCCACTCCCGCTGCCCAATACATCGCGGTCGGGAAGCTTCCGGCAATGCCGATACCGCCGGTCGACGGGACGACCTGGTAGGCGGCCTCAATGGTGACGATGCTGGCGGCGCGGGTCGTCTGCTGAGCCAGCGGGGTGTATCCGGCCGTCGTGACGGTGAGCGCCTCGGCGTTACCGTGGCCGGCGAGGAAACCGACCACGAGATCACCGGCGGCGGCAGGTGTGACCGAGCCGGAATCGGGCGCAGTGCCCGTGTTCGAGGACCCATTCGTCGCGGTGAGCGGATTCGTGGCGGCTACTCCAGAGAATTCCTGTACCGAAGCCACCATCGACGTGGCCGTGGCGGTATGGACGGTGATGCTGGTGACCGCCGCGGCGCCCGCGGCGTACCAAAGCTCGCCGTCGGAATTGTGACCGGATGTTGCGAAGGCGCCGGCACGTGCCCAGCTGTTTCCCGCGTTGTCGGTCACGGACGTCACACGGTTGGTGAGGCCGGTGTACACGCTGATCGACGCGACGAGCAGATTCCCGGCCCCTGACGCCTGGTTCAAGCTGGTCGACAGCGCATTCGTCGTGGTGGTCGTCGTGCCGGAAGCGGTCTGCACGAGCAGCGGTGTCGCTGCGGACGTGACCGTCAGGGTTACCGACGAGCTGTGGGTCGCGGAGGCGCTGGTGCCGGTGACAGTTATGACGGAGCTTCCCGAGGGTGTCCCGCTGCCGACGAGGACCGTCATCGTGGAGCTCGCGCCGGCCGTGGGCGACGTCGGCGCGAAACTGACGCTCACGCCGCTCGGCTGGCCGCTTGCGGTGAGGCTTATGGATTCAGCCGAACCGCTCGTTACGGCGGTCGTGATCGTCGAAGTGCCGCTCTGCCCGCCCTCGAGAGCCAGTGAGGACGGCGTTGCGGACATGCTGAAGTCGTTGGCCTGCGCCGTGGCGACGGTAAGCGTCACGGTGGTGTCGTGGCTCGCCGACTGGCCGGTTGCGGTCACCGTGACGGTGTACGTCCCGGTCGGCGTGGTCGCGTCGGTCGCGATCGTCAGGACCGACGACTGTCCCGCCGTGATTGAGGACGGCGCGAAGGATGCGGTCGCACCACTGGGCAAGCCGCTGGCCGTCAGCGTCACCGTCTGGGCGCTGCCACTGGTGACGGCGGTGGCGATGGTGCTGCTCGCGGACTGTGCGGGCGCGACTGTGACCGAGCGCGGCGACGCGGTGACGGAGAAGTCGTTACCGGCGAAGTTGTAGGTCTGGACGTCGAAGGTCCGGCCCATCTCGTCCGTCGGGGTCACCGTGACCTGGCGACCGTTGACGGTGACCTTGGCGAACCCGTAGACGTGGTCCAGCGACAGCCCGGCCGGCGCGGCGCCGCAGTGGGAACCCCCGGACCCGAGCGCGTACGCGTCGTAGGAACTGCAGCCGCTCACCGAGCCCATCGCCGCGCCGCCGTTGCCCAGGACGTAGCTCACCAGGCCGGCCCCGTCGGGTTTGTTGCGCTCGTAACCGTGGGCGTGGCCGTTGAAGACCATCGCGACGCCGTTCTGATCGAGCAGGCCCTGCAGCGTTCCCGTCCCGCCCTGCAGGTAGGTGTCGGACGGCTGGCTATTGGAATCGGCGTACAACGGGTAGTGCCAGAACGCGAACTTCAACGCATTCGGATGCGCCTGAAGATCAGCCTTCAGCCATTGATATTCGGCGCTGGTCACCATCCAGTGGGCGTCGTGATCATCCTGGTAGGGACTGCCCGTGCCGACGTTGCTGTCGGACCACGCGACGGTGAGGATGTAGAAGCGAGCCCCGCCTGCGTCGAAGGCGTACCACATGCTCGGATAGCTCTTAGACGTCGATCCGTTGATGGACGGATAGGTCTCCATCTGGTACCGGCCGCCGGAGCTCGCGGCCGCATGGCTCTCCGGCCAGTTCACGACCTGGACCTTGCCATTCGTGAACCCGTGGTTTCCGGTGACGTTGAAGACGGGCAAGGATCGTCCGGGTACCGTCCAGAACGTCGGTCCGAAAACGGCGCTCTGGTCGACACCGAGCTGTTGCATGTCGCCGTATTCCTTCTGACCGCCGCCGGGGTAGGCCGTGTCGCCGGTCATCACCGCGAAGCGGGCTCCACTGCCGGCCATCTGGGACAGCACGTTGGTTTGATCGGGATTGCTGCCGTTGGCATACGCCTGGCCCCAGTCGCCGAAGACGTCGAAGGAAAACGGCGAGGAGGAGCCGGCGGCGACCTGCGAGGTGAATACGGGCGACGGATCGGAACCCAACAGATCCCCGCTACCGAGCATCACTCGATAGCAGTACGTCGTGTCCGGCGTGATCGGGATGGTCGCGGCCCATTGATACTCAGCTTTGGAGATCACCGTGATGGCGGTCTTGGTCGCCGAAGTGGTGTTGGCGGTGCAGGATCCGACCGGTCCCCAGAGGACGCTGCCCGTCGTGGAGGAGGTGTCCGTCGCCCAGTTGACGGTGACCGAGGTTTGTACCGAATCTGTTAGGTACGGGTACCGGGTGAGAGCCGGACTCACGGCCGCGTGCGCCACGTCGCTGAAGGCCGGGAGTAGCGCGACTCCCATCGCCACAGCGACGAGAACTTTTACGGCTCGGAGACCGGGCACAGGACGACGCAACATTGCGAGACCCCCCGATCTCGCGAGCTAAACCGTCCGGCAGGCAGTTGGCTGACCACCGGCCCTGCAACCCTAGAATGGGGATTGCGAGTTGTCCTCGTGCGCGGATATGAGACGAACGCTTCGACGATTCAGCGAGCGCGTCGACCGGACCCACCGACCGCCATCAGGCGCTCGGCGCGGTGGCTAGGCGGCTGGCTGGGGCTGTCGTCATCGGCGGCGTTCCCGGGCCGAGGAGGCCGCCGGCCGTCGCGCGAGCGGCGGCGCCGAGCGCGGGCGGACTGGACGTGCGTGATGTACCAGGTCAGGACGAGCGCACCCAGGAAGGTGATGATCGCCAACGCCGCTAGTCCCTTCAACCCCGACCACGAGCCGGACTGGTGTGCGTTCGCCCGGCGCGGGGCCGCGACGTGGGAGCCCAGATAGGTCCGCAGCGCGCGCATCTCCTGGGTGCCGTAGCGCTCGCCGGGCTCGATGTAGGTGTTCTCCGACCACTCGTTCCAGCTGATCACCCCGACGGCGTCCGGCTTGCTGCGGTAGGCGTTGTCGAGGCCGCGGATCAGGGTCTGCCCGCCGTCGCGCGGGATAACCCGGGTTTGCCCGAGGGTGCGCCCGTCGAAGCCGGAGGCGGCAGGCGCGATCCAAATCTGGTGGTTCGCGTGGACCGCCTTGCCGAAGTCCTCCAGCTTCGTCTTGGTGAACGCTGAGTTCGGATCGGCGGACGACCAGTAGTACGCCTCTCCGTCGACCAGATCAGCGATCGCTCGGTAGTCGGCCACGTTTTTCGACGCAGCGAGCAGGATTGCGCGGTCGCCGAGCACGTTGCGCACGGACTGGATGTCGCCTCGGCTGAAGTCGTTCGTCCCGGTCCAGATGATCACCGGTTTGCCGAAGTAGGAAGACCGGAGGCTCGGCCCCCAGCGGTTGATCAGCAAGGTGAGATCACGCCGCACAGTGGCGATCGGCAGCGGCTTGCGCTGGAAGTCGAGTGCCTCGTAAACGACCCCGACGTCGAGGCCAGCCGGATGAGCCATCTTGATCAGCAGTTGCAGTCGGCGATTGAGCGTAGGGGTGCTCTTCCACGACGTGAGGAAGCCGTCGATTCCGGCCGTTCTCGCCTCGGACAGTTGCGTGCGCAGTATGCGCGGATCGTCGCTGCTGTACTTGCCGACCACGGGAAAGTCGGCTTTGGCGCGGTCCCACGAGGTTCGTGAGAACCACTGATAGAAGTAGGCGTAGACCGGAATATGCGGGTCGGGGCTGGCGGCGGTCGGCGTACCCCCCACCGGCGCTGCTCCCGCCGAAGGCAGGCCGGCGCATGTCAACATCAGCACGACGAGCAGCAGAACCGGAAGTGTTCTGCAAGCTGTGACCTGCCGTCCGGCAGCGGCGCTTCTCATCGGCGAACCTCCGTGCGCCTGGGCGCCGCTGTGACTTCAGCGGTGTTGGTGGCCGTCCGCTCGCTCGGCTCATCCGTGCCGTCAGCGCCCATTGCTGACGCGGGTCTCGTTTCGTCCGCCGCTGCGGCCGCGGCTCTCCGCGCTGCGACCACCACGCCGACCACGACCATGCCGCCCAGCAGGATCAGGAACAACGCGGACACAATCAACGCGTCGGTGAGGGTGACCACTCTGAGCTTGACGACGTCGTCGCGGGACACCAGGACGGTGGTCCGGCTGCCCACTGCGGCTGCCTCGAGTTGCATGGTGTAGGTCCCGCGGCCGAGCGAGTCGATCCGGACCTCTCCCGAGCGTCCCAACCGGACGGTCATGGTGCTGCCGTCCGGACGGACGAGCACCGCGCCGGACGACACCCCGATCCCCAGCAGCGCGTCGCTAGCGACGATCTTGAGCGCGAACACCGACAGGGTGACCGTCCAGGTCCCCCCGTCCACCGGACGGAACCGCTGGGTACCGGAGAACACCGCGTTGCTGCCGTCGACCCCCACCGACAGCACGGAATAGGTCACCGGGCGGGACTGCCAGTGACCGCCCACGTCCATGGCCACGGTTTTGAGCAACAGCGCCGGGGACTGCAGGTCCACTCCCGACAGCGACCGCAGGGTGTTGTCGGCGCTCAGTTGGACGCTCGAAATCCTCGACAACGGGACCGGCGTCCCTGCGTGATCGATGAAGCGCAACCGTACCGGCCGCCACACGTCCAGAGCCACGAGCAGTCGGCGCTGCCGGATCCCCGGCGGAGGCATGCGCCTGATCCGAGCGTTTGAGACCCGCAGCGGTCCCGCCTGTTGGGTGTCCAGCCGCAACTGACGGTCCAAATTGTTGAGGTCGGTGACCGGCACCACGGCCGACCCGTCCGGCCCGGTGGTCGCAGTCGCACCCTCGAGCAGGAACACGACGCCGGGAGTCCGCGGAACGGTGTCGATACGCACGTTGCCCTTGACGGTGGTGACCACGAGAGGCCACGTGCCGTGGTACAGCGGGTCGAACGTCGGCTGCGCGGTCGTGAAGGCCAGTCCCGAGCTCGATTGGACCCGGTCGACCGACCAGGTCACTCGCTGAGCTACGAGCGCGCCGCTCACCAGATGCACCCGCCGCGATTCCATCGTCACCGTCGGATTGCCGCGGGGGTCGATGTCCTTGATCGTGCCCGTCACCGAGTGCAGACGAACCTCGTGCACCAGGGACAGCGGCACCCGGTCCGTGCCGGCGGACAGTGCGAGATTCACCCGCGAACGAACGTCCAGCCCGATCGTCAGGTGGCTCTCTCTGGGCAGGTGCGCGCCGGAAAGGATGCGCGAGATGGAGACGAACGTTGTGGGGCCCGCCTGGGAACTCGCCAGCTGGACATGCGAGGCGATGCCGTTGATATCTGCGACGGAGACCACGCCGGCTCCCAGGCCGGAGGTGGTGACCTCCGTGCCCTCGACCGTCAGGCGGACGCCGCTGAGCGCGGGGACCGTCTGGATGTACACCGTGCCGTAGGACGGATCGGCCTGTGCCCAGCTGGGCAGCTCCATCTCGAGCACGCCGAGGAGGACGACCAGCACGGCGATCAGCCGGACGTGGCCGACGAGCCGCGCGCCGCGCCGGGTGTGTGTGCTCATCCGACCAACCTCCGGACCCGCTGGTTCCGTGCGGCCCAGCCGAGCAGGAGCGCCGCGACGACGAGCGCGGACACGTATCCGACATACAGCGGGAGGCGCCGCGGTTGCGGCACCGGGTGGCGAACCGTCGTGGGGAGGAGGTTGCCCTGCGCGGGACTTCCGCGGAAATGCAGCGCGTCGGCGAGCCCGGCGGCGCCAGCATCACGGCTCGACAGCGCGGGCAACCGCCAGTTCTGCTCGAGGAAGCGCAACGCTGACGCTGCGTCGTGCTGATGGTGGTCGACCGCTCCCGCATGCGCGTAAGGACTGATCAGGATGGCCGGCACCCGGATCCCCGCGCGGCTTCCGGCGAGAAGGGGCGGGGTCACGTGGTCGTAGAAGCCGCCGCCCGAGTCGTACTGAAGCAGGAAGGCTGAGCTCGACCACGCGGGGCTGGCGATCAGCGCGTTGACCACGGATCTCGCGAGCCGCTGTCCCTTGTCGGGCGGCTTGGGAGCCTGCTCGCTCTGCGTGGTGCTGACGACGAACGAGACCGCCGGTGCCTCCCCCGTGCGCACGTCTCGGTAGTACTGGGACAGGTCGACGACATGGCTCATGAACTTCGGGTCGTTGAGATAGCGACGCGTCGCCAGCACGGGCACGCGGGCGAGTTGGCCGCCCAGCCGCTGGTTCTTTGATGCGGTCTCGACCGTCAGTGCGGGCTCGTAGTTCTGCACGTAGATCCGCCAGGGCAGACCGGCCGCCTCGAGCCGGTCGAAGATGGTCGGGCCGAGGTCCCAGCCTCGCGCCGGCACCGCGCCCACGTCGCCCGGCGACTGAGCCGTCGCCGAGAACAGCCGGTTCGCGATCGTGCCGCCGGGAACTCCGGAGAACCAGTGGTCGAAGAGGACGCCGTGGCGCGCGAGGCCGGTCAGCACCGGCATGTCTCGCGACCGGTAGTACCCCATGGCCATGTAACCGCTGGTGTCGCGCGTTGCCTGCGCCCGCACGAACCCGTCCATGCGGCCGCGGTCGACCGCGACCGTCTCGAGTGCGGCGGTGGTACGCAACGGCCGCTCTGCGATCCGAGGCGTGAATGCGAACGGCGATATGCACCGCGCGCGTTTCGACGTCACCTGGCAGCTGACATTCCTGGCCCCGTCCGCGCCGGGCCAGTCGCGGAAGTAGTTGTCGAAGCTGTGGCCGGTCTGCATCATCAGGACGACGTGCCGGATCGGCGTCGTCGCGGTCGCGGCCGGCCCGTCGGCGGGCGCGGCGGCCGCGGTTCCCGACAGCGCGGCCGTCGCGGCGGCGGCCAGCGCCGCCAGTGCAACTCTCACGGGGTCACCTCGTAGACCACAACGATCGCCTGGCGATTCTTGCCATGCCCTGCGCCGTATTCGTAGTGCACGGCCGCGCCGTTGAACCGGTGCACCAGCTCCGTGGCGCGCTCCGAGAACGTCTGCGAGCGGCGCGCCGAGTAGGCGTCCCAGACGACGTACTGGTAATCGCCGTTGCGCAGGTCGGCGTCGGCGTTGACCACAGCTTGGTATGCGGGGTTGCGGTGCAGTGGGTTGGGGCTGACCGAGAGCCCGTCCGCCCGCCGGCCGCTGTAGTACATGATCAGGTTCGCCATCGACGGACCGATCGTGAGGAAGGAGGCTCCTCCCGGCGTGTTCTGTGCGATCCACCGGCCGGTCTCCCGGCCGCCTGGAAGCCCGCCGGCACCGGCCAGGCCCGTGGAGGGGGGACGGATCACGTCGAGCACCGACGGCACGGCCGCAGCGACCATTAGCGCCGCCACGAGCGCGGCGCTCACCCATTTGCGTGTGCGCGTTCGCAACAGCTCGGGAATCGGAACGACTGCGCGGGCGGCCAGTACCACGAGGACTGGTGCGAGCGGCAGCAGGTACGAGAAGCCCTTGACCGGCCACATCTCGAAGAACAGGACGGGAATGGCCAACCAGGAGATGAGGAGCGTCTCTCGCCACGTGGCCGATCGCCCGCTCCAGCGACGGGCGAACAGTCCCAGCAGAGCGGCAGCGAGGATCCCGAAGCCGATCGACCCGCCGACGTCGAGCAGATAGAAGTAGAACGAGTGGTTCGGCTGCCGGGTGAGCTGCCAGATCAGGTAGGACTGCCCTCGGCTGCTGCCGCCGGACAGGACGGTGAGGACTGGGTACGAGAACGCCAGGCCGACGGTGAGGATGAGGGCGATGAGCGGGAATCGCACCGGCCGCCAAAGCCTGTTTTCCAGCGACAGGAACACGAACAGCGATCCCACGAGGACGATCGCGATCTCCTTCGACAGCGCCGCCAGGCCGAGCATCGCCCCGCACGCCACCAGCCAGCGGCGCCGCTTGGGGCCCGACGCGGCCAGCGCGAGGCAGAGGACGGCGGCGGTGCTGAAGAACGTCATCGGGCCGTCGAGCATGATCTGCCGGCTGATGACGACGTGGTACGGCATGACAGCGAGCAGCGCCGCCGCGACCACCCCTACGCGCCGGTCGTACAGCACTGCACCGGCGGCGAAGACGAGCAGGACGGTACCGACCCCGAACAGGGCGGTGAGATAGCGGCCCACGGTGTCCGGGGTCCCGTCGCGGTAGAGCGGCGACATCAAAATCTGCGTTAGCAACGGGTGGGCGCGGACGATCGGGAACAGCCCGTCGAAGCGCGGATTGCCGGCCAGGGAGGCTGCCTGGCCGGCGTACACGGATTCGTCGCTGTTCAATCCGACCGCGCCGAGACCGACGTAGCGCAGTGCCGCGGCGACCACGACGATGATCAGAAGCAGCAGGCGGTAGGGACCGTGCCGTTCCAGCTCGACGGCCAGCCGCACGCGCAGCCGAAGGTACACAGACAGCGGCGGTGGGTAGTCGAGTTCGTCCACCGGCCGCCTCAGTTCGACGTCAGCGCTCACAACGCCCCGAGTCGACCGACACGTACAGCGTCGTCGAGCGTGGTTCAACTCGGCGATTGCCCGCCGCCGCCCGGCGCGACCGGTCGGCGGCGCCGTCGGCAGGCAGGAACTTTGTGGGCTTCATGGCACGTCCAGTTCGTACTGGGTCAGGACAGTTCGGGGCTACGCTCGCGGATGACGCTCGGCTCCGCGATGTGGACGTCGACGAGGTCCGAGGCGTCGCACATGAGCTGATTGATGTGCTCGGCCCAGCTGAAGTTGGGCGTTGCCAGTCGCCGGGCGCGGATGCGCGCCATCGCGCTGACCAGGATCGTCCGTTCGCGGGCCCGCAACTGGTCGTAGTCCAGGTCGTCGATCATGAGCGCAGGTGCGAAATACCGGAACGGCGGGAAGCCGTATGCGTCGTCGGTGTTGGCGATCAACTCGTCGATCAGCTCGTCCGGGCGGATGTCTTCCATCCGGAACTCACTGCGCTCGATCACGAACAGCGAGTCGATCTCTACAGTCGTCGCGCCCTCGCAGGGGACCAGTCGCTGCACCAAATACTTCGGTGGTGGGACGATCCGCTGCGTAGTGGCGTTGAGACTCATGATCGGCAGGTTCATGGCGCCCAGACGGGTGCCCACGCCACGCCCCTCCTTGGAATGCACGCGGCTCTGCACGCGCAGCCGCCGCCATTCCCAACGGGTCAGATCGCCCGCCTGCACAGCCCGGAGGGTGTGCTGGCTGATGGTCAACGGCTTGGGGTAGCACAGCGCGCGACCCTTGCCGTCGAGGATCGTCATGTCGTCGGACAAGAACCGACCCCCGTGCTCGCGCAGCAACCGCAGCACCGTCCCGGTCTTTCCCGTGTCGGTGAGCGCGGACAGCATGACGCCGCGACCGCCGAAGTCGAGGCAGGCCGAGTGCAGCAGCATGTAGCCCTTGGACACGAGCAGGAACCGCAGCAGGGCTTCTATGACATTGGTGTAGAGGACGTGCGGCGATCGGGCGAGCAGCGGACCGACAGTCACCTTCACTCCATCGGACATGTCGACGAAGAAGTCGCAGCCGATGCGGCCCAGGTGCTCCTGGTAGGCGACGGCCGGCGCATTCGCGTACTGCGTCACCCGCGGCCGGGTCCGGGGGCGCCCGTCACCGAACCGTCCGCGGGCGATGTCGATGTCCGCGTGCGTGCCCGACGGCAGTTCCGGAATGGAGAAGTACTCCAACTCAGGAAGCTCTACCGTAGAGCTGATCGTCAGGATGCCGTGCAACGAGTAGTAGTGCGGCGCGGCCTTGATGAGCCTGGAGATCGGCGGGATGCCGCCCTCCGTGAGGTCGACGACGACATCGACCGGGCCGAGTCGGCGCATCGCGGAGGCATCGGACGCACGATCCTCGGCGCCCGGCGACGGGTGTCGGGTCTGCGCCGAACGGCCGGCGAGCATGGTCATGGGTTCCTCCCGGGAGAACAGGACGCGGTCGGAGAGCACGAAGCGCCCGACGAAGACCGCGATAAGGGTTAGGACGTTGGCGACGAGGTAGTGGACGTGCGCGTGGTCGACGAGCAGCGCGAGGAGCGGGACGCGAATGAGAAGGAGCACGTTATTGACGACGGCGAAGCCGAGGAACCGCACCGCCGTGCGGCGCGTCTTCGGCCCGCGGAAGACAGCCTTATCGATCCACAGGAAGTTCCACGTCGTGGAGCACTGGGTGGCGAGGATGGCGGCCGCCAACAGCGGCGCATGCACTACTTGCACCAGGGCCCACAACGCGATCGAGTTGACCAGGATGCCTGAACATCCCACGAGGCCGAATGCCAGCCCTCTGGTCAGACCGGGATGCCTGCCACCGAAGAAGGCGGCACCGCGCAGGGCCGCCAGGCGGCGCAGGAAGATCATTCCCTCGCGCCACGACGCTTTGCTGTCGCCGGCGTGCCGCTCGGCGAACGTGAACGGGTGCTCCGCCACGTGGAGCCGCCGCGACCGGGCGATGATCTCGAGCAGGATCTTGAAACCGTCGGGGCGCAACCGGCTGAGGTCGAGACTGGCCAGCCGCACCGCGAAGAATCCGCTCATGGGATCGGTGCAGGCGTGCATCTGGCGCGGGAACATCCCACGCGCCAGCATCGTGCTGCCCTTCGACACCCAGTTGCGCTGCGCGGAGGACAGACCGGAGGCGCTGCCCTCGCCGGTGTAGCGGCTGGCGACGACGACGTCGGCACCGCTGGTGTCCCCAGTCCGCACCAGCTCGGGGACGACCTCCGGCGGGTGTTGCAGGTCACCGTCCATGACGACGGCCCACGTGGCGGAGCTCTGCGCCATTCCGAGCAGCACCGCAGAGCCGAGACCGCCGGCGCGTGCCTCAGGCGGCCGGTGCAGCACCCGCACCGGGTGCGCGGCGGTGGCGCGGGCGGCGATGATCCGCTCGGGCGTGTCGTCGTCGCTGTCGTCGACGAACAGCACCTCGGCGTCGAGTCCGGCGAGCGCTCGGTCCAGTCGCTCCAGCAACGGTGGGATGTTGTCGGCTTCGTTGCGGGTGGGGACGATGACCGTCAGCTGGCTGGCGGGAGCCGTCTCCAGAGCGGCCGGAGCCATGATCGCGAGAGACACGGCCGCCTACCTCCGGCCGGCCGCGGGACCAGCGGCGGTGCTCGCGTCGGTCAGTGCCGGCGGATGCGCCGGATTCCGCTCGGCTGTGTGGACTCGCTGGGCGATCCGACAATCGCAACGCCGGCGTTCAGAAGCAGCCTGGTGGCCCGCGCCCCGAGAACCTTCGTGACCGGCGTGCCACATGCCGGACAGGAGAAGTCGACCGCGGTCCGCGAGGCGGTGTCCGTCATGGTCAGCCGCAGCCGGACCTGCGCGACGGGCGTCTCCACGGGGCCGCAGGTCGGGCAGTCCGCGCGAATCCACGCCGTCATGCGCCCAGTGTGCCGGGGAAGCCGGGATCGTGAAAGTGGGGGAGCGGCGCGTCATCGACGCCGGCCGCCGCTCGGCTGTTTGGTCCACTGTTGATGCTCCGTTCCGGTCAGGTCCTCGGCGAGCGGCCGGTTCGCACGTGGCGACCTTGACCACTGTCGAGAAAGCGACGTTATGAGGTACCGCGGGTGTCGGGATCCTCCCGATGTCCCGCGGTAGCTACGTCATCCGTATGACTTACGCCTCCTGCAGCAGCGGTGCGGAGCATCCCGCCGGCGGGCGCCAGGATTGAGATGCCGCGGGCACCGAGCTTGCTCATGACCCGTCGCGCGTAGCTGCGGACGGTGTTCACCGAGATCCCGAACTCCCGCGCGATCTCATCAGTAGTGGCTCCTCGGGCCAAACGGTGGAAGACCTCTCGCTCGCGGGTCGACAGGGGCAGTCCCGAGTCCTGCGGCTCTTCGTCCTCGGTGTCGTCGGACTGCTTTGTCAACATGCGGAGAATCGCGCCGAGCAGCGGGGATGGAAACCACGCTTCGCCCAGGTGCACGCCGAGGATCACGTCCACGAGGTGGTCGACCGACTTGGTCCGGTCGCACCAGGCCACCGCGCCCGCTTGGACGGCTGCCACCGCGATGGAGACGTCCGGCTGGTCGCCGATGACCAGCACGTGAGCCTGCAGCGCTGCCCGCAACACATCCTTGATCAAACGGGCCAGGTCGTCGGTCACCGCGTCGGCGTCGATGACGACGACATCCGGACGGCCCGCCGCCAGCAGCAGCGCCAGATCGCCCTGAGCCGGCGGGATCAGCCCGAGTGAAAAGAATTCCGGGCGGGCGGCGAGACACGCGGAGAGCGCGTCGCCGACCAGGCCGGTCTCGGCAAGGACGGCGACGCGGATCTCGGCACGAGCCATGCGAACACCGTGGCGACCCGGCGCTCAGTGCGCCTCCGCTATTGAGCGGAGGGATGTCTCCTGCGAGTGGTGAAGTCAGCGGAAGCGTCTGTACGAGCTTTGTCGCGTCCGGACGAGCGCGCGGGACCGGCGTCGCCGCACAGACCATGCCGCGTCGCGAGGGACGCGGCTTCCAGGCGGGAGTGTGCGCCGAGCTTGGTGAGCACCGCTTGCACGTGACTGCGGACGGTGGTCGGCGCGACCCCCAGTTTGACCGCCATGCTTCGGGTGTCCAGTCCCGCGACGAGCATGGTCAAGCACTCGCGCTCGCGGTCGGTGAGGTATCCCGCGAGCCGTCGAACCGTTGCCGACGCGTCCTCGGTTTTCTTGCGCCGGGCGAAGGAGCCCTCGACGACGACCTCGTCGTCGGCTACCCGGCGGACGACGTCGAGCAGCACGCTGATTCCGCGGCTCTTGTGCAGAAAGCCGACGACACCCGCGCCAAGGGCGGCACTCATCAGAGCCGGATCGTTCTCGGCTGTCAGAACGACGACCCGGCACGACTGCTGCGACTGACGAAGCGCCGCGACAAGCTCGAGGACGTCGCAGTCCGGAAGGTTGTCGTCGGTGACGCACACGTCCGGGTCGTGCAGTTCGATGGCGCGCCGCAGCGACGCGCAATTGTCCGCAACCGCTACCACGTGATGTCCGGCGTCGCGCAGGGCAAACGCGAGCGTGTCCAGGAACAACAACTGGGTGTCGGCCAGGACGATCCGCTGCGCCGTGGCCGCACCGGCCCGCCGATCGTCTTCGAACTCCATCGTCCGGCGCGCTCGCGCCGTCGACAAGTCCTGAACAGCATTCATGACTGAGCTCCCCCCCGACCGAGGACGTGCCCTCGGCTCTCCCATGGCGGATGCGTCCAGTGCGGCTGCTGCCGGCGCGGTGCGCAATCCGTAGGCCGCATTCAATCGGGATGGGAGGGGTGATCGCTATGGGACCAAGGACCCTTTCCCGACAAATCGGACGCAATGAGGGGGGAGGGAAGCGCTAGTCCGACGGCGACGGCGGTGACTGCAAGTGATGAAGAGGTGACGGAAGGTGTCGACAAGGAAACGGTTGTGGCGGAAACTGTCACTTTCCGGAGCTGAGGAGACGCGGCGGCGTGAGCTGTTGCCTCGTTCGGTCCGGAGAACCCAACACCCAGCACAGCTCCAATTGCTTTACAACGATCCGGTAACGGCGGGCTCGGAGGGGATGTCCTCGGCTTCGGGAAGCACCGGCAGGCGGGCCAGGAGCCCCGCGACCCAGGCACGGGTGTCCTCCCAGCCGGTCACCGCCACGCATTCCACACCGAGCGCGCGCACCGGATAATCGTTGCCGCCCGGGTCCAGCCGGTCGCCCACGAAGAGTAGATCCGACAGCTGCAGCCCATTGCGTTCGCACAGCCGCCGGATGCCGTACGCCTTGTCGATGCCGGCGCGGGTGACGTCCACCGACGTCGATCCGCCGCTGCGGACCTCGAGGTCTGGCAGGCGTTCGGCGGCGTAGCGCCGCAACTGCTCGCGCTTCGAGCCGGTTGGATCCCAGGCCCGCTTCTCCCCGACCGGCGCCTGCTGTCCCAGCGCGGAGAAGGTGATCTGGCTGCCGCGGTCCTCGAGAACTGGGCCCCACGTGTGCGCGCGCGAGAGGCCGAGCACGTCGGCCCCCTCCGACAGGACTGCAACGGCACGCTGCTTCTGATCGGCATCGAGGTCCTCGGCATATTCGAGCGCCCACTGTGCACCGTCCCAGCGGTGGTAGCGCGTGCCGCAGGTGGGCATCACATGCAGATTCAGCAGGCGTGGCGTCGTGGGCAGCGCGGCCAGCACCTGGTCGCGGAACTGCTCGAAGCGACCGCCGGAAATGATGCAGACGCTGGCACGCCCGAGCAGCCGGTAGAGCAGGACTGCGACCGACGGGTCCACCGGCGATTTCGACGGCGCCAGTGTGTCGTCCAAATCAAAGACGATCATCCTTGGCGGCCGGGAGCCGGCTCTGGTTCGGCGCATGCGCGTCCTCCCTTTTCGACCTCGTCGGGCCACACTGCACCGACCCGCGCCTCGACGCTTCCACCAGCTGCGCGAGCCTGAGCCGCATCAATGCGCGTCGGAGCTATCCTCTGAACGACGGAGAAGATCCACGCGGATCGAGGAGCCGGATTTGCGCCCCTTGCTTCAGGCAGGCGCCGGGCCGCCGAACACAGACAAGTGAGACCCGACACCGCACGCGTCTCGGCACCCTCGGTCGCAGAGTGGTCGACGGAGGATTTGCATCGTCACGGCTGGCGCCTCGAGGGCCAGGACGAGGATGAACTGGCCGTGGCGAAGCGTCCGGTACCGCCGCTGCGCTGCCGGTGTATCCGCATGGCGTGCATGAACCACGCCAGCCAGGAGGACCTGCTGTGCGATGGCTGCCGCGACTTGTGCCGGTCGGATAGGTAACGTTCCTCACCCCGCCCTTACTCGCTCGGACAACGATCGTCCCCAGGCAGGGCGATCGGCCCCCGCGGCCGGTCACCGACCCCTTGACCAGCCGCGTGAGCAGGGAGCGGTCCTGGATGGACCGTTCGCGGCCTTGCACCGCCACCTGACGGCCCGGGCGCCGACGTGCCGAACGCGAGCGGGCCGGACCCCTTCGGGGGCCTGTTCAGAGCCACGGTGCGTCTATGACGAGCTGCGTCGCGGAGGTACCTGCGCCGGTTGATCATGTCCGCTGCGGACACCGCGGCACCGGCAGCTGTGGTCACGCGGACCTTGCCGTCCGTAGTTGCCCTGCGCTTGTTGCCATGGGACTTCTCACATCAAGATCGACCCAATAGCGTCTGTGTCGGAGCGCAGTGCAACAACGCCAAGTCCGGAGGGCATATGCGCGCAGTCAGATTCATTTCGGTCGCGGCAGTCTTCGCGGGGGCGCTCGCCCTATGCACGACCGCCGCTGCTGTCGGCACAAGGACCGGCGAAGGAGCTGGCACCCCCGAAAGCGCGGCCGCAAGCAGCACGACCGACTGCCTCGCGCATGTCGTCGGCGGCCAGAGCGAGGACTGGTATGACTACTACACGCCGGGTTGCACGGGTCACGATGAGCCCGAGCTCGATCCAGTTTCCTCGGCCCCGCACTCTGCGCGGAACCTGACATGGCGCGTCGCCCTCCCGGCCGGCGGTTCATTCCCTGTGACCAGCGTCGGCCCGACGTTTTGGTTCGGTGGGACCGTCAAGGACGCCAATCCCGCCAAGATCGGCGGCCAGGGGTTCCTGGAGATGCAGTTCTACCCCGACTCGCTCGTCTCGCGGTGCCCGGCCAATGGCGGCTTCTCGGTCAAGCACCTTGCCGGTGTCTACACCGTGTGCTCGCCGGTCTGGACGATTGCGCGGAAGGATAACGAGATCATCGAGCCCGCGGCGTTCAACGGCATGCTGAAGAACGCGAACGGAACGGGCCCGTTCGTCATGTACGGCCGCGACATCGTCGACGTCCATATCTGGGCGCCGTCGATGAACGCCGCCTATCGCGAGCAGGTCACAGACGAGTCCACCGGTGAGGCATCGCGCGTTCTCACCCTCGTGAGCCCCACCGACGGCCCGCTAACGCCCGCGTTCGACAGGAACAAGATCGGTAACGCTCTCGACTGGGGTGGCGTCTGGGACACTCCGATGTCATTCGTCTACGAGATCGGCCATTCCGACATCTATGGCGACCATCCCGGCGCCTTCTGCAAGCCGGGCCAGGAGTTCTGCGGGTCGTTCAACTACCTCAACTGGGCCGGCCAGCAGCCGCTCCGGATCTTCGACGTGACCTTCGGCGATGGCTCGCACCCGAAGCACTGGGCCGTAGTCACCGACACCGGCGGCAAGGCTGAGGTGGTGGGCCACTCGTTCGTCGGCCCGACCCACTGCACCGGCTACGGCGGCCCCTACTGCATCTACCCGTGGTTCTCCTGGGACGGCGCCGCGTTCAACTACGGCGTCAAGTACCTGAACACCACCGACAGCTTCGGCCGCGCGGACCAGTTCGCGCAGAAGACGAAGTGTCCAGAGGACGGTGTCTTCCCGGGAAACACCTACTGCGACACGATCATTCGGTAACGAGGGGAAGGCGGCGACCACCTGCAGTCGAGCACGATGACGAGGGCGCCATAAACCTCGATCAAGCGTCGGTGCCGGCGGATCTCGCCGGGGCGGACGGCGCCAACGCCGGTAGCCGCGTCCCTCCATGCAGCCGGCCGGCTACTGGCGGCCATGTCGCTCGACGACACGCCTGCAATGCCTGCATCAGCTTCGGGTCAGGAAAGGCCTTCGACGCTCGGCCTGCCGGCTCGTCGGCCTGCGCGCCCGGCGCGGCTGGTTGCCGCCAAGCACGCAGCTCATCCTTCAGGTGAGGCCACCGTCGGCCCGACGCAGCGACTGCGCTCGTCCGTTCGTTCGATTATCGGCTTGGGGAGTGCCACGGCTGCCGTTCGGGTTCCGACCCGCCGAGATACAACGAAAGCCCCGGAATCCGGGGCCTCTGGAAGTGTCCGAGGGGGGACTTGAACCAGCTGAAGCCCCGTTGCGGAGGGCAAGGCTTCTGGGCGTCGCACGCAGTTTTCTCGATATACAGCCAGATGCGCGTACCCGTTTCGAACGGTTGTCGCCGGTTGATCCGACCCGGTGCCCCAAGGTGGGGCACCGTTGATCTTGCGTCGGCTTGCGCATTGGCTGTTAGGTTCTTCGCCTCGATGCCGTGCACGGCAGAAGCGCTCGTCACTGATCCCTAGCCCAAATTCGTGACGCAGCGAACGCGCTCCAACCCGTCCTTCCAGACGCGACCGCCTGCGGGGTGCCCTGCCCCGTGGTTGTGGATGAGGACTGGATCGACTCCGCCGAGAGGGCGTCGGCGAGGCTCCCTTGGACCGGCATCAGCGTGCCGCTCGACGCGCCCGAGGCCGAGCAGGTGGCCGCAGTCGCCGACCAGGTCAAGGAGTGGATCATCTCACGAACTGTGGGGCAGCGGCCCGACGAACTGGGCGCAGTGTCCGCTGCACCCGGCGGCTCACCCATTGCGAGCGGTTGCGGTAGCTGGCACGGCCAACTGGACTTGCCTGACCGACCGGCTCCCAATCGCCCCGGTGGGCGCGTTGCCCAACTGACGGTCCATCCCCGTAACGCCTCCGGCCACCGCCCGTACTGCGGCATGGTCGGACGCTCGCGCGCCGACAGCGGCATGGTCGGTCGATCCCCCAAGGACACTGGGACGGTGAGCATCGCGTTCGATGACTGGCTCGCGTCCTTTGGCGGCGACGTGTCCGCGGAAGGCAGAGAGATGCTGCGCCAAGTCTTCGACCAGCACGGCCCGGTGTCACCGGAGCAGGCGGAGCGGATAGGTCGTGAGCGCCTAGTGGCCCTTGCTCGAGTTGCGGTCACGCTGGTGGGCTACGACATCGCGGCGACCACCGATCAGCAAGCGCCACCATTTGACTACCGGGAGGAAGAAACCGCGATCCGAGTCGCGTGCCGGGGCCAGCCGGCCTCGACGACGCTATTCGCACTCACCCAGCCTGAGATGACCGTCGAGGTGGCCGAGTTCATGCAGGACGAGGTCATGGAGGACCTGCACCGTGCGTGGCCCGAGTGTCCGCAGCACAAAGCTGGCCTTCACCCGTCCAGCGAGCCGAATGAGGCGGTTTGGCTGTGCCGTGCAGGCGGTCACGTCGTCGCCGCCGTCGGCGCGCTCCCCCCAGATAATCATTGAGCATCCGCCGTCGGCCGCACGCGGGTCGCGGCATGTCCGGTCGTTTCCGCTGCAACGCTGGCGGGGTGCTCGCACGTCTTGTTGTATGGACTCGACAGGAGGGACGCAGCGTGCGACACAAACTCACCCGCAGCTCGCTGCTGACCGGAGGAGCTGTCGCTTCGCTCG
>JAICIE010000023.1 GCA_025924515.1 Jatrophihabitans sp. | reverse complement strand
GGCGTAGGTGGTGAGGTCCTTGCCGTAGGTCGTAATCGGCGTGTGCAGCCAGGTCGCGTCGGGCCCCGCTACCGCGACCGTCTGACCGCCGACCTTGCGAACCCACGGCGTGATCCGGCCATAGCCGAATCGCAACCGCAAGGCCATCCGCATGGCAACCCGCCCGGCGAGGCCTTCAACGACCCGGACGACGTCAATGGCGTCGCTGCGCGGCGGCATCGTGTCGACGACCCGGACGGAACCGCTCGCGGTCTCCCACTCCGTCTCCAGGACGAGGGAGTCGCCGCGGTACCGGCGCCTGGTACTCGGCCCGCCGGCCGCGGGCGCGATGCGCCAGAACCCGTTGTCCTCGGTGCCGAGCAGCGCGGCGAAGCAGGCCGGAGCGTCAAAGCGCGGCAGGCACAGCCAATCGATGGAGCCGTCGCGCCCGACCAGTGCGGCCGTTTCCAGGTCGCCGATGAGGCCGTAATCGGCAATGTCCTGCGCCACGACACTCCTTCCGCCGGCAATTCGATCACCCGCGTTCTCGGGCGGCGCCTCGGGTCACCGCCTCATCAGTCCGGACGGCGCATGTCCTGGACGCGTCGTTTCCGGCGGCGTACTGACCGCAAGATTCGTGACCGCATGTCAGGATCGGACCGGCCAAACCGTCGCGGTTCAACAGGTGCGCCGACAGCCAGCCCATGTCCTGCCGCCCTCCATCCTCTAGTACCAGTTACCCGGCGAGCGGCAGGTCATATCGACATGCAACTATTGCACCGATCAACGAGGCGAATCAGATGCGCAAGCGGCTGCACGTTCGACGGCATCACCTGCGCGGACACGGACAATCCGCGTGACCCGTTCGCCTTCCCGCGCGCCGCAGCGCGCCGCGACCGGAAGGCGCCCTATTTCGGCGCGCAGTGGGCCTACGGCAGCATCGCCTGCGCCGACTGGCCGGCGCGCGACGACGACCGGTACACCGGCCCGTGGACGGCCCGCACCGCGCACCCTGTGTTGCTGGTGAACACGCGATATGACCCGGCCACCCCGCTGTCCGGTGCACGTGCCGCGGCGCGACTGCTGCCGTGGTCGCGCCTGCTCGTGGTCAACTCATGGGGCCACACGACGCTTCCCTGGGGAGGCACGTGCGCGGAGCGGGTCCAGGCGCGCTACCTCGTCGACCTGCGGGTACCACGAACCGGCCGCGTCTGCTCCGCCGACGTCGGCCCATTCGATCCTGCCGCTCACGCCGCCCAGCTGCGCTCGACATCAATCGCGTCGCACCTCTGGGTCGGCCGTCGGAGCTGATGGGCAAGGGGGTCGACGCAGACCGCGCGGTCACGAAGGCGATGAGCCTCGTCGATTTCCTGACCGCGTGTCGACGACCGGCGCAAAAAAACGGGGAGCACGCCGATTAGTGGACGACCCGGCCGTCCTGCAGCCGCAACTGCCGGCTGCATCGAGCAGCGATTTCGCCGTCATGTGTCGCCACCACCGCGATCCCGCCCCGGTGGGCGATTCCCAGCAGCAGCTCGATGACCCCTTGCTTCATGTCGTGGTCCAGTTCGGCGGTGGGTTCGTCGGCGAACACGACATCCGGCTCGATCGCGAGCGCCCGCGCGACCGCCACCCGCTGCTGCTGTCCGCCGGAGAGCTCTTCGACCAGGTGATCGCTCACCTCGGTGAGCCCGACCGACGCCAACGCGGCAGCCGCGGTCTCGCGCACCTGCCGGGGCTCGAACGCACCTGCCACGCCGGCCTGAAGCGGCACCTCGACGTTCTCGGCCGCCGTCAGGACGCTCACGAGCCCATAACCCTGCAACACAATGCCTACGCGCCCGCCCCCACGCGGCTCGCGCCGGACCCGTCCTGAGTCGGGTTCCTCGAGGCCGGCGATGAGCGCGAGCAGCGAGGACTTGCCGCTGCCGGACGGTCCGACGACGGCGAGGGTTTCCCCGGCAGACACCGACACGTCGACGCAGTCGAGGATCGTGCGTCCCGCGCGGCGGTACGACACCGACTCCGCGATCAGGTGCACAGGCGCCGCGGCGGCTCGCTCCCGCGCCGGAGTCCCTCGGCGGCGCGGACCGAGTTCGAGGTCGATGTAGACGTCGCCCTCCTCGAGCTGACGCCGGTCGCGGCTCACCCTTGGGCCCACCGTTCCCTGCGCCCGCCGTCGACCACCCGTCCCTCGGAAAGCGTCACCCGCCGGTCGCAGGCGTCGGCGACCACCGGGTCGTGTGTGACGACGACCTGTGTCGCGCCGACGACCCGGCCCGCGCGCACCAGCAGCTCGACGATCAGGTCGCGGCTGTGCCCGTCGAGCTGGCTGGTCGGCTCGTCGGCCAGCAGCAGACGCGGCGCGCAGGCCAGCGCGACCGCCACGGCGACTCGCTGCTGTTCCCCGCCCGACAAGGCGGCGGCTCGCTGCCGGATCAGCGCCGCCAACCCGAGCTCGGCGAGCAGGTCGGACGGCTTCGGCAAGGCGCCCTGCCGCTCGCGTCGAACGGCGCGTTGGGCGAACAGGATGTTGTCCTCGACCGTGCCGTAGGGCAGCACCGTGCGGCTCGGGTTCTGCACCACGATCCCGACGTCGCCGCTGCGCAGCCGCAGCAGTTGCCGCTCGGAGAGGCTGCTGACTTCGGTGTCGCCGATCCACACCGAGCCGGAGGACGGACGCCGCAGGCCCGCGAGGAGCGCGAGCAGTGTCGACTTCCCGGACCCGGACGGCCCGAACACGGCGATCCGCTCCCTGGCGTCGACGGCCAGCTGGATCCCGGACAGCGCGTGTACGTCCTCGCCGTCGACTGAGAACGTTTGCTGCACGTCGACGCAGCGCACCGCAACGCCGGGAAGTGGGCTCATCCTTCGGCCTCGCGCAGGCGCGCAGGCAGCGCGATGCGCAGCAGCGCGCGTCCGGCGAGCAACGCGGTGATCACCAGGATCACGACGAAGCCGGCGACGAACACCGCGGTCGGCAGCCACTGCGGCGCGTAGTGCAGCTCGATGGGGGTTCGATCGGCGAACTCGGGAATGACCGGCATCGCCACCCGGGCGGCCACGAGTCCGGTGGGAACGCCGAGCACGACGGCTGACCCGAGCAGCAGCAACTGCTCGAGGACGCCCGCCCGCAGCAGTTCCCGGTGCCCTACGCCGATCGCGCGCAGCGCGGCGAGTTCGTAGGACCGGCGGCGTCCTGCCGCGCTGATCGAGATGGCCGTGGCACCGGCGGCGAGAACGGCGCCGGCGACCGCGCAGCCGACCAGCAGCAGCAGCGCGAGCGCCGGCGCCTGACGGCTGAGCTGCTGCATCCGCGCAGTTTCGCTCCGAACGTCCCCGGGGTGGAGGCCGACAGCGCCGAGCCGGGCCAGCGCGTCCGCGGGCGCGGCGGTCCCGAGCCAGACCTGCCAGCTCGCCTCGTACACGAAACCTGGTAGCTCGGAATCGAGCGAATTGACGTCCAACACCACACCGTCGTCCAGGACGATCGGCAGGACGGGGACGATCCGCGCCACGGTGAAGGTCAGGGTCCGGCTGTCCTCGTCGACCATCCGCAAGGCCTTGCCGGCGCCGTGCCCCGCCGGTACCGCCTTGGCCGTCGCGATCGCCGGAGCCGGCACCGGAACATCCGCATAGGTCATCCCGCCGTAGCCACCGAGCGCGTTCCAGAACCGGTCCACGACCGCGCCGGCGGCGACGCTCACGCGGTCACCGGCCTTGCCCGCGGGTGTTGCGGGCCGCCAGGCGCCCACGGTCCCGAGGCCCAGGTCGAGCGGCTGCCATCGGTCGCCGCGGCGGACGTCGAGCCCGGTGAGCTCGAGCCGCCCGGACAACGGGCGGGTGGCGCTGATCGGGCGGTCCCAGGTCAGCCCCCGCAGGATGCAGGCCCGCCGGCAGGGGACCGGCACGACATAGGTTTTGCTGCCGGGCACGATCGGGCCGCCCTCGGCATTCAGGTACGGGTCGGTCGACGTGCGAAGGTTGATCTGAACCTGCGGACGGACGTCCCCTGTCAAGGACCGAGCAGTCAGGTGCACGCGCATCAGGTCTGCGGTGAGCCTGATGGTGGGCATCGGCGCCGCGCCGAGGATCGATCCCGTCTCTGCTGGAGTCATCCCTCCCGACACCGAGCTCGCCACCGTCCGCAGCCGAGTGGAGTCGACCCCGAGGACGGTCCCGAGCACCCCCTGCCCGCCGTCCGGCAGCCACGTCGCGGCAGCCATCGCCCACCGTCCGGACGGGTCCGCCTTCCGCACCGCGGCGAGCGGGTCCGTGCGCGGATCGACCTGCACCGACACGACCCGCGGGGCGCCGACGTCGGCTCGAGCGCGCGCCTGCCGGTTGGTCTCCGCGATCGACTCGCCGGCCACCGCGAAGGTCGCCAGGCCGACCGCCACGGCGAGGAGCGCGGCAAGGCGGAGGCCGACGGGCCGGCGCGCGACCTGACGGGTCGCCAGGAACAGCCCGAGCCGCGGGCCGGATCTCGTCCATCGCGCCAACGCGCGACACGCCGCCGGCAGCAGCCGGACGCCCAGCAGCGCGACCGCGAGCACGAGCAGTCCCGGGACGAGGAGCCCGGCCGAGTCGCCCTCGGACCGGGCCTGCTGGCGGTGCGCCAAGAGCACCAGGCCGGTGAGCGCGCCGGCGGCGATAAGGACGTCAATGATCAGCACCGCACGACTGCGGCGGGGCCGCCGCGTCGTGCGCCGCCATTCGTCGAGCACCGAACGGGACAGGGTCCGATACCCACCGAGGACGACAGCTACGAGGGCCGCCAGGAAAGCTGCGCCGGCGGCCAGGACCGGCGCGGCGGTCACTGCCACCGGGACGTGTGATCCGAGCACCTTGTCGGTCAGCAGGTGGGTGGTGAGGAACGCGAGCAGGAGCCCGAGGGGCACGGCGGCCGTGGTGAGCACGACGGCCTCGCCTGAGGCGAACAGCAGCGTTGTCCGCGGACGGTGGCCGCGCAGCTTCGCCAGCGCGACCTCCGTCCCTCGACTTTCGATGGCCTCCGAGACGATCTGGAAGAGGACGAGCCACGCGAGCACCGCCAGCTGCACCGTGACGAGGGCGGTGTCGACGGCGACGAGAGTCCGTTCGTGCGCCACCGCGTCGAAGACCTTCAGCAACCGGGTGTCGACCTCGGTACGGGTGCCGGAGAAGGACCGGATCAGCCGCTGCACCGCGGCGCGTTCGGCCGGCACGTCCGTCAACCGGATCGCGTCAGCGCGCAACGGGTAGTCGAAATCCGCTTCCGCAGACGTGTTCGGCGGCTGGTCGGTGAATTCGCTTCGAGCGACGATCAACGAGTCGGCGATCGGCTGTCCGTCGGGCGATTCGCCGATGACGAAATAGGGCTGCCCGAACCAGAACGGGTCGCTCGTATTACGAGGGCGGTAGGTTCCGACGATCCGAACTGGTTTCGGTGTGGGTATGGGCGCCGTGTAGTCGCCTACGTCCTCCTGGTGGATCGCGCCGATGTAGAGGGTCCGCCCGACATGCCAATCGAAGACACTCGCCGATACGACGCGCTGGCTCGCGAGAGCCTGATTCGGCGCAGTCGGGCAGTGCCCGCGAAGAATGACGAGATGGCGGCAGATCCCTTGCTTCCAGAGCAGGGCTGTGTGCACCGAGCCGGTCCCGACATCGTCCAGCGCCGCCCCGAACCTGCTGGTCGTGTACAGCGTCGGGATCACCCGCTCGAAGCCGCGCAGGCTCCTTTCGCGCGGCAATTGGTGCGCGAGCCGGTCGACTCCCGACCCGTCGGTAGTAATCACGTTTCGGTGCATGCGCAGTCCCGCGCCGGTCCCCGCCGCGACGAGATGGTCATGCAGGATCAGTTCGCTCGCCGCGCGCGCGTACAGCGGACCGAGAGCGGCGACCGCGGTCGTCAGCGTCGCGACCGCGAGCACGGCCGCGGTGAGTCCCCGCCGCCACCACAGGCCGCGCAGGACGAGGGGCCACAGGCGTGGTCGGGGCGCAGCAGGCGACATGGTCCGACCCTGCTTACCGCATGCGGCTCGCGAAGGTCGAGGCGAGAGGGTCTCGTTTGGATACCGATATCGGTCCGTCCGGCGGCCCGCGTCGTGCGGCGACTTCTGTCACCGGCGTGACGACGGTGCTTCCCGGCACCGGATCGCCGTCGCGCGAGGCCGCACTCGCCTCGCTGGCCTCAGGACGTCGTGATCGCCAGTCGGCTGCGCTCCAGATTCGGCCCATGTCCCGCGGAGACGCCGGACGCATCGGCGTGGGCCAGAAGCGCCAGGTGAAGATGGTCGTATGCGGCCGAGATCCACGGGCCGACGCCCGACTGACGGGCATGGTGAAGGTTCACTTCGGCGTCGTACACCCTGGCCGCGGTATCGGCCACGCCCGCCGGCGTGGTCGGGCCGGTCGTCATGGACGCCGGCACACCGGCGACGTGCTGCGCGGGGATCGGAGCTGCGAGCGTCATGGTGGCTTCCTCGGTTCCGCGAACGGCCGGTAACGTGCTCGAACCATATCCCCACTTAACGTCGTCGGGGTGGTGCGCAACGTCCCCGTTCTCCGGGACCAAGGTCCACAACCCGGGCCGACCGACCGTGCCGCGACTACGCCGCGGTCGAAGCCCGGGATGGAATCGTCCTCGCAGCCAGCCTCGACAAGCCGGATGTCGACGGTGCAGACGGGCATCGAACGCCTCCACGGGTTCACGTCCTGGCAAAGAAGAGCACGGCGGTCCCCGGGATCCCAAGAACGTCAGACACGAGGATTCAAGTAACCCTTTACGAACGGTCGCCTCATCCCTTAGCGTCACCCCACCATGCGACCACCGGGGCTCGCTCATGCAGGAAGAAGGCGTACGAATGGTCCGAAAAATCCTCTTATCGTTGGCTGCTGGAGCAGCGGTATTCGCCGTACCGGCGGCCGCTATGGCGGACTCGTGCGCGAACGTGAGTCGCCCGGCACCGGCGGGCTACACCTCCTCGACGACGTACTCGCGGCCGCTCGTGCAAGGCAACTGGGTGTGGCTCCCCAGTCTGTCTTCGGTCGGACTCACCGGCCTCCCGCCGCTCTGGGGGTTCGTGACTCCGGGGACCGCTGACGCGCTGCAGCTGCAGACGCCGGATGCGCAGGGCAACTACACCAACGGCCAGACCATGTCGTTGCTCGGGATCTCGGCGCTCTGCGGCAACACTCAGGCATTCGTCATCCGGCAGACCTCGCACGGCATCCAGACCGGCTGCGAATAAACCTCGATCCGAACCGAGAGCCAGGGCCGCAGTATCGAGCTCTGGCTCTCGGCTGGCCAGCCGCCGCCCCTGTTCGCGGTACAGCCGCTGATCGCCCTCACCTTCGCGCGCTGGCTCGTGAGTCGCGCGAAACGGCTGGGGCGGCTGTATCCCCGCCCGCGTCGCGGTCGCGCAGACCTTGGGTCGCTGCTTTCGCCGCGACTGATGGGGCCGGCAGCGACCGCGATCGACGGGTTCGTCGCACAGCAGACGGACTACCGAGTGATGTTCGTCGTGATCTCGCCGGTGGCCGCTTTCGGATTCGTCGCCGGCCAGCTGCGGTCGAGCATCAGAGGCTGACCAGGGATTCTCGGCAGCGTAGCTGCGATCGACGGCGCTTCCCGCAGGCCGAACCGGTCGTGCAGGCGCCGCAGCGGTGCCGGCGCCCACCAGTTGGCGTTGCCGAGCAGCGTCATGGTGGCGGGGACGAGCAGACACCGCACCAGGGTTGCGTCGACGACCACCGCGATGGCCAAGGACAGTCCCATCTCCTTGATGCCCAACGACTGCCCGGCCGCGAAGCCGAGGAAGACGATCACGACAAGGGCCGCGGCGGAGGTGATGATCCGTCCGGAGCGCTGTAGTCCGTTGGCGACCGCGTTGTTGCTGTTGCCGCATTCGTCGTAGCACTCCTTGATGCGGGAGAGCAGGAAGACCTCGTAGTCCATGCTCAGTCCGAATGCGAACACGAACACCACAATGGGCACCCAGAGTTCGATGGCCCCGAACGCGTCGAAGCCGAGCACCCGGGACAGGTGGCCCTCCTGGAAGATCCAGACGAGGCTGCCGAACGTTGCTCCCAGCGACAATGTGTTCATCAGGAGTGCTTTCAGCGGCACCAGGACGGACCCGGTCATCAGGAACAGCAGGACGAACGTGGCCATGGCGATGAGTCCGAACGCGTAGGGCAGCCTGCTGGTGATCTGATGTTTGAAGTCGACGAGGAATGCCGCCTGCCCGGTGACGTAGCTCGGATAGTCGGGACGCTCCTGGCGCAACGTGGAAACCAGCCCCTGCGCCACATCGCTCTGCACGGACCCCGCGGGTACCACGTCGATCGCTGACACGTCGCCGCGCAATCCGTGTTGCACTGTCACGCCGGCGACTCCGGGTAACGATGCGATCTCGGACGCGTATTGCTGCACGCGCGGATCGGACCCTGGGGCCCGTCCTACAACGGTGGCCGGGTCGGCTTGCGCACCCGGGAAGTTCGCCAGCAAACGCTGGGCGACCTGACGGCTCTCCGAGCTCCGCGGCAGCGTTCGTGGGTCGCCGTTGCCGAAATTGCCGCTGAGGAACGGGATCGCCGCCGCGGCCAGCAAACCTGCCGTGATGACGGTGACGATGAGCGGGCGGCGTTGCACTCGGCGGGCGAGCCGTCCGAAGAAGCCGTCGTCCGCCTGCGCCCGTCTGGCGACGCCGACGTGCTTGGCAACGCTTGCGAGCAATGCCGGTGTCAAGGTCAGCCCGGCGATGAGCGCGATGATCACGGTGGCGATGCCGCCGATCGCGAGCGAGCTGAAGGTCGGGTTACCGAATGCGAAGAAACCGGCGAGCGACGCGATGACCGTCAGCGCGGAGAAGGTGATCGTGCGTCCGGCTGCCGCGGTCGTGCGGGCCGCCAACCCGGCGACGTCCGCGCCCTCGTGGGTAGCCTGCTCCTCCCGGAACCGGTTGGTCATGAGCAGGCTGTAGTCGACGGCGAGCGCGATGCCGAAGAGGACGACCACGTCGACGGCGTAACTGCCGACCTCCATCACCTGTGCCATGCCCAGGAGCAGCAGCAATGCGCCTGCGACCGTGACGAGTGCGCTGGCGAGGGGAATGAGCGCCACGCGCACGCCCCGAAACACCAACACCAGACCGAGCAGCAGGACGGGCAACGCGATGAGCTCACCCATGAGGAGGTCCCGCGACATGGCCGTCATGCCGTCGCGCGAGGCGGCGGCGTCGCCGCCGACCTTGACCGTGACTCCCGGCGCCGTCTCCTCGAGAGCGGCTCGGACGTCATCGACCTGTCGATGCGCCGCCATGTCGTCGACGTGGCGTACGGAGATGAGCATGATGCTGGCCCGGCCGTCGGTGGACCGCAGCCGCGCATCCGGAACGTCATACGCGGTGACGACCCCGGTCACGTCCTTGACGGTGCTGAGCTTCTGTTTCGCGGTAAGGACGGCAGCGCGAGTGGCCGGGTCGCCGACCTTCGCTCCGTCCACCAGCGCGATGAGGCTGTTGTCCGCGGTGTGGGCGCCCTTCAGCAGGTTGAACCCCTGCACGGACTCGCTACCGGATCCGCCGTTGGAATCCTTGAGGTAGCCGAACACGCGGCTGCCCAACAGAATGCCGATCATGAAGAGCACCGCCCACGCGGTCATCACCAGTCGGCGTCGTCGTGCCGACCAACTTCCTAGCCGGGTCAACATCGTGTTCTCCTCCTGCTCGGTGGTCATTGCGGCTCGAACGGTGAACGCGGCGGTGATCACCCGGTCGTCGGGGAGCCGGAACTGTCCCCACAGCCGGTAGATGCCGGGCGCGTCGAAGGTGGCGTGGATCGGCAGGTGCGGTCCGAACGTCTGCCCAGGGACGGCGAAGACCGGGTTGCCATCGCTGTCGCGCACGTCGGCGTGCTCGTGGGCGAACGTGCGGCAATGAGGGTCGTGAAGCGGGGCAAAGCCCGGCACCGGTCAACCGACCGGCACCGGCATCGCGCGCACCGGTCCTTTGTCGGCGGCGATGCAGCGAGCGAGGTCGGCCGCGTCTGCGCCGACGAAACCCAGAAGCGCTGACCCGCGACTGCGCTGCCACGGCTGGCCGACGAAACGGAGATTTGGGTCCCGTTGCGCGGTTCGGGTGAGATCCGCGTCGATGAATGAGTGGTCAGTGCGGAAGCCGGTAGCCCAGACGACGGTCGCCGCCTCCGTGGTCGACCCGTCGGAGAACCGCGCGATGCAACCCTCGGCGCCGACCAAGGCCGGATGCGTCGTCACGCCGAGACGGCGCAGCAGCCGTCGGCTCGTTCCGATCACGAGGTCGCCGCCTCCCGCCCGAAGTCGGCGCGCGCGTCGGCTATCGGTGGCAGCCGTGATCACCCCGAGCGTGACGAGCCAGGAGAACGCGTCGCGGCCCAGCACCCGCGCCGGCACGTGCTTGTTGCGGGCTCCCTACGGCCAGATGGACGGATCTGCGCTCGGCGATCTCCGCGGCGATCTGGACGCCGGAGTTGCCGCCGCCGACGACGACCACCGGCCCGTGCGGAAGCTGCTCGGGGTTCCTGTATTCGCTGCTGTGCAGCTGGTGGACCTCGGCGCTGAAGTTCGCAGCAGCGGGCGGGATCGTCGGCTGCTGGAACGGTCCGGTGGCCACGACGACGTGTCGCGCCCGAATCGGTCGAACGCCGGCGTCGACGGCCAATTTCCCTCCGTCGCGCCGCACCCGAGTCACCGGGGTCGCGAGCGCAACCCGGATGTCGAAGTGCTTCGCGTAGGCGGCGAGGTAGTCGGCAACCTCGTCCTTTGTCGGCCAGCCGCTGGGGTCACCAGGAAAGGCCATCTCCGGAAGGGCGCAATGGCGCCGCGTCGTGAACAACCTCAGCGAGTCCCAGCGGCGCCGCCAGTAATCGCCGATCTCCTCGGCGGAGTCGAGGACGACGACATCGAGGCCGCGGCGCTGCAGTTGCTGTGCCGCAGCCAGGCCCGCCTGGCCGGCGCCGAGGACGACAACGTCATGCGCGGCGACGTCGACCGCCTGTGCGGTCACAGCTGGCCTGCCGCGAGCCACGCGCCGAAGCCGACGGAAGGTCCGCGGCGCTTCGGCCGACCGGCGCGCGCAATCCGGGCAGCGCGCCGGCAGCTGACCTCGGGATCCAGGCCCCGGCGCCGCTGGTGCGCCACTTCCGTTGCGGTGTAACCGGCGCACTCCACCATCCCGCGCATCCCCGCCTCCTTGAAGCGGCTGCTGCAGCCGCTGTCGGGACCGAGACTCGCCCCACGGCCGCCGGGAGCGCGCCGGGGAAATCGCCAGGTTTCCCGCGCCCTGTGAGCAGCTCAACAGTCACAAACCGGGGTCCGGCGGCAGCGCCGTCCTGCTCAGTCGCGCGGTGGAGAGCCGGCCACCGCCTGTGCGTCTCAGCAGGAAACGGACAAACGAGAGCGGGACGGGAGACGGCAGCTCGCACCGGCTGCCGTCCATGCCTGGGGCCAGCCTCCGGTCCTGGCGATTCGACCGGCGCGGGCCGGCGACTTCTGCCGGTGGACTGGTGTCGGACAGCTCGTCGCCCCGCATAGAGGAGAGGCCATGTCAAACCCCACCGTCACGGCGACGCCGTCCGGCGCCGACGAGCCAGAGCGCCGGACGCACCACGGCCACAGGTCGTCCGGGTCCGCCGTGCGCATGCACGGCCCGCACCCGTCCTCGCCGAGCAGCGATCCGACGGTGCCGAGCCGCCCCTGGACGGTGCTCGCAGTCATGCTGATGGCGCAGATCATGGTGGTGCTCGACGTCAGCGTCGTGAACGTAGCCCTGCCGAGCATCGGCCGGGCGCTCGACTTCCGATCCGGCGACTTCCAATGGGTGGTCAGCGCCTACGTCCTGCTCAGCGGCGGACTGCTTCTGCTCGGTGGCCGCCTCGCCGACCTGCTCGACCGGCGCTCGATGTTCCTGGCCGGCCTGGGCCTGTTCACCGCGGCCTCGATCGCCAGCGGCTGCGCCGGGTCGCCGCTGGCATTGATCGTGTCCCGGGCGGCGCAGGGCGCGGGCGCTGCGCTGCTGACACCCGCGGCGTTGTCCATCGTGATGGCGACCTACGGCGGACGGCAGCGCACGGTCGCCCTCAGCCTGTGGGGAACCGTCGCCAGCATGGGCATCGGCGCCGGGGTCCTGTTCGGCGGGCTGCTGACCACCGCTCTGGGCTGGCGCGCCGTGTTCTTCATCAATGCGCCGATCGGCCTGCTGGCGGTCGTGTTCACCGTCCGGCTGATTCGGCCGGTCAACCCGGCGACGTCGCTGGCGCAGCGACTGCGCGGAATCGACCTCTCCGGCGCGCTCACCGCGGTCACGGGGTTACTAGCCACCGTCTATGCCATCGAGTCCACCCGGGAGTCCGGATGGACGAGCGCGAAGACGATGGCGGCGGGCTTCCTCGCGGTCGTCCTCCTGGCCGCCTTCGCCGCCGTCGAGCGCCGTGTCGCCGCGCCGCTGGTGCCCCCGGCGACCTGGCGGATCGGATCGCTGATCTCCGCCTCCACCGTGATGGCCGGAGTCACCGGGGCGGTCGTCGGTGCGATCTTCCTGTCCTCGATGCTGCTGCAGCAGGTGATGGGGTATTCGGCCGTCATCACCGGCCTGTGTTTCCTGCCGCTCGCTGCGGCGATCACCCTCAGCGCCGCCGCCGGGTCGAAACTGCTGGCACGCACCGGCCCGAAGCCGCTCATGCTCGCCGGACTGTCGATCGCGGCCGCCGGCGCGTTCGTCCTAGCGAACATGGACGCGCATCCCGGCTATCTCGTCGACGTCCTGCCCGGCTTTCTCATTCTCGGCGCCGGCGTCGGGCCGTTGTTCGTCGCGATCTCCGTCGCCGCGATGGCGCGGGTTCCCGCGTCGGCGTCCGGACTCGCCGCGGGGCTCATGATGACGGGACACGAGATCGGCGCGGCGCTCGGCGTCGCCGGCCTCACCGCGGTCGCCGGCACGCTCGTAACCGACACCGACATAGCGAACGCGTATCCGCGCGCACTCACCGCCGTCTGGGTGCTGATGCTGGCATTAGCAGCATTCGCGCTCGTCGCCGTGCCGAAGGTCCGCGGCGAACACGTGCACTCTGCAGGGGCGCACGGCCACCATTGACACGCTGAGCGAATGCAACCCGCCGCCCTCATCCGAGGGGCACGCGGGCCAGCTCCCCGCGAGAGCTGATTCCCTTCTTCGCGTAGACGTTGCGCAGGTGGAAGTCGACGGTTCGCGGACTGACGAACAATTGCGCGGCGACGTCGCGGTTGGGCAAGCCCTGTGCGACCAGCCGTGCGACCTGAAGCTCGGTCGGGGTGAGCGACCCTTCCGAATTGGTCTTGTTGCGGCGCGCGGTTTCGCCGGAGGCCCGCAACTCCTGCGCTGCGCGCTCCGCATAGGCGGGAGCGCGCAATTCCTCGAAGGTCGCAAGTGCCGCCCGCAGATGCTCCCGGGCGTCGACACGGCGCCCGGCCCGCCGCAGGAATTCGCCGTAGGCAAGCTGGGTTCGGGCCCGGTCCGGCAATCGCAGAGAGTTGCGGTGCGCGTGCATTGCCAGCTGGAAATGGCTCTCCGCCGAATCCGGGTCTGCCAGCAGCGCGGCTGCGTGTTCGCTCGCCGCCCTCGCGAACGGCACACCGGTTCCCTCCGCGAATTCGGTGAGCTCGGCATGCCACTGCCCGGCGAGGTCGGCGCGCCCGGCCCGCACTGCAGCCTCGACGCGGTCGAGGGCGGCCAGTCGCTGCACCGGTGGCGAGGTTATCCGCTCGAGGTGATTGACCGCGGCCGTCGCGTTCGCGCCCTCGCGTATGCCACGCGCCCAGTGCATGAAATCGGTCACCAGGAGATCGATGATTCCGAGCGGATGCGTATCACGGATCGCCGTTGCGTTCGCCAGATACCGCTCGGCCGCACCGTCGCCCCGCAGCGTTGCCATCACAGCCAGCTGCGCGTTGGGTAATGCCGCCAAGCCGCTGTGCCCGATGCTGGCCGCCAGGTCGAGGGCCTCTGTGGCTGCAGCCGACGCCTCAGCCCAGGCGCCCGTCGCAAGCTGGAAACCGAACGCGCGGGTCAACGCGTGCTCCGCCATCGTCAGCGCGCCGGACTGCCGCGCGGCGATGAGCTCTTCGGTGTGCAGCTCAAGTCCTCGGACATCGTCGTCGATGTGCAGCGTCGCAATCCCGAGGTTGGGATGCAGGATGTGATCGCTGCTGACGTCCGAACGTTCCAGGAGGGAAAAGGCGCTCCGGAAGGCCTCCGCCGCGTTCACCCAGAGCCCGCGAGCGACCGCGCGGAACCCGTCCAACAGATGCATCGTGGCCCGCACGGTCGGCGGCGCGTCGGGAGGCAGGGGCGGCAACAGCGAGACCGGATCGGGTCCGGTTGCGCCGGTCGCTCCCCACGCCGCGAGCGAATCCGCCAGCATGGCGAGTTGCCGGGCGAGCGCGTCATCCACCCCGGCCGCGAGTTGAGCGGCTCGGACGATATGGGCATATCCGCCGTTCAACGATGTGGTGTTCCACTCGATCTGACCGAGCAGCCGGTGCACATGAACGCGCAGGAGGAGATCCGTCGCGTCGCGTTCGGCGGAGCGGGCCAGCACTCTTCCCCGCACCGGGTTGCCACTGAGCCAACTCGACTGGGCGGCCTGAAACAGCCGCTGCGCCCGAGGTCCGGCTGCGACGGTGAGTTCGGCGGCCCGCTCCCATGCGGCGGACGCAGCCTCGTGACCGCCCCGGCGTGCTGCCGCCTCGGCGACCGTGTCGAGGTCCTGCAGCAACTGGTCGTCCGGTTGCTCCACGGCCGCGGCCCGGTGCCAGACACGCCGTTCGAAGTCGCCGTCCGCATCGAGCGCGGTGGCGAGCGCCACGTGGATCTGCCGGCGCCGCGACGTCCCGGCCGACCGGTACACGGCCGACCGGACGAGCGGATGGCGCAGGTCGACGGTCCCGTCCGCCACCGACACCAGCCCGGACCCTTCGGCCGCGTCCAACGCCTCCGGGGCTAGCCCCAGCGCGCTCACCGCTCGGCGGACCGTCTGCACGCGTCCGGAGTCATCCGCGGCAGCGACAAGCACCGCGGTTCGGGCTTCCGGCGGGAGCCGGTCATATCGGGCGAGAAACGCCTTTTCGATGCCCTCCGTCACCGGCAGGGAATCCGGCAACGGAACCTGTCCGGCCAATTGGTCCGCGGTCAACGCGCCGGCCAGCTCGGTCAGCGCGAGCGCGTTTCCGCCCGTCGCCCTGACCAATTGGCCGACAACTTCCTCGTCGACAAGCTGTCCCGCCCGGTCATTCAGCACATGACGAGCTGCGTCATTCTCGAGGCTGCCGATCGGGACGCCCGGGAGGTCGGCGACGGCGAAACCCGGGCCGTCGCCGTCCCGGACGCCGAACAGCACAGCGATCGGATCGGCCTCGATCCGGCGGGCCGCGAAGAGCAGCGCCGCGGCCGACGCTTCGTCGAGCCACTGGGCATCGTCGGCGATGATCAGGACGGGGCGTTCGTTCGCTGCCGTTTCCGCCAGGACGCTCAACGTCGCCAAGAAGATCAGAAACCGGTCGACCGCGGCGGTGTCCCCTTCTCCGAAGACTGCTCGCAACGCGCGGGCTTGGGGACGCGGTAGCCCGTCGACATACCTCCACACCGGTCGCAGCAGGCGGTGCAGTGCCGCGAACGCCAACGGCGCTTCCGATTCCACGCCGCGGGTCGCCAGCACGCGGAGGTCCGGTGCGTGCTGACGGGCGGCCGCGAGCAACGTCGACTTCCCGACTCCGGCCTCGCCGTGAATCACCAGAGCACCGCCCTGCGACCGGCGTGCGCGGTCGACGAGATCGGCGACGATCGCCAGCTCACGTTCCCGGCCGTGAATCACGGGCGCCAGTCTAGAAAGGCATGCCAACTTCCACTGGCGATTTCGCCGGCGCGACTGACCGGCCGGGTGGCTCACGCTGCCCCCTGACAGGCCATCCCGGCAGACCGAGACAATGTTGGAGAACACGCCCCGAGCCGTCGTCAACCTCATCTTCCGGGCGATCGCCGCGCTGACCATATGTCGGTTCGCGCGGGCGGGTTCGACGTTGACATGTCAGGGCGTAAAGCGATTCGCTGAGACATGCAGTTCGCAGCGCCGGCCGAGCACTACGACCGATTCATGGGGCGTTATGCGCCAACCCTGTCCGCTGCACTCGCGGACTTCGGCGGGGTCTCGGCCGGGATGCGGGTGGTCGATGTCGGGTGCGGTCCGGGCGGGCTGACCTCGCAACTCGTGGCCCGCGTCGGCGCCGAGAACGTCGCCGCCATCGACCCGGCGCCGCAATTCGTCGGGGCCTGTCGCGACCGCCATCCCGGTGCCGACGTGCGGGAGGGCGTGGCCGAGCAGTTGCCGTGGCCGGATGGTCGCTTCGATGCTGCCCTTTCGGCGCTGGTGATCGCCTTCATGACCGACCCCGACCGCGGGGTGCGAGAAATGGCTCGGGTCACCCGCCCGGGCGGGACCGTCGCCGCCTGCATGTGGGATCTCGCCACCGGCGGCATGACGATGCTGCAGACCTTCTGGAGTGCCGTTCGCGACGTCGACCCGACCGCGGCCGGCGAACGCCGCCTACCCGGAGCGAGGGACGGTGACATCGCCGAGCGTCTCCGCCGCGCCGGACTGCAGGACGTGACCGCCGGCGCGTTGACCGCCCACGCCGACTACGAGAGCTTCGACGACTTCTGGGAACCGTTCACGCTCGCCGTCGGGCCGGCCGGGCAGTATCTGCAATCCCTCACGCCGGACCGGCGAGCCGCCATTCGGCAGGGCTGCCGCCAAGCGCTGCCGCAGGGAAGCTTCCGGCTGCAAGCCCGCGCCTGGTGCGCCCGGGGCACCGTTCCGGTGGCCGGCTAGATCAACGTCTCGGCCTCGGTCGCCCGCTCCTCCGGGGCGCGGCGGGCGGCCGCCGACAGCAGGATGGCCGCGTCGTCGGCCGTGCGCCCTGCCGCGTCATTCCAGGCGATGAGGTCGTGGATGTACGCCAGCCGGACGGAGGACGAGGGGCACGACCGCATCGGCGTGTCGTACAGCGTCGCCCAGGTCAGGTCGATCGCCCGGTGCACGGGCTCTGTCCCCGCTCGGTCGACGCCACCTGCGGCTTGGACGATGGCGCCGACCATGCAGACCTCGCTCACCCGGTTGCCGTCGAGGTCCTGCAGATTGCGTGGGCCGATCCGGCGCCGCGTTCCTCGCTCGTCGCGGACGGCAAACCAGCAGTGCTGCACCCATCCGGCGCGCACCAGGTCGCTGGCGTCGGTAAGCAGCTCACCCAGGAGGTAGAGCTCCGCCTGGCGCGCGGCCTGCCGATCCTGTTCTATCAACCGCCGCCGCTCCCGCCGCCGGCCCGGGATGCGCAGTTCGCCGTCATCGAACGGGACGGGGAGGGCGCTGACGGTCGAGCGGATCATCATGATCTCGAGCCTGGCACGGCCGGGGCGCGCGCGCGAGTGTGTCCCGCCCGAGAGACAGGCGCGCCGGCTGAGCTGCCCTTCAGCTACTGCCGCCGAGCCCGGCGACGAGACCGGCGGCGGCGTCCTTGCCACCGAAATTTCCGTCGTCCGCCTGGGTCGGGTCCCGGCCGCACCGCTTGCATTGCAGGTACCTGCCGCCGTCCTCGGTACCACTCGTGACCCAGGAGTGGTGCACATTGAGCCGGCACAGGACCGGTCGGTGCGCGCGTAGGTTCACGTCGATCTCCTCGGTCAGTGCTCTCCAATACGCGATCCCCACCGCGGTGCGCAGCGATGCGCACTGTGCGAGCACGCCGAGGCCGTAACGCGCCTGTTGGCGTGCCGTCATGCCGTGCAGATCCGCAAGGAACTCGCGGCGGTAGCGGTCACGGATCGCACCGACCGGCAGCGCTGCGCTGGCCAGGCGCACGAGCGCCGCCGCGAGAAGTGGGGGCTGACCTCGTTGCTTTCGTCGCAGAATCGCCATCGTGCACTCCTGGCCGACCGGGCTGGACAGGGAGGCGATGCGGCGGGGCCGGTACGCCCGCGCGAGGGCGTCGCGGGCCTGAGCCGCTCCGCTCGGGGTCAGCTGGTAGTACCGCCGGGCCGGTCGTGCCTCCGCTCGAGGGTCGATCTCCTCCCACCGCGACTCCACCCAGCCGAAGCGCCCGCAGGACGAGTTGGAGGGCAAGCGTCAGTCGCGGCGTCCGAACCATGCTCATATCTACCTAGGTGCGGCCCTCGGTGTCCGGTTCTTTGCCGTCGCGCCCGCGGCCGTCGAGCCACAGCAACCACGGCTCCAGCGATCCGACCTCCAGATGTCCGTCGCGAGCCCAGGGATCTTCCGCGAGCCTCGCACGGACTGACGATTCGTCCTCGCCGTCGATCAGGTGTGCGGTGTAGTCCCCGGCGCCGACCGGGCCGCCGAGGACGATGAGCCCCTCGTCGACGAGCCGGTCCATGAATTCCGCGTGCTCGTCCCAGCCGTCCTGCTGCCGGATGCCGCGCGCATCGTCCCAGCTTTCGCCGTGGACCAGCGTGCAGAAGAAGTACGCCATCGGAAGATCACTTCGTGGACGGGTCGAGGCTCAGTTGACCATTTGACCGATCCGATAGCACCTGTTGCAGCGTCCGCCGGCTGGCATACCCGACCACATGGGAAGTCTCATGCGCCAGTTGCGACTTGACGTCGCTATTCGTGCTCGCCGAGTGCACCGTCACCGTCGCGCATCCGCCCCTGAACGTGTCGTACCACGTGCGCGTGGTCGAGCTGGCCGGTCCCTGGAACCGGCGTATCCGGTCGCTGCCCGATTCGAGCGGCCGAAGGCCCGTAACATCGCAGTGCTCACCGAGTCGGACGTTCACCGCTGCGCTCCCCGCCCGGTCGTGATCGAGAACGTATTCCGCGGAGCCGTTCCTGGCGTCGGCTCGCGCAAAGCTCCACCCGGTGGGCAGTGACCGTACGCACGGGACGAAGGTCGCGGACGGCACGGCTTGCGCCTCGAGCCACAGGGGAGACCAGTCCCGACAGCCGAGGTTGCCAATCCCGAGGGATGTGGTGCTCTCGTCGTTCAGGGTGAACGCGGACCGGTCCTGCGTCACGAGGAAGACGGCGGCCAACACGAGAGCCCACAGCGCCATCCGCCGCGCATTCCAGCGTTGGATCGAAACGGGACGCGGCGGCGTCGGTAAAAGCCGCACGAACTGTGCGTGCAGGTCCAGGCCCTGCTCCTGCAGTGCCCGCCGCAGCTGCGACGGCAGGGCGAGACCGCGCGCTGCGGCGAACGCCTCACCGATCTCGGCGACGGTGAATTGGCGCAATGCGCGTTCGTACACCAACTCGGGGCCAGACCGAAGGGCCAGGCAGAGCATCATGTTGGCCAGGTCGACCGCCTGTCGCCACGGCGTCGGTCGTAGCTCGGAGAAGGCCACGTCGATGAGCCGAACCTGGCCTGCCCGGACGAGGAGGTTGGACGGCTTGACGTCGCGGTGCGCGAGGCCGGCGTCCCACATCCTGCGGACCACGGCGAGCCCTGAATCGATTATCTCGTCGGTGACCTCGGCGTCGCCCATCTCTACAGCGCCGTCGAGGAATTCTGTGACGAGCAGGTACTCCCGCTCCGGGGTGAGCTCCACCACGCCGTACGGCGCCGGTGTCGGCAGACCGTTGTCGCGAAAGAGCCGGAGGGCGTAGTCCTCCTGCTGCACGAGGCGGCGCACGCTGTTGAACGGCTTCTCGTCCTCGAGCCGGCCGTACAACAATTCCCGCCCCAGCTTGTACCAGCGGTCAGACTGCAGATGCGTGCGCGCATACAGCTTTCCGAAGACCACCGAGTCGGTTTCGTCCGCGAGCGTGATCTTGAGGGGCGTCGATCCGGCCGAGCCGGCGAGCCCGAAGGGCTCGAGCGCCCCCACCCGAAACCCGAGTTGACATTCCAACGCGGAGCGAATGGCCTGACCGCGAGCGCCACCGACGTCGAGATGAGCCGCGTTGCCACCCCGGTACCTGACCGGAAAGACCTCGGACGGAGCGAACACCCGAAACCCGACGAGAGAGATGGTCACGCCGATCAAGACCCCGACAAGGACGTCGAACGGCGCTTCGACCCCGAGCGCCATCCGCCCCACCGCGACGAGTGCGACCGCCGCGGCGGCGGCCCACTTGGCGCGATTGCGCCAGCGTCCCTCGGGCACCAACGTGTACAGGACGATGACGCACAGGGAAGCGAACACGCCGACGCGCAGCGACGGCAGCGCCCAGCCTTCCCAGGCGCCGCGGAACCGAACGCCGAACGGGCGGGGTCGACGGGTAGCTGCGACCATGACGAAGTAGACCTGTGCCGTCAGCGTCCATGCCACGATAAAGACGATCAGGTGCCGGAATCGCCGCAGGACGGCGAGCGCAACCACCAACGTCCAGAGAACCGTGGTCAGGAAAACGGGATGGCCGGGCGCGGCCAGAACCTGCATGGCACCGCGGTAACCGGGAAACGACGGTGCGGACAGCAGCCGGACGACCGCGTCGTCGCCGACCGTGACGGCGGCCGCCCGAATGTCCCACTGCCCGGCGAAGGCCGCGATGGCGACCAGCACGAACGCGCACGTGCCGACCAGCCACCACAGCCCACTGCTGCGCACGTGGCGCGGCAGCGGCGGCGGCTCACCGGAAGGCCGACGCCGACGGCGGGTCCGTGCGGGAGCGGCGGTGCCCACCGGATACGCCCGCCACTGGCCGGGCGCGTCGAGTCGTTCGAAGGAACTCATCTCGCACAACTCGCGCTCTGAGGAGAGCCGCAATAGGCCCGCCGTGGGCAACGCTCAATTGTCGACGTAGCGTTCCGCCCGCGGGCAGAACCCGAGGAGCGCCACATCGGTGTCGGCACCGGCGAATTTGCTGACGGTCGCTGAGACACCGGCCATTGCACACCTTCAGGCTGCGCTCAGGCAAGAAGGCGAAGGCCTCTTTCGCTCGCGGCACCGACCGTTCTGCGATGTGTATGACTGAGATCCGTTCCTTCGTAATTACCCGACCTATTCGGCGGGTTTCGGCGGATGTTTGTGCTCAGTGTGAGCCGCAGCGCGGTTCGTTCCGATCCCGCTCGCGCAGTAATCCCGGGCACCAGCCACTGCGTGTCACGCTGCGGCGACGCCCGTCGCGCGGCGGCGTTATCTGGCCGTGCAACCGAGGGTCGGTCGGATCGCCGGACCAGTGCAGGAACGTTTCCTCCCACGGTCGGTCGAGCAAAGCGAGTCGCTCCTGAATCTCAGCCTGCTCGGCGAGATGTCGCCGCGCCGATTCGAGAAGCCGAGCGGGTTGCCGCAGTCGGCTTTCCGACGACGCCGGTGTGCTCTCCTCAGGACGCCATTCCCAGTCTCGACCCGTCCGGCTGTCGGTGCCCCAATTCCAGGACAACACCGCCAAAACGGCGAAGGCGACGACGATGATCAGTATCGCGGTCAGCGCACCCATGAGCCGATGATCGGCCTCGATGTCCGAACAGTCCATCTACAAAAAAGCGCCGCGACTTGTTAGCGTGCCTGCATGATTGACGTGCGCCGGCTGGCGGTGCTTCGCGAACTGCACCGGTGTGGCACGGTGACGGCTGCCGCCGCCGCGCTGCATCTGACGCCGTCTGCGGTCTCGCAGAACCTCGCGGCTCTGAGCCGGGAAACCCGCACGCGGCTCGTCGAGCCGCACGGTCGCGGAATACGCCTCACCGGCGCCGGGCTCGTCCTCCTGCGGCACGCGGAGGCGGTCTTCGGAGAGTTGGAACGAACGGAGGCTGCCGTTGCGGCGCTTGCTGACGGGCACGCCGGGGTGGCGACGATCGGCGCATTTCCCACAGCGATAAACGGTCTGATCATTCCCGCCTTGGCCGGGCTGCGCCGGGACCGACCGGGCCTGCAGGTCGGTGTGCTCGATCTGGTCGGCGACGAGGCCGTCGCGGCCCTCATGCGGCGCGACATCGACCTGGCCCTCTGGCTGGCCTATCCGGGCAGCAGGGCGGCCGAGGAGCGCGGGGCGGTCGGCGAACCGTTGCTCGAAGACGTGATGGACGTGGCGCTCCCGGCGGACCATCGGCTGGCGGACTCCGCGGCGCTGCGGCTCGCCGACCTGAAGGACGAGGCCTGGATCGCCGGATCGCCGCAGAGCCCCTGCCGGCGGATCACCAACGCCGCGTGTTCCGCCGCCGGGTTCGCGCCGTTGGTGGAGCACTGCACCGACGACTGGACGGCCGTGGTCGGCCTCGTCGGGGCAGGATTGGGTGTGGCACTGGTGCCGCGCCTTGCCCGGCCGACCCCGCCGGCCTCTGTGGTCGTCCGCCCGGTTGCGTCCGCGCCGCCACGTCGGAACATCCAGTTGTTGATGCGACCCGCAGCTGCGCTGGCTCCGCACCTCGCGCCGGTATTGGCGGCGCTGCGCTCAGTGGCCCGGTGCGTCGGCGAATCCGTCGCGGCCTGATCACCGCGACGGCGCGGCCGGATCGCCGTGGCGTGGAGGGCTAGGCCCTGCGCGCGGAACGGATTCCGCCGGCAACGGCCACTCCGACGCCGATCGCAGCCGCCACAGGCAGCTCGATGGCGCCGAGCGCGGTGAGAGCCGCGAGCCCGCCCCAGTAGACGACTGCGTCTGGGCGGCGAGCGGCGCCGGCGACGTCGTCGGCGACCTCCCGGAGCACCGTCACCGGCGCGGTGATCACCTTGCCCAGCGTCCCGGCACCGTTGCGCCCGGTGGCTGCGACGTCCTCGGTCACCGCGACGGCATCGTCCGTTGTCCGCCCGCTGGTCCTCGTCCTGGCTCCCGTGGTCATGTGGACTCCTTCACTCCGTTGATCGACGCTACTCCGGGCGCCCGCGCGCCACCTCGTCCCTGTCGTGGTCGCCTGGACGGTTCCTCAGTGCCTCCGGCCGTCCGAGAGCGAGGCGCACCACGCTGCCGACCAGAAGTCCCAAGGCGGCGCCGCCGAGCACGTCCAACGGCATGTGCGCACCGACGTGGACCCGCGCGAGCGCCACGAGCACCGGGACCACGGCGATGACCGACCGTAGACGCCGGCCCAAGTAGGGCCACGCGACGACGGCCAGCGTCGTGGAGACCGCGACGTGCCCGGAGACAAAGCCGAGCCCGTGCGCGGGAGCTCCGCGGACGTGGACATCGTTCAGCAGTGCCAGCGGACGCCCTCGCACGATCAACCGGCGCACGACGTCGCCGGCGACCAGGTAGGCGGTGATTCCGCCCACGGCCGAAGCGATCGCCAACCGCCAGCGCCGGAAAGCCGCGGCGAGAAATGCCGCAACCGGAATCACCAGGAAATTGCCCAGCTGCATGAACGGCCAGACGACGACGAAGGGCACGACGGTGGGATCGTTGATCGCACGGAAAACCGACGTCTCCGCGCCGCTCGCGGACGTGCGATGAATCGGCAGCGCACAGAGGACGAAGATCGCCGCTCCGGCCAGCCCGAGCAGTGCGTCGGCCGGTGCCCGGATTACGCGTTCGGCGTCCCCCGCGAGCGGGGTGCCCCTCATGCCGATTCGGGAACCAGCTCGGTGCGCGGCGCGCTGTTCACCGGCCGGCGCCACGACGTGTTCCGACGCCAGAAGAGATATGCCGCGAGGCCGAGCGGGATGGGCAGGACGTAGGTCAGCGCGCGGAACACCAGCACTCCCGCCGCGACCTCCGCGCGAACGCCTCCGGCCGCCGCCATGCCCGTGATGAGGGCGACCTCGACGACGCCGAGCCCACCCGGCGTCAGCGGAATCGCGGTAAGGAGCCGCGCGAAGGCGAAGACCGCGAGCGCCTCCGCCCACGCAACCTCGCTGTCGGCCACACCGACCGCGCGCAGGGACAGCAGGAGGACGAGGAAGAGGGAGAGGTGGCTGACGATGGTCGTCACGCTGATTCGCAGCCATCGAGCGCGCAGGAGAAGGACGGTCCGATCGCGGAATTTGACGGTTGCCCGCTCCCATCCCGACACCGCCGGGCGGTGCAGGATGCGAAGAACCGCGGAGGCGGCCCGGCCGGCGCCGACCCCGATCCGGTGCGCGGACTCGCGGCTGCGCAGCAGCAGCCCGAAGATGACGACCGCGCCGGCGAGTCCGGCGACGCCCAGGCAGCCGGCGACGATCCGTGCGCTTCCGCCGCCACCGCCGGTGAACGCCAGCAGGACGAGCGCCGCGACCGGCATGGCCAGCTTGGCGAAGTTGTTCCAGACGCCCGACACCAGCAATGACACCGAGCTGCGATTGCGGGAGAACCCCCAGGACGAGTACATCGAGTAACTCAACGCGATCCCGACGGCGCCGCCCGCTGGAACGGTGTTCGAGACGGCCGTCGTCGCCTCCGTGACGACGGCCGCCTGCGGATAGGTCAGTCCGGGCATCGTGGCGGCCATCACCAGCCAATAGGTGGCGAGGTTCCACAGGGCGGTGACACACAACAGGGCCAAGAGGGCGCCGTTCATGGAAGTGACCGACGACCACACCGCGGAGACGCTGGTGAACTGCGGGAGGAAGAACCAGAAGACCGCCACAACGATGGCCAAGGAGAGCAACGGCCCGAGCGCTTGCCGCCCCGGTATGCGGCGGCGGTCCCGTACGACGCTCGTGCTCATCGGCGCACCTCCCCGTCGGTCCGCTGCCGACCCACCCCTCCGCCGGTCGCGTGAGCCAGGATTCCTGTTCGGCTGCCGTACGGGCCGCATCAGCACGGCGCGACCCGCTCGACGAGGTCATCAGAGAACGCGCCCCTCGCCCAGGGCCAGTGCCTAACGTCCTGTGAAATCGGGTCGTTGGGCTCAGCACAGCCTCAGTGATGCGGTTCCCTCACAGCGGACGCACGCCGCTCCGGCGCCGGCATGACGCCCGGCGTCCCGGGGGTCGGGCGACATCGCTCACCAGGCCGGCCCACCGGCGCCGTAGCCGGAGGTCGGGGATGAGCCGCCGGCGCCGACGGGCTCGCCCGCCGGCGTGACCAGCGACCACCGGGCGCCGAAGTCGGTCAAGCCCTGACCGTTGGCCTGACCGGCCTTGGTATCGCCGACGTAGTAGTACAAGGGGTGCCCGGCGTAGGTGTCCTGCGTGGAGCCATCGGCGCGCCGGACCGTGCCGATATCCGCGCGCTTCGCGGCTCCGGCAACCGACACCGCGCCGCTTTTCGCGGCCAGCGGGGGCCAGTAGGTCGCGCACGCGGAGACGCAGGTAGACGCGGTCGGACGGTCCGAGCCGAACATGTACAGCGATCTGCCGGACGCGTCGGTCAAGTGAACGCCGAGGGAGCCACTTCGAGTCTCGATCCGCACCTGCGGGGTCGCTGACGAATGCGCTTGGTGTGCCGGTGCCGCCGCGGCGGTCGCGCCGCTGCCCGAGCTTGCGCAGCCGGCCAGGGCGAGCGCCGTCGCAGCCGCGGCGCCCGTAAGTGCAAGTGCCGCCCGCAGACCCTTCGAATTGTGTTTCATGAATCCACGCTCCTTGTCAGCGGCGGCCGGGAAGCCCATTGCTTCGGTGGCGCGCCGACAACCCGAAGACGTGGGGCGCGTGGGTGCGGTTCACCGTCGGTGACGGCCCTCACTCGGCCCGCGAGCGATTCTTCGGATTCCTGATTGCCGGATCGGCGCGGCGAACGCAGCCCGATGTCCATTTCGTCGTCCCGTCCGATCCTGCAGCATCCGGTTCTGTGCTTGCCTGCTCCGCGGCGCACCCGCCCGGCAGCGGAACTGGGCTGACCGCCCACACCCGTTCGATCGCGCGTCGAATGCAGGACCATAAACTCGCCTCGTGCGGTTCCCGGCGAAATGGACACCAGCTCACGGCAGCGGTCCGGTACGGGGCGCCTGGTGACCCTTCGCGTCGGGCTGCTGGGTGCCGGATTCATCGGCGGCCGACATGCCGAGTCGCTCAGCGCGCAGGACGGGGTCCGGGTATGCGCAGTGGCTGATCCACGGATCGACCGTGCCCAGCGGCTCGCCGAGCTGACCGGCGCGCGGACCTACGAGAGCTGGGAACACCTGCTGGAAAGCGAGGAACTCGACGCCCTGTACGTCTGCGTTCCGCCGTACCAGCATGGCGCCATCGAGCAGGCGGCCATCGAGCGGAAATTGCCGATCTTCGTCGAGAAACCGCTGGCGGCCGACCTGGAGACCGCCGAGCAGCTCGCCGCCGAGATCGAGCGGACCGGCCTCGTCACCGCAGTCGGCTATCACTGGCGCTATCTCGACACCGTCGATCGGGCCCGCGATCTGCTCGCGGACCGGCCCGCGGTGATGGCGCTCGGAGCCTGGCTGGACAAGGCTCCCCGGGTCGATTGGTGGGCCCGCCAACAGCAGTCCGGGGGGCAGACGGTCGAGCAGGCCACTCACCTGTTCGACCTGGCCCGGGTCCTGGTCGGCGAGGTCGCCGGCGGGTACGTCCTCGGCTCGCGCTCGCCGGACGGGCCCGGCGACATCCTGCACGCCTGCACAGCTTCGCTGCGATTCGACACCGGAGCCGTCGGTACCTTCTCGAACAGCTGCCTGCTGCCGCGGGGCTTTCGCATCGGCCTGGAGATCGCTGCGCCGGGACTGGCGCTCTGTCTGACCGAGCACCAGCTCGTGCTCTCCGACGCCGACGGTGAGCGCACGATCCAGCGACGGGAGGACCCGCTGCTCGCCGAGGACCGGGTCTTCGTGGCCGCAGTCCGCGGGGAATCCGACTCGATCCGCGCCCCGTACGCCGAGGCGCTGCGCACGCACCGACTGGTGACCGCGGTCGCGGCGGCCGCTGCGAACGACGCCCCGCTGCTCGCCCTTCCCGCCGCGCGGTGATATCCCCAGGACGGCCCGTCCGCTCCATCGGGGTGGAGGCGCCGTACCGCCCGGCACTTGTCGACGTTGCCGAACCCGAGCCCGGGCGCGGCCAGGCCTGGGTGCGCACGGAGTGGAGCGGAATCAGTGCCGGAACCGAGGTCGCGCTCGTCCGCGGCACCGACCCGCATCATCAGGTCGGGTGGGACCGCGAGCTGCGGTCGTTCGGCGCCGGCCTGCCGGTCGCCGGGTATCCGCTCCGCGGGCTCGGCTACATGGAGGTCGCCCGGGTCACCGAGAGCCGTACCGCCTCGCTCGCCGAGGGCGCCCTGATCGCGACCGCCTACGGACACCAGACCGGCCGCTGCGTCGATCCCGCCGACGCGGTCGTCGTCCCGATCCCCGACGACCTCGACCCGCTCCTCGGCATCTATCTCGCCCAGCTCGGCCCGATCTGCGTCAACGGCCTCCTGCACGCTGCCGCCGCGTCGGCCGGCCCCGCCGCCGATCTCGCCGCCGGCGTTCGCGGCAAGGCGGTGCTCGTCACCGGCGCCGGCGTGATCGGGATCCTCACGGCGCTGCTGGCCGTCCTGCACGGAGCCGCGGACGTCCTGGTGGCCGAACCGTCCGCCGAGCGGCGCACGGTGGCCCAGGCGCTGGGACTGTCGACGGTTGCCGACGAGGACGGCGACGGCTGGCTCGAAGTCAAGCGCCGCTGGCACCACGGTCGCGGCGACCATGGGGCGGATCTCGCGCTGCAGTGCCGCGGCCACGACACGTCACTGGCCACCGCGTTGAAATCGCTGCGACCGCAGGGAGCCGTCGTCGACCTTGCCTTCTACCAGGGCGCGGCGCCGAACGTCCGCTTCGGCGAGGAGTTCCACCACAACGGCCTCGCCGTGATCTGCGCCCAGATCGCCCGGGTCCCGCGCGGCATGGCAGACACCTGGCCGCGGCAGGCGCTGGCTGCGGCGACCCTGGACCTGCTGCGTGCGCGCGGCGCCGACATCCGCCGCCACCTCGTCACCGATCTCGTCGACTTCGAGGACGGACCGGCATTCCTCACCGGCCTGGCGGCTCGGCGCCGTCACGTCCTGCAAGCGGTCCTGCGCTTTGCGAAGGAAACCTGATAGTGCGGGTGCTGCTCGTCGGCAATCACTGGACCCAGGGCCCCGGCGGGGCGGAAACCATGCTCGTCCTCACCGCGCAGGTCCTCGCGGCGAGCGGGCACGAGGTCATCCCGTTCGCAATTGCGGAGGCCGACAGCCTCCCCACGCCGGTGCGCGACCTGCTGCCCCGGGCGGCGGGGGACGGGTCGCGGACCCGGTTCGGCGAGGCCTGGGCCGGCGTCTGGTCACCGCGCGCCTACCGCGCACTGTCGGAGGTGATCGACCGGGTCCGTCCGGACGTGGCGCACGTGCACCACATCTTCGAACGGCTGACCACGTCGGTGCTCGACGCGCTGCGGCGCCGCCGCGTGCCGACGGTCATGACCCTGCACGACTACAAGCCGGGCTGTCCGAACTACCGCTTCTTCGTGCACGGCGAGCCGTGCACGCGGTGCCTGGCGGGCCGATATCTCGAGGTCGCGCGCCACGGATGCCTCGAGGGGTCGCGCTGGCGGTCGGTCGCGGCAGCCGTCGACGCGTACGCCGGTCAGGCCCGTGGCCTCTACCGCCGGGTCGACCGGTTCGTAGCGCCCAGCGCCTTCCTGCGCGACCGGATGGTCGAGGCCGGGTTGCCGGCCGCCCGGATGCGGGTGCTCCCCAACCCGGTGGCGGCCGCACCCGCGCCTCGGCCCGCGCCCGACCAGCCGCCCTACCTCGTCTACGCGGGCCGGCTGGTGGGCGAGAAGGGCATCGACGTCCTCCTCGCCGCGGCCGCAACGCTCCCGGCGGGCGTGCGCCTCCGGCTGGTCGGCTCCGGACGCCGAGCCGAGCAGGTCCGAGCCCGGGTGGCCGCGCAGCGGTTATCGGTCGACCTGCTCGGCCCGCTGCCTCCCGACCAGGTCACCGCGCAGCTGCGCGGCGCGACCGCCGCCGTCCTGCCGGCACTGTGGGAGGAGAACTGCCCGATGGCGGTGCTGGAAGCGGCTGCGCAGGGCGTCCCGGTCGTCGCCTCGCGGATCGGCGGGATCCCCGAGCTGGTCGAGGACGGCGTCACCGGGGTGCTGGTCCCGCCGGGAAGCGCGCCGCAGCTGTCCGCGGCGCTGGCGCGACTGGTCGCGGCGCCCGGGGAGGGCGCGCGCATGGGCGCCGCCGGCTGGGCCCGGGTTCGGGAGCGGCACGACCCCGCCGCGCACGCCGCCGACCTGGTCCACCTCTACCGCGAGGTCGCCGAGTGAGCGCATCTCAGCGCAGGACGGACCGGAACACCCGCACCAGCCGGTCGGCGTGGTGGTCGAAGGTGTGTCGCTCCCGGGCCGCCCGCGCGGCCGCTGCCGCCGACCGCGTCGACAGCTCCTCCTGCAGCAGCCACGCCACGTGCTCGGCCGACCGGTAACACAGCCCGGTCGCGTCCCGGCGGACGACGCGCTCCACGGACACCAGCGAGCCGGGGTTCTCCCGTTGCAGTACCGGCAACCCGGCGGCGAGCAGGACGGGCAGCCGGGCCGGCGAGTTGAGATCGTCCCAGCTGGCCCGGCGCAGGTCCCCGCCGTTGTCGCTGCGAAAGCGGTGCAGCCAGCCCGCGTCGTAGCGGGACAGCTCACGCACCCAGCTCTCCGGTCCCACCGACGGATGCAGGTGCACGAATCCCGGCGCGCCGGACAGCGCCTCGTCGAGCCAGGCGGTCCAGGAGCCCTTCGGCCCCGGGGCGCGGACCTGTCCGTAGAGGTGCGTATGCACCCCTCGCCGAGCCAGGTCGAGCAGCCAGGCGGCGTGCAGCCCGGACGGGCGGCCGACCACGGCCGTGTGCGGCGAGCCGTCCTCGGCCGAGAGCTTGGCGGTCGCCGGCGCGTCGAGCCAGTCGCGTTTCGGCAGGTCGCCGTCGAGCACACCCAGCCGGTCCGGATCGACCCGCCCGTGGAGCGCGAGAGCGAACCAGTCGCGCTCCTCCGCGGTGGCGAACAGACACGCGTCCGCGGAGCACACCAGGTGCGCCAGCAGCGGCCATTCGCCGCGGGCGATGCTCCGCTGCGGCGCCTCCTTGAAGTGCCAGACGAACGGCAGCTGCGGGAACGCCGCCCGGACCGCGGCAGCCAGCGGGACCGCCCGCCAGTTCAGCTGCGCCCAGAGAACGTCCGGCCGCAGCCGGCGCACGCCGTCCTGCCACGAGTCGCGATCCAGGTCGAGGACGTGGCCGAAGGGAAGGGGCCCCACCGTGGCGTCACCGAGTCCGTCGGCGGTCCACAGCCCGGTGAGACGGTGACCGCGTTCGCGCAGCGCGAGCACCCGTTCCGGGTTGAAGGCCAGCTCGCCGACGACGAGGATCTCCAGGCCGTCCGGACTCGTCGGATAGCTGCGGTCGCGGAACCGGGCATATCGCGCCACTTCGTCGACATCGCCGCCGTCGGTCGAGGCGAAGCGCAGCGGTTCGGCGACCCGGTACCGGGTGCGGAAGACGTTCAGCCCGCCGTCGAACGCCTCCCGCAGCGCACGGGAGCGTTGCCCCGGATGGCGGGTCCACGCGCAGGTGACCCGCCCGGTGTCCACGCAGCTCCCGCGCGCCGACACCCGGCGCCACATCAGCCGGTCCAGGTCGTCGGTCTCCAGCTCCGCTCGCTCGGTCCACCGGTCGTCCGTCCGGCGGTGTGCGACCTGCACCAGCTGCGCGTAGGACGTGTCCGACGGCTCGGCCAGCGCCGCCCGGGCCACGACGATCGACGGGTCGGCGAGAGCGTCGAGCAGCCGAGCCAGGTGGTCGGGCGACCACACGTCGTCGGCCGGGAGATACGCCAGGACGGCGGCGGACGTGGCGTCGATCCCGGCATTCAGCGTCGCGCCGAGACCCCGGTTGTGCGGCCACCCGAGCAGTTTCAGTCGGGGATCCGCGACCGCGCCGACGGCGGCACGCACCGCCTGCGGGTCGGGCGACCCGTCGTCGAGGACGACCGCTTCCCACTGCGACAGCTCCTGCGCGAGCAGGCTCTCCAGACAGCGGGACAGGAACGCCGACTGGTCGTACACGGGAATCAGCACGGCCACCCGCCGCAGCCCGACCGACCCGACCACCGGCGCCCCCTCCCCGGCCGTGCCGCCCGGCCGACCCCGAATGATCTACTTTCCAGCATGGCGGCAGGCGTGCGCTCGACCATGATCGGGGGACCGGCGACGCCGCCGGACGCCGGGTGAGCTCGCGCGTCACGTTCGTCGTCGACTCCGACGCGTGGGGCGGCGCGGAGGTCTATCTCACCCACCTGCTGCGTCGGGCGCAGCCGAACGGTTGGGCGCCGTCGATCGTGGTCGCGGCGCCGGTGGCGGCCGGGTTCTCCGACTTCACGCCGGGAACCACCGTGCCGCTCGCCCGGCATCGCGACGCGGCGCCCGAACTGCGCTGCGCCATCGCCGACACCCGCCCGGACGTCGTCGTGGTCAATCTCGTCGATCCCGGCTCCAACGCGGCGGCGCTCGCGGCCGCGCTTGCCGTTGCGCCGACCGTCGGAGTGCTGCACCTGTCGGGGGACACCGGAACCGGTGCCCGACGCGAGCGCCTGGCCGCGCTGTACCAACGCCTGGCGGCCGTCCTCACGCCGTCGCTCGACGGCCGCCGGCAGTTGCTGACCGAACTCGGGGTCCCGGCGGAACGGGTCGAGGTCGTCCCGAACGGGGTCGACGTGCCGGCGGCGCCGCGCCCGCTCCCGCGCCGAGCGGTGCCGCGGATCGGCGCGCTCGGGCGGTTGACCGACCAGAAAGGGTTCGACGTCCTGATCGACGCCGTCCGGATCCTGGTCGGTCGAGGTGTCGCGCTGGAGGTGGTCATCGGCGGCGCCGGACGCGACGAAGCGCTCCTGCGGTGCGCGGCGCAGGGGCTGCCCGTCGACTTCTGCGGATTCGTCCGCGACGCGCACGCCTTCCTGGCCGACCTCGACCTGTTCTGCCTCCCGTCGCGGCGCGAGTCCATGCCCCTCGCGCTCCTCGAGGCGATGGCCGAGGGGCGCCCGTGCGTGGTCACCGACGTTGGCGCGGTCGCCCACGCGGTGGGGGAGGACGCGGTCGTGGTCCCGCCCGCGGACGCTCCGGCTCTGGCCGACGCTCTCGCCGTGCTGCTGGCCGACCCGCGGCGCCGCCGCGTCCTGGGCGGGCGCGCACACCGCCGCGCGTCCGAGCGGCTCGACGCGGCGCTCATGGGGCGGCGGACGTACGCCGTCCTCGACCGGGCGCGGGCCGGCGTCGCGGTCCGGTGACGTATCTCAGGTCGACCGCGGCGACCGTGCCGCGACGCCGGCGGCGCCGACCCAGACCAGCAGCAGGACCAGCGCCAGCTCGGCCGCGGCCCCCAGCGCGGGGGACAGTGCCGCATATCCCACGCCGGCGACGACGAGCGCGAGGAGCAGGACCGCTCCCTCGATCCCGAGCCAGCGCGGCAGGATCCGGGCGCGGGCAAGGGCGACTCCGCAGGCCACCATGACGGCGAGCAGCAACATCTTGACGCCGTCCAGCTGATTGACCGCGTCGAAGAGGCGGTTGGCGGTGCCGTCGCTGATCCTGACTGCTGCGCCGGCCAGTATCACGCCCAGCGCCATCTGCACGAGCGATGCCACCGCCGCGGCCCAGCCAGTCGCCTTCAGGACGTTGCCGGTCGCCGGTTGCCCCCAATACGAGGCGCGCCGCGAGACCGCCCAGGCGACGACGCCGAGGGCAAGCCCGGCGACGCCGTGAACGAGCAGCGACTGCACGAGGGCGGCCGTGCCGTACGCACGGAAATGCCGGCCGATCTCGCTCGCCGGCGCGTCGACGGCAGGACTCGAGAAGTGCACCGCCAGCCCACCGAGCCAGGCGGCGACATAGACAGCGCCCGCGATCGCCGGCAGCGAACCGGTCCGCGCAGGAGGCGGCGCCAGGTCACCGCCTGCTCTGAGGGTCGTCATGCCACGCTCCCGATGCCGTGCGTCCGGACGCCGTCTCCGGTGGCCCCATGACAGTTGCGCCCGCGCGGCCGCGACAGGGACGAACGTCCCGGCGCTTCGGGACGTTCGGGCCGCAAGCGTTTCGGCCCGGTTTTCGTCTGACCCGACGGCGCTGTGGCTCACGGCGCGCCGCCGCGGGCGGCGACCCCGACCGGCTGAGGGCCGGCCCGGAGCCGGGGAGCAGCCGCGCCTGGTGAGCCTTTACGCCGCTTCTCAGCCGGCGCCGGCGTGCCGGTTCGTCCTTCCACCGCGGCTTGGTGCAGAAGGCCGCGATGCCCGCTGCCCGGTAGCCTGCCGAGCGGACCGCCTCTCGACGAGAACTCTGGAGCCGCCGCGTGCCCACCGTTCAGGTCACCATCCTCGCCGCTGGTCTGGGCACCCGGCTCAAGCGTCCGATGCCCAAGCCGCTGACCCCGCTCGACGACGGACGCACGATCATGGCCCAGCAGATCGACAACATCCGGCAGGTCTTCGGGCAGGACGCCCAGATCGTCATCGTCGTGGGTTTCAAACACGAGCTGATCATGGAGGCGGTGCCTGAGGCGCTGTTCGCGTACAACGAGCGCTACGACGAGACGAACACGTCGAAGAGCCTGCTGAAGGCGTTGCGGGCCTCCTCCGACGGACCGGTGATCTGGATGAACGGCGACGTCGTCTTCGACCCAGAGGTGCTGCGCCGGCTGCGGGCCCATCTCGACGACGGACGCTCCGCCATCGCCGTGAACACGGCCGCCGTCGGCGAGGAGGAGGTCAAGTACACCGTCGCCGACGACGGAACGGTGGAGGAGCTCTCCAAGCAGGTCCGCGACGCTCTCGGCGAGGCGGTCGGGATCAATCTGGTGTCGGCGCCGGACAAGCCGTTGCTCGTCCGGCGGCTGGAGGAGTGCGACGACCAGGACTACTTCGAGCGGGCGCTCGAGCTGGCCATCCAACACGACGGGGTCAAGGTGACCCCGGTCGACATCAGCGACCTCTTCGCCGTGGAGGTCGACTTCGCCGAGGATCTCGCGCGGGCGATCGAGGCCCGGCAGGCGCACGAGCGCGGTTCGTCCGCCTGACGCCTTCCCGGAATCTTCTCAGTTTGGCGCTGCGCCTCTGATGAGAGGCCAGCCGCCACAAGCGACGGGTAGCGGTCGGGTTACCGCCGGCGCAGCACCATCGGCAGGTGCGCGATCCCGTCCTCGAGGAACTCCGGACCGGCCGGCACGAACCCGAATCGCCGGTACCAGCCGGACAGGTAGGTCTGCGCATCGAGGACGACCTCCGAGCGGTCGGTCGAGACGAGAGCCGCTGACATCAGCTCGGCGGCGAGACCTCGGCCGCGAAAGCGTCGCGCCGTGGCCACCCGGCCGATCCGCGACCGTCCGTCGGGATCGACCAGCACCCGAAGCGTCGCGGCGATGTCACCCTCCGACTCGGTCCAGAACTGCTCCGTCGCCGGTTCCAGGTCGCGCCCGTCGAGTTCTCGGTAGGGGCAGCGCTGCTCGACGACGAAGACGTCCACCCGCAACTGCAGGATTCGGTACAGGGTACGGGCGTCGAGGCTGCCGGTGAGCGCGTTTCGTACGGCGGACACGCCCGCCAGCCTGTCACCGGCAGGCCGTCAACCCACGCGCCCTACCCGCTCGTTCCGCGGCCTACACTGCAGCGGAAAGGCTCGTGAAGACGTTCACAAAGTCGTCGAGGCAGGAGTGCAGGATGACCGCGCCGAGCGCCGCAGTCCGCCCTGACTCCAGCGTTCCGGAGGACGCCCGGCACGACGCCGACGTGGTCGTCGTCGGGGCCGGCCCTGCCGGCAGTAGCGCCGCCTACTGGCTCGCCCGCGCCGGCCTCGACGTCCTGGTCCTGGAGAAGACCTCCTTCCCCCGCGAGAAGGTGTGCGGCGACGGCCTCACCCCCCGCGGCACCCGGGCCCTTCTCGACATGGGCGTCGACGTCAGCGAGGACGCCGGGTGGCTGCACAACAAGGGGCTGCGGGTCATCGGCGGCGGCAGCCGGCTGCACCTCGACTGGCCCGACCTCACCGATTTCCCGCCGTACGCGCTGGTCCGGCCCCGCGCCGACCACGACGCCCTGCTCGCGGCGCAGGCGGTCAAGGCCGGCGCGCGCCTGCACGAACAGGTCACCGTCACCGACCCCGAGAT
>JAICIE010000022.1 GCA_025924515.1 Jatrophihabitans sp. | reverse complement strand
GTAGCCCCGAGCGGATTCGAACCGCCGCTACCGCCTTGAGAGGGCGGCGTCCTGGGCCACTAGACGACGGGGCCCCAGAATCTTCCTGGCAACGGCCACACGCGAGGTGTTGCCGCTGCGCTGGGGTACCAGGACTCGAACCTAGACTAGCGGAGCCAGAATCCGCCGGGCTGCCAATTACCCCATACCCCACTGTTTCGGTCCGGGCGGCGCACCGCCGAACCTTGGCCAACTCTACCGGACGGCCTCCGGCGGCCGCACGCGCCGCGGTCGGCCGCGTCCCGCAACGCGCCGCGCCGTCCGCACCTAATCGAACGCCCGTTCGGGTCCGAGACTAGCCGAGCGCCCTCAGGAGCCGGCCCGTCGATCGCTCGCGACCCAGGATCTCCATCGACTCGAACAGCGGCGGCGACACCGTCCGCCCGGTCACGGCGACCCGCACCGGACCGTAGGCGTTCCTCGGCTTGAGCCCGAGCCCGTCGACCAGCGCCCGGCGCAGCGCGTCCTCGATCGAGGTCGCGGACCATTCGGCGACCGGATCGAGCGCCGACAGCGCCGCGTCGACGACCGAGCGCCCCGAGTCCCCCAGCTGCTTCGACGCGGCGTCCTCGTCGACCCGGAACGCGTCCTCATCGACCAACAGGAATCCGATCATCTCGCAAGCCTGACCCAATGTCGCGACCCGCTCCTGCACCAGCGGTGCGGCCTTCCCGACAAGCTCTGGGGTCACCAGTACACCCCGGCCCTGCAGAAAGCCCAGCAACCGGGATGCGAAATCCTCCGGCGAGAGCATCCGCAAATGGGCAGCGTTGATCGCCTCGCATTTCTTGCGGTCGAAGCGGGCCGGGTTGGCGTTGACGTCGGATATGTCGAACGCCGCCACCATCTCGGCCAGGGAGAAAAGATCGTGGTCGTCGGCGATCGACCAGCCGAGCAGCGCGAGATAGTTCAACAGTCCCTCGGGCAGGTACCCCTCTTGGCGGTAGAGGTCGAGCGACGACTGCGGGTCGCGTTTCGACAGCTTTTTGTTGCCCTCCCCCATCACATAGGGAAGGTGCCCGAACTGCGGTAGCCCCGCGGTCAGCCCCAGATCGACCAGGGCACGCCATAGCGGGATCTGTCTCGGCGTCGAGGGCAACAGGTCCTCTCCGCGCAGGACGTGCGTGATCTGCATCAACGCGTCGTCGACGGGGTTGACCAACGTGTACAGAGGGTCGCCGTTGGCGCGGACCACGACGTAGTCGGGCACCGAACCGGGGGCGAAGCTCACCGGGCCGCGCACCAGATCCGTCCACGACACGGCGTCGTCCGGCATCCGGAAGCGCAGCACCGGCTGGCGTCCCTCGGCGCGGTGCGCGGCGATCTGCTCGGCGGACAGGTCCCGGTCGGCGTTGTCGTAGCCCAGCTTGGGGTTGCGCCCGGCTGCCCGGTGCCGCGCCTCGACCTCCTCGGGGGTCGAGAACGACTCGTACACATAGCCGGCCGCGCGCAGCCTCTCGATCACGTCGCGGTAGACGTCGCGGCGTTCGCTCTGCCGGTACGGCGCGTACGGACCGCCGATCTCCGGGCCCTCGTCCCAGTCCAGGCCCAGCCAGCGCAGCGCCGCCAGGAGCTGCAGGTAGGAGTGCTCGGTATCGCGTGCCGCGTCGGTGTCCTCGAGGCGGAAGACGAACGTTCCGCCGACATGACGCGCGTAGGCCCAGTTGAACAGGCAGGTACGTATCAGCCCGACGTGCGGATTGCCCGTCGGCGACGGACAGAACCGCACCCGCAGGGTCATTTGGCGACCACCGGGTTGGTCAGCTCGCCGATGCCCTCGATGCCGATAGTGACCGTGTCGCCGGGGGCGATCGGGCCCACCCCCGCGGGCGTCCCGGTGAGCACCACGTCGCCGGGCAACAGCGTCATCACCGACGACATGAACGCGATCAGGGTCGCCACATCGTGAACCATCTGGCTGGTGCGCCCATCCTGGCGCATGTCGCCGTTCACGGCAGCCGTCAGCCGCAGGTCGGACGGATCGAGCACCGTCTCCAGCCACGGGCCGAGCGGGCAGAACGAGTCGTGCCCCTTCGCGCGGGTGAACTGGCCGTCCGCCTTCTGCTGGTCGCGGGCGGTGACGTCGTTGGCCGCCGTGTAACCGAGGACGTGCGCGAGCGCGTCGGCGCGGGACACGTCGCGCGCGGGCCGGCCGATCACGACAGCCAGCTCGGCTTCGTGATCGACACGGGTGCTCTCCGGAGGGACGCGGATGAGGTCCCCGGGCCCGATCACCGACGTCGACGGCTTGAGGAAGATGACCGGTGAGGACGGCGCCTCGCCGCCCATCTCCCGGGCGTGGTCCGCGTAGTTCTTGCCGACCGCCACCACCTTGCTCGGCAGGATCGGCGCGACCAGCCGGACGTCCGGGAGGGCCCAGCGGTCCCCGGTGAAGTTGATCGACCCGAAGGGATGGCCGTCGATGGCGGCCACGGTCAACGCCTCGGGAGCGGCGTCCGCAGGACCTTCCACGACCCCCCACTGGAGCGTGGGCGTCGAGCCGGAGCCGGGATGGACGAAGCGAGCGATGCGCACGAACGGCCAGCCTACCGACGGGCCCAGCCGCCCCGACTCGGCATAATCGGCGTCGTGAGCTCAGCGCTGTCGGCCGTCCCGCGAGGCAAGCGAAGACAACTCGGCACCGTCCTGGCGCTGTTCGCGGTGCTGTTCCTCGCCGTCGGGGCCGTGGCCCTCGCCGGCCGGGGCGGCGCCGCGGTCGCGGCGTTCGCGGCCGTGGCGATCGCTCTGTCCGTCGTCCTCGCCCTGACGGCCTGGGGACTGTTGCGGAGCATCCGGATCGACGACCGTCAGCACGCCGCGGTGCAGCACGACGCGTCGATCGACGCGGCGATCAATGAGGCGCTGGCCGCGCAGGGGTACGACTCGCTGTGCACCTGCGGACACGAGCACGACCCGACCGAGCTGCATGTCACCGACGCGGAACCGTGCCCACACGACGCGACAGGCCAGGCCTGCGCGCACGACTGCTCGACCTGCGTCCTGGCGGCGGGGCGTCCCTCGGCGGCGCAGCCCGGCCACGGACGACCGACCGCTCGATGAGCGCCGAAACGCTCAGCCGTCGGTCAGCAAGCCGTAACGCACGGCGTCGTGCAGGGCCAGCCAGGACGCCTCGACCACGTTGCCGTGCACGCCGACCGTCGTCCATTCCCGCTCGCGATCGGAGGTCTCGATCAGGACGCGGGTGATGGCGTCCGTCCCGTGGCGGCCCGGGATGATCCGCACCTTGTAGTCGGTCAACTCGAGATCGGCCAGCCGCGGGAACGCCGCGGTGAGCGCCTTGCGCAGCGCCCGGTCGAGCGCATTGACCGGCCCGTTGCCCTCCTCCGTCGAGATGACCCGCTGGCCGGCGGCGTGCACCTTCACGGTCGCCTCCGTCACCGCCGAACCGTCCTCACGGCGTTCGACGAGCACTCGGTAGGACTCGACCGTGAACGGCTGGCGCGAACCGTCGTCGGCGGCGAGCTCGTCACCCACCAGCAGCTCGAACGACGCATCCGCCGCCTCGTAGGACCATCCCGCGGCCTCGCGCTGCTTGACGTGCTCGACGACCGTGCTGACCACCTCGGGGCGCGCCGACACATCCAGCCCCAGCTCGGCCGACTTCAGCTCGACGGACGCACGGCCGGCCATCTCGGTGATCAGGATGCGCTGGGTGTTTCCGACCACCGCCGGGTCGAGGTGGTTGTACATCTCCGGTGACACCTTGATCGCCGACGCGTGCAGTCCCGCCTTGTGCGCGAAGGCTGCCGTCCCGACGTAAGGCGCGTGGCTGTCCGGCGTCAGGTTCGCGATTTCAGCGATCGCGTGCGACACCCGCTGCATCTCGGCCAGGCAACCCTCGGGCAGGACGTCGAGGCCCATCTTCGTGACCAGCCCGCCGAGGACGGAGAACAGGTTCGCATTGCCGGCGCGCTCGCCGTAGCCGTTGGCCGTGCCCTGGACGTGAGTGGCGCCGGCGTCGACCGCGGCCAGCGTGTTCGCCACGGCGCATCCGGTGTCGTCCTGCGTGTGGATCCCGAGCCGGATCCCGGCGCGCCGACGCACGTCGTCGACGACGTCGTGGACGCCCATAGGAAGCATCCCGCCATTGGTATCGCAGAGGACACCCACGTCGGCCCCGGCCCCGGCGGCGGTGTCGAGCAGCCGTACGCCGTAGTCAGGATCGAGTTTGTAGCCGTCGAAGAAGTGCTCACAGTCGACGAAGACGCGACGCCCCTCCGACCGCAGTAACGACACGGTGTCGCGCACCATCGCCAGGTTCTCCTCCAGCGTCGTGCGCAGCGCCTCGGCAACGTGCCAGACCGAGGATTTCGCGACGAGTGTTACGACCGGCGCGCGCGACTCGAGCAACGCGCGGACCTGCGGATCGTCCTGGGCCCGGATCCCGGGCTTCCGGGTGGCGCCGAAGGCGACCAAGAGGGCGTGTTTGAGGACGAGTTCGCCGTCGGCCGCGCGGGCGAAGAACTCGGTGTCCTTCGGCATCGCGCCGGGCCACCCGCCCTCGATGAAGCCGACGCCGATCTGATCGAGGAGGCGCGCGACCGCAAGCTTGTCGGCCACCGAGTAGCTGATTCCTTCGCGCTGCGCGCCGTCGCGCAAGGTGGTGTCAAAGACGTGGAAGTCATCCGTCAGCATGTCGATCCTTCAGGTTGCCTGTCGCTATTCACCCGCCGCGGCCTTGGCCAGCCGCTCGCCGATCTCCTCTGTGCTGCCGGGCGCCGCCTGGTCGCGACTGGCGAGGTCATCGGCCACGGCCTGCTCGACCCGCGCCGCCTCGTCCTCGTATCCGAGGTGTTGCAGCAGCATCGACACCGAGAGGACGGCCGCGGTCGGGTCGGCCTTGCCCTGTCCGGCGATGTCGGGGGCCGATCCATGCACGGGTTCGAACATCGAGGGGTGCGCACGGCTGACGTCGAGGTTTCCGCTCGCCGCGAGCCCGATGCCGCCCGCGATCGCCGCTGCCAGGTCGGTGAGGATGTCGCCGAAGAGGTTGTCGGTGACGATGACGTCGTAACGGCCCGGGTCGGTGACGAGGTAGATGGTCGCCGCGTCGACGTGGTGGTACGCGATCTCGACGTCCTCGAATTCGTCGTGCACGCGCTGGACGGTGCGAAACCACAAGTCGCCGGCATTGGTGAGGACGTTGTTCTTGTGCACCAGCGTCAGGTGTTTGCGGCGCAGCCGGGCACGGGCGAACGCGTCGCGCACCACCCGTTCCACCCCGTAGGCGGTGTTGACGCTGACCTCGGTGGCGATTTCGTGCGGGGTTCCCTTGCGCAGCGACCCGCCGTTGCCGGCGTACGGGCCCTCGGTGCCCTCCCGGACGACGACGAAGTCGATCGGCGGCGACCCCGCCAACGGCGTGCGGACGCCCGGATACAGCTTGGCCGGGCGCAGGTTGACGTGGTGGTCGAGCGCGAAGCGCAGCTTCAGCAGCAGCCCGCGCTCGAGCACGCCGGAGGGCACGGACGGGTCACCGACCGCCCCGAGCAGGATCGCGTCGTGCTGGGCGATCTCCTCCAGGGCGTCGTCCGGCAGCACCTCGCCGGTGCGGTGATAGCGCGTGGCGCCCAGATCGAAGTGCACGGCCGTCACGCCGGGCACCACCGCGTCGAGCACCCGCAGGGCCTGCTCGGTGACCTCGGCACCGATCCCGTCGCCCGGGATCACCGCCAGCCTCATCGGTGCCTCCGCGCCCGTGCGCTCCGCCGGTCCCGCCCGCCCGTGATCATCAGACCGATCCGGTCGTGATAGCGACAGATTTGGTGTGTCGATCAAGGAGCGAGGACGGCGTCACCGCGCGGCCGTGCCTTCGGTGTAGTCGTCGTCGGTGGCGACCCAGGACATCAACCCGCGCAGCTTGCGGCCGACGTCCTCGATCGGATGCTGCTCGGCCTTCTTGCGCAGGGCCGCGAACTCCGGCCCGCCGGCGTCCTGGTCGGCGATGAACCGCTCGGCGAAGGCGCCGCTGCGAATGTCGGCGAGAACAGCCTGCATGTTGTCCTTCACGTGCGGATCGATCACCCGCGGCCCGGACACATAGTCGCCGTATTCGGCCGTGTCGGACACCGACCAACGCTGTTTCGCGATGCCGCCCTCGTACATGAGGTCGACGATGAGTTTGAGTTCGTGAAGGCATTCGAAATAGGCGACCTCCGGGGCGTACCCGGCCTCGGTGAGCACCTCGAAGCCGTACATCACCAGTTGCGACGCGCCGCCGCAGAGCACCGCCTGCTCACCGAACAGGTCTGTCTCGGTCTCCTCGGTGAACGTCGTCTTGATCGCGCCCGCGCGGGTGCCGCCGATCGCCCGGGCGTAGGACAGGGCCAGTTCGAACGCGCTGCCGGAGGCGTCCTGCTCCACCGCCACCAGGACGGGCACGCCTTTGCCGTCGACGAACTGACGCCGCACGAGATGCCCCGGTCCCTTCGGCGCGACCATCGCCACGTCGACGTTGCCCGGCGGCTTGATGTACCCGAAGCGGATGTTGAAGCCGTGCCCGAACAACAGCGCGTCGCCGTCGTTGAGATTGGGCTCGATCGCGTCGCGGTAGAGCGCGCGCTGCGCCGGGTCCGGCGCCAGGACCATGATCAGGTCGGCCTCCGCCGACGCTTCGGCAGGCGTGAGGACGCGCAGACCTTCGTCCTCCGCCTTCGCCCGCGACTTCGACCCCTCGGGAAGGCCGACCCGGACATCGACACCGGAATCACGCAGCGACAGCGCGTGCGCGTGGCCCTGGCTGCCATAGCCGAGTACGGCGACCTTTCGGTTCTGCACCAACGAGAGATCGGCGTCGTCGTCGTAGTAGATCTCTACTGCCATCATTGAGCCTTCCTGATCGTCCTACGCGCTTCGTTCGACGGAGCGCAGGGCTGCCTGGGTCATCGATCGGGGACCGCGGCCCAGCGCGACGACGCCGGACTGCACCATCTCGCGGATGCCGTAGGGCTCGATCATCCGCAGCATGGCCTCGAGCTTGTCGGGACGCCCCGACAGTTCGATCGTCAACGCCTCGGGGGTCACGTCGGCGACCTTGGCGCGGAACAGTTCGACGATCTGCAGGACGTCGCGGCGCACGCTGTCGTCGGCGCGCACCTTGACGAGGAGCAATTCGCGCTGGACGGCCTGCCTCTCCTCAAGCTCCACGATCTTCAGGACGTTGACCAGCTTGTTCAGCTGCTTGGTGACCTGCTCCAGCGCGGTCCCCTCGACGCTCACCAGGATCGTCATGCGCGAGACCTCGGGATGCTCTGTGGGGCCGACCGCCAGCGACTCGATGTTGAAGCCGCGCCGGCTGAACAATCCCGCCACCCGGGCCAGGACACCCGGCTTGTTCTCGACCAGCACGGAGAGCGTGTGGGTGCTCACTTCTGTCCCCACTCCCCCTCGTCGCCCTCGTAGGCCGGCCGGATGTTGCGAGCGGCCTGGATCTCGTCGTTGCTCGCACCCGCGGCCACCATCGGCCACACCTGCGCGTCCTTGCCGACGATGAAGTCGACGACCACCGGCACGTCGTCGATCTCCATCGCCTTCCTGATGGTCGCGTCGACGTCACTCTTCGTCTCGCAGCGCAGACCCACGCAGCCGTAGGCGTCCGCGAGTTTGACGAAGTCAGGAATCCTGTGCTTATGCGTGCCGAGATCGGTTTGGCTGTAGCGCTCGTCGTAGAACAGTGTCTGCCACTGACGAACCATGCCGAGATTGCCGTTGTTGATCACGGCCACCTTGATCGGAATTCTTTCGATGGCGCAGGTGGCCAGTTCCTGATTCGTCATCTGGAAGCAGCCGTCCCCGTCGATCGACCAGACCAACCGGTCCGGGCAACCGACCTTCGCGCCCATGGCGGCAGGCACCGAGTAGCCCATCGTGCCCAGCCCGCCGGAGTTCAGCCACGTGTGCGGCTGCTCGTACTTGATGAATTGCGCGGCCCACATCTGGTGCTGCCCCACGCCGGCGGCGAAGATCGCATCCGGACCGGACAGCTCGCCGAGCCGCTGGATGACGTACTGCGGGGCCAGCGTGCCGTCAACGGGGTCGTCGTAGCCGAGCGGATAGGTCTCTAGCCACTGGTCGAGGGTCCGCCACCAGCCGGCGAGGTCGGCGCGGTTGCCGGCACTGTATTCGGCGCGCACGGCCGAGATGAGCTCGGTGAGGACCTCCCGGACGTCGCCGACGATCGGCACGTCCGCGGTGCGGTTCTTGCCGATCTCGGCGGGATCGATGTCGGCGTGGATGACGGCCGCGTGCGGCGCGAACGTGTCGAGCCGGCCGGTCACCCGGTCGTCGAACCGGGTGCCGAGGGCGATCAGCAGATCCGCCTTCTGCAGCGCGGTGACCGCCGACACCGACCCGTGCATCCCCGGCATCCCGAGATGCTGCCGGTGGCTGTCCGGGAACGCGCCGCGCGCCATCAGGGTCGTCACGACGGGAATGCCGGTCATCTCGGCGAGCTCACGCAGCTGCGCTGACGCGTGCGCTTTGAGCACGCCACCGCCGACGTACAGGACGGGACGGCGGGCTGCGGCGACCAGCCGGGCCGCCTCGCGAACCTGCTTGCCGTGCGGCCGGGTGACCGGCCGATACCCGGGCAGGTTGATCTGCGGCGGCCAGCTGAACTGCATCGGGCTCTGCAGAACGTCCTTGGGCAGGTCGACCAGGACCGGGCCGGGGCGTCCGGTGGAAGCCAGGTGGAACGCCTCTGCGATCACCCGGGGAATCTCCTCCGGCGACTGCACGAGGAAGTTGTGCTTGGTGATCGGCAGGGTGATGCCACTGATGTCGGCTTCTTGGAACGCGTCGGTGCCGATGAGCGGGCGTCCGACCTGGCCGGTGATCGCGACGATCGGCACCGAATCCATGTAGGCGTCGGCGATCGGGGTGACCAGGTTGGTCGCGCCGGGTCCGGAGGTGGCTAGGCAGACCCCGACCCGGCCTGTCGCCTGCGCGTACCCCTCCGCGGCGTGCCCGGCGCCCTGTTCGTGCCGCACCAGGATGTGCCGGACCTTGGTCGAGTCGTACAGGGGGTCGTAGGCGGGCAGGATCGCTCCGCCGGGGATCCCGAAGACGACGTCGGCTCCGACCTCTTCCAGCGAACGCACCAGTGCTTGCGCCCCGGTAATCGACTGGGTCATCGCGCCGTCCTTTCCCTCGACGTACTGCGAATGCTTGGTCGCCCAACAAAAAACCCCTCGTGCGAATGCACGAAGGGTCTGCGCGTCGGAGCTGAGGAGCTCAGCGGACGCGCCTGGCGATAAGTACGAGCTTTCGCACGGTCGAACCCTAGCACGGCGTTGCGTCCCCGGCAGACGTCGCACAGCGGTCGTTGATCAGGAGGGGCGGCCGTGTCGCGTTCTTGCAAGGAACCGGACGAGCTATTGACAGATCGCGCCCTGCGCCGCGGAGCCGACGAGCTTCGCGTATTTGCCGAGCACGCCGTAGTCGAAGCGCGGCGCGAGCGGTTTCCACTCCGCGCGGCGCCGGCTGAGGTCGTCCTCGTCGACCAGGAGGTCCAGGGTCCGCGCGCCCATGTCGAGCCGGATCCGGTCGCCGTCCTGCACCAGCGCGAGCGGACCGCCGACCGCGGCCTCCGGAGCGATGTGCCCGATGCAGAGCCCGGTCGTCCCGCCCGAGAAGCGGCCGTCGGTGAGCAGCAGGACGTCCTTGCCCAGTCCGGCGCCCTTGATGGCGCCGGTGATCTGCAGCATCTCGCGCATCCCCGGACCGCCGCGCGGTCCCTCCCAGCGGATCACGACGACGTCGTCCTTCTTCAACGTGCCGGCGGCCAGCGCTTCCATCGCCGCCTGCTCCCTGTCGAACACGCGAGCGGTCCCCTCGAAGACGTCGGCGTCGAAGCCGGCGCTCTTCACGACCGCCCCTTCAGGAGCGAGATTTCCCTTGAGGACGGTGATTCCGCCGGTGCGGTGGATCGGGTCGCTGATCGCGCGGATGATCTTGCCGTCGGGGTCGGGCGGTGCGAGGTCGCGGAGGTTCTATGCCACCGAGCGGCCGGTCACGGTGAGCGCGTCGCCGTGCAGCAATCCCGCGTCGAGCAGCGCCTTCATCACCACCGGCACCCCGCCGATCGCGTCGACGTCGGTCATCACGTACTCGCCGAAGGGTTTCACGTCGGCCAGATGCGGCACCCGGTCACCGATGCGGTTGAAATCGTCGAGCGTCAACTCGACCTTCGCCTCGTGCGCGATCGCCAGCAGGTGCAGGACGGCGTTCGTCGACCCGCCGAGCGCCATCACGACCGTGATCGCGTTGTCGAAGGCCTCGCGGGTGAGGACCTGGCGAGCGGTGATCCCGGCGTCGACGAGATGCACGGCCGCCTCGCCGGACCGTTCGGCGTAGTGGTCGCGCCGCGAGTCCGGCGCCGGAGGGGAGGCGCTGCCCGGCAGCGACAACCCGAGCGCCTCGCCGGCCGCGGCCATGGTGTTCGCGGTGTACATGCCGCCGCACGCCCCCTCGCCGGGGCAGATGGCCCTCTCGATCTCGCTGACCTCGTCGCGGGTCATCCGTCCGGCCAGGCAGGCGCCCACGGCCTCGAACGCGTCGATGATGGTGACGTTGCGGTCGCGATAGCGGCCGGGCAGCGTGGCCCCGGCGTAGAGGAAGACCGCGGCGACGTCGAGCCGGGCGGCGGCCATCATCATCCCGGGCAGCGACTTGTCGCAGCCGGCCAAGAGCACGGCTCCGTCGAGCTGCTCGGCGCGGAAGACGGTCTCGACGGAGTCGGCGATGACCTCCCGCGACACCAGCGAGTAGTGCATGCCGTCGTGGCCCATCGAGATGCCGTCCGACACAGATATGGTGCCGAATTCCAGGGGAAAGCCGTCGGCTCCCCGGACCCCGATCTTGGCCTTCTTCGCCAGGCGGTCGAGGGACAGGTTGCAGGGCGTGATCTCGTTCCACGAGGACGCGACCCCGATCTGCGGTTTGCGCCAGTCGTCGTCGCCCATGCCGACCGCCCGGAGCATGCCGCGGGCCGCGGCGCGTTCGAGTCCGTCCGTGACGACGGAGCTGTGCGGCTTGCGGTGCGCGCGGGGCTGGCTGCTCACGGCGCAACGATAGGGCCACTACCGTCGACGTGTGTCCAGCGTCCCGGCGCCGCGGCTGCGTGAGCGGGTGTTCCGACTGCCTCGGTCGGCCTACTTCGTCGTCCTGTTCGTACTGTTCGGGGTTGCCCCGCTGGCCTTCGCGCGCGGCGGGGACGAGGGGTCGGTCGCCGTGCTGGGGCCGCGGGCGGTTCTGGTGCTGATTCCCGTGATCATCGCCTTTTTCATCGCCCGCACCGCGACCGTCGTCTCTGCCGACGGGATCGAGGTGCGGGCGCTGCTGGGCCGGCGCCGGCTGCCGTGGGCGCAGATCCGAGGCCTGTCGGTCCGCGGCACGCGGGTGTACGCGGTTGTGGCCGAGGGCGCGGTGCGGCTGCCGTGCGTGCGCGTCGCCGACCTGCATGACGTCGCAGAACTCAGTGACGGCCGGCTGCCGCCCGTGGCGCGGCCGACGCCGAAGTTCGCGCCGTCGCGGCGGCGACGATAGCGGTCCCGGCGCCGCGCGAGCCCCAGGACGACGCCCGTCCTAGTAACCGCCGGACACGACGTTCAGCAGCGGCTCCCCCGCGGCATACCGGCGCAGTTGCTCGCGCACGAGCCGGTAGCCGCGCCGGCGCCAGCCGGTCGTCCCGCCGCCCACGTGCGGTGTGACGAGGACGTTGGGCGCGCTCCAGAGCGGGTGCCCGGGCGGCAGTGGCTCCGGATCGGTCACGTCGAGGAACGCGGACAGTCGCTCGCGCTTCAACTCGGCCAGCAGCGCCTCGGTGTCGACGATCCGGCCGCGCGCCACGTTGACGAGCATCGCACCGTCGGGCAGGGCGGCGAGGAACCCGGCGTCGACGAGCCCCATGGTCTGCTCGGTGAGCGGCACGGTCACGACCACCGCCCGGGTCGCCGGCAGCAGCGCCGGGACATCGGCCAACGTGCGGACGTCCCCGCGGGCCGTCCGGCCGACGAGGGTCACTTGAGCGTCGAAGACCCGCAGCGCCGCAGCCACGCGCTGCCCGATGTCCCCGGCACCCAGGACGAGCACGGGCAGTCCGTCGAGGTCGTCGGCGGTGGCCGGTGACCACTCGCCGCGATGCTGTGCGGCGGCGAACTCCGGCAGCCGCCGCAGCAGGCCGAGCAGTCCGGCCACGGCGAGCTCGGCCGTCGACCCGCCGTGCACGCCGCGCCCGTTGCACAGCGTCACCCCGTCGGGCAGGAGCGGCAGCCACGGCTCCACACCGGCGGACAGCAGTTGCACGACCCGCAATCCCGCAAGCTCGCGCACAGCATCCGCGCTCGGTGGGCCGCCGAGATAGTTGCCGACCAGGAAGTCGATGTCGGTGATGTCCGGGGCCGGCGCATCCGCGCCGTCCCAGACGACGACGCGCCCGCCGCCGGGAAGCTCGCCGAGCTCGTCGCGCTCGTCCTGGGTGGGCACGCACACGGTCGTCACCGGGTCGAGCCTAGGTCGAACTCAGGCGGCGCGGGCAGACTGGACGGGTGCGTCTCCGGATCCTCGCCGCCGCGACGGGCATCGCCGCGCTGGCGCTGGCCGGATGCGCGCCCGGCACTAGCGGGCCGCCGGACTGGCGGCCGAAACCGTCGTTCAGCGGCGAGGGCGGAGCGGCGCCGGGGCTGCCGCAGCCGGGGATCCCGAGCACGCAGCCTCCACAGCAATCGAGGCCCAGCTCGCCGTCGTCCAGGCGGCCGAGCAAGGCTCCGAAGACGGACCCGACGGTGGTGGCCACCAACCTCACCACCCCGACCGCGATCGCGATCATGCCGGACGGCACCGCGCTCGTCGGCGAGCGGACGACCGGTCGGATCGTGCGGGTGCAGCCCGTCGCCGGACGGCCGGTACACACGGTGCGCACGCTCTCCGGCCTGCGGACCACCGGCGACGGCGGCCTGCTCGACCTGGCCCTCTCGCCGAACTACGAGCAGGACAACCTGGTCTTCGCCTATGTCACGACCCGCCGCGACAACCGCGTCGTCGCCTTCACCCTGCACGGACCGGTCACCCCGGTCGTCACCGGGATCCCGGTCGGACGGACGGGCAACGCCGGGCGGATCGTCTTCGGTCCGGCAGGAAATCTGTACGTGGGGACCGGCGACGCAGGGCGGCCACGGCTCGCGGGCGACCCGTCCAGCCTGGCCGGCAAGATTCTTCGCGTCACCGACATCGGCCGACCCGCTCCGGGAAACCCGATCCGCAGCCGCGTCTGGGCTTCGGGCTTCGGATCCGTCGCGGGTCTGTGCATCAACCCGGACAGCGGCGCCGTCTTCGAGACCGAGCAGCGCGCCGGGCCGGATCCGGTCAATCTCGTCGGCGCCGGCGCGTCCTACGGCGTGCCCGACACGGCGGGACAGTACGACCCGCCGGTCGCCGTCCTGCCGAGCGGAAAGGACGCCCCCGGCGGGTGCGCCGTCCTCGGCCCCAACCTGTACGTCACGAGCCTGACGGGGCGGGCGCTGCTGATGACATCGGCGCAGCCGAACACCGGCGCGCTCGGCGACTTCGCGACTTTGCTGCCGGGCCGGTACGGACGCCTCCGCACCGTCGTCGCCGACGACGCCGGGGCGCTGTGGCTCACCACCTCGAATCGCGACGGTCACGGTTCTCCCGTGCGCCTAGACGAACGCGTCCTGCACATCATTCCGTCCGGCGGCAGCAGTTCGGATGCCGCCTGACGGCTCCCGGACGCATTAGCGTTGGTTCGGTGAGCGACCTGGCGGCCGGGTTACGTCAGGCCGCGCAGATCGGCCCGTACTTCACGACCGAGGACGTGCACGGGCCCGGCTGGTCGCCCCTCTCAGCCCTGCTCGGCACGCCGACGGTTCACGCCGCGGTCGTCGCCGCGACCCGTCGCGATCTGGCCTGCCGCCAGAGCGACCGGGCGAGCAGCGTCGAGCTGCGGGTCGCGGCATCGATCCACTTCCTGGACGTCGCCGCGCGGCTGGTCTCGCCGGTGCTGGCCACCGCTGTGCTCGCCGACGCGGTCCCGGCGCTGACACCGCGGAACACCTGGTGGCGGCCGCGGCGAAGCGGCGCGCTGACGATCGGCTTCACGACGGTGCGAGCGGAACCCGCCGCCGGCGTCGACGCCGACGCGGACGCCGGCGTCGCTGCCGAGCAGCTGCGCACCCTCGTCGTGGAGCCGCTGATCGCGCCGCTGGCCCGCGCCTACGGGCAGCGGTTCGGGCTCGCCGATCGGCTGCTGTGGGGCAACGTCGCCTCGGCAGTGGTCGGGGCGGCGGCTCAGCTCGCCGGCCGCCGTCCAGCGACCGCGTCGCACCTCGACGCCATCGTGGCGGCGTTGCTCACGGCTGCCCCGCTCGCCGGCTCGGTCCGGCGCCGGCCGCCGGACTTCTTGCGCAACAGCTGCTGCCTCTATTACCGGCTGCCGTCCGGCGGGCTGTGCGGCGACTGTGTGCTGCGCGTCGCACGTGACTCCGCTTGACCCTCAGCCGGCTCGGCGCACCGCGCGTCCGATCTGCTCGACGTTGTCGCGCAGCAGGTCCGAGAACAGTTCGTCGGTGCGGGGATCGGCCAGCACGGCGAGCAGGACGCGCAATGTCGTCTCGGTGACTTCGTCCAGGATCCGGTCGTGCAGTGGCACCAACCCGATCCGGCCGATCGTCGGATCCGCGGTGATCTTCTCCGCCACCATGGCCTTGATCTCGTCGTGGTTCTCCCGCAGGGCCGAGGCGATGTTGCGGGTGTAGTGGCCGGTGCGGAGAACGTCCGCGACCTCGTCCAGCACCGCGGCCGTGATCGGCCGTTTCACCAGGGCGATCGCTCTGTCCTGCGCCCTGGTGATGAAGTGCACCACCAGCGGCTGGCGCCGTCCGCGCCGATGCAGCGCGTGGCGGATCGCGGCCGCCGACACGGCGACCAGCAGGAGCCCGGCGAGCACCGCAAGCGCCACCTGCCCACTGCCGAGCTGCGTGATCCGCACGGACATGCGCCCATGCTCCCCTCCCAGGCGCTCACAACCCGTTAGCACCCGCACTCGATCGGCAATATCTGTGCAGACGGTATCCGCGCTCGGTCAACCCTGACCTGGGCGAGGCGACGACCCGACATGGGAGAACCACATGGCCGCCTCTTCTTCGACCAACAACTCTCCCGGGCGGGGCACCGAGCCCGCCCGGGGAGGCGAGCAGGAGCCCAAGAGCCCGACGAAGCTCGGCAAGGGCGGCTGGATCGCCACCTTCAAGCGCGCGCTCGGTCAGTTCAAGCACGACGACGTCACCGACCGGGCAGCGGCGCTCACCTACTTCGGTGTCCTCGCGATCTTCCCCGGGATGCTGGTCCTCGTCTCGATCCTCGGCATGCTGGGCCAGTCGGCCCAGCAGACCATCCTCAGCAACATCAACGGCATCGCGCCCGGCGGGGTGAAGACGTTCCTGTCCGGCGTCATCAACCAGGTGCAGGGTCGCGCCGGCGCGGCCAGCGCCGCCGCCATCCTCGGCATCTTGATCGCCCTGTGGTCCGCGTCCGGCTACGTCGCGGCCTTCATGCGGGCAATGAACTCGATCTACGAGGTCGACGAGGGCCGGCCGATCTGGAAGACCGCGCCGGTGCGTATCGGCGTCACGCTCGTGACGGTCGTCGTCCTCGTCATCAGCGCGTTCATGGTCGCGGTCACGGGGCCGATCGCCGGAAAGGTCGGGCAGGCCCTCGGCATCGGCAACACCGGCGTGCTGATCTGGGACATCCTCAAGTGGCCGTTCCTCGTCGTGATCATCAGCTTGCTGTTCTCGCTGCTCTACTGGGCGACACCGAACGTCAAGCAGCCCGGCTCGAAGTGGATCACTCCCGGTGGCATCGTCGCCGTCGTCGTCTGGATCATCGCATCGGCGCTGTTCGGGCTCTACGTGTCCTTCTCGGGTTCCTACAACAAGACCTACGGGACCCTGGCCACCGTGATCATCTTTCTGGTGTGGCTGTGGATCACGAACATCGCCATCCTGCTCGGCGCGGAGTTCAACGCGGAGATGCAGCACCAGCGCCTCATCGACGCGGGGTTGCCCGAGGACGTCCAGCCGTTCTCCGAGCTGCGCGACACCAAGAAGCTGGACCCCGACGAGAAGGAGCGGGTCAAGGACGCGGCCGCTGAGCGCGAGCGCACGATGCGGTAGCGGCCGGCTGCTCCCCTGCACCGTCAGACCGATGGCGCCGGCCCTGATGGTAAGCGTGCCGGCCTTGGTGTCGCCGTAGAAAGTCTGCGCTCGACGAGCCGGCGGAGACGGTTAGATACGCCCTTCGATCAGTCGCGGGAGGCCGAGGAGGGCGGACTCACGAACGCCGTCGGCCGACCGTTCGCCAGGTTAGCGCTCCGAGCGCTACGGCAACAACGCTGCCCAACAGGGAGACGAGGACGATCCCGGCGGTGGGCGGCGACCCCCCGGACGCGCGCGGCGACTCAGACGCGCCCGGCGGCGCGGCGGACGAGACGCCGGCCGGCCCGCTCGAGCCCGCTCGCCCGCCGGCTGCCGACGTGCCCGGCCCGCCGGTCGGCCGCGGCGGCGGTTCCGGCAGCTTGGGCACCGCCACGGACCAGACGCGCGACCGGAGGCGCTCGGAGTCGATCACGACTCGGTCCCCGACGAAGGCGATGCCCTCGCCCTGGGGTTGCGGCGGCAGCGGGACGTGCACTGGGCGCTCCTTGAGCGCTTCGGCCACGCCGGCCGATGTGACCCGCCAGAACCAGGCGTCGGTGTAGGTGCGGATGGCCAGGGCGCGCCCGTCGGGGGAAAGGGCTGCGCCGGTGGCCGTCAGGTTGCCGAGCGGCCCGGCGGGGCCGCCGCTCGTTCCGGTGAGCGGGAAGGCGATCTCGCCGACGGCTTTCAGGACCTGCACTCCCCGGCCGGGACGCGGCGGAACCTGATACAGCGTCGACGCTCCTACCGGGCTCTTCGTGACGAGGAACGGCTGCCCCGTCGTAGTCACGGCGAGCGACTCGGTGTCCGGACGGCCGCTGGGATAGCGCAGCTGCCAAACGTCCGCCCGCGCGGAGGTGATCGTGCGTGCGACATCACCGACGGCGACGCGCGGCTCGTCGACGCGATAGAGCTGCACCTGCTGCCGGCGCCCGGCGTTGTCGCCGGTGTCGGCGATCCACACCGACGGGACGCCGCGCGAATCGCGGCTCACCGCGAGGTCCTCCCAGTCGACGTTGCGGGCGCCGGGGACTCGGACCTCGGCGACCACGCGGCCGGTGGATCGGTCGAGGGCGAAGAACCGGGCACTGTCACCACTGTCGTTCTGCGCGTAGAAGACGCCCGGAGAGCGGATCCCGACGGCGATGCCGCTCGCCTCGGTCAGCCGCGGGTCGGTGAGGCGGAACAGAACCGTCGCAGGCGCTGCCCCGGGGCTCCCCACGGCTGCTGCGAGGATCAGCGAGGCGACGCGTCGAACCATGGCAACCGTTGCCCGTGGCCGGCCGCGAACGCCAGCGGTACCGCGTCCTGAGCCAGGACGTCGGCCTGCGCGCGGCTCCTCTTCGTCGACGCGCCGACGAGCGGGAACACCGCGTCCATCGTGCCGCCCCGGACTTTGTCGCCGATCCGGGAACCGGCCGGGACCGGCTTTGCCCCGCGGTCGGCCCTAGCCACCTTGTCGCGCGCTCTCGAGCGCGCCGGTCTCGGACCTCGCCCGGAACCCGCGTCGGCCGACGACCGTGCTCACGTCCTCGGGCGTGTCAGCCGCGCACGGTCGGCGCGGGAACCGACCAGACCGGCGAGCCGACGCGCTCGGAATCGACGACGACCCGGTGACCGGCGAAGGCGACGCCCTCCCCCTGCGGCTGCGGTGGCAGCGCCACCCGGACCGGAGGCCGCCGAAGCGCCGCGCGCACCCCGCCCCGTCCCACCGCCCAGAAATAGGCGTCGGTATAGGTGCGGATCACCAGGCGGCGGCCATCGTGCGACAGCGCAGCCCCGGTCGCCAGCAGGCTGCCGAACGGCCCGCCCGGACCGTTGCCGTCCCCGTGCCGGCGCAGCCGGACGAACCCGATCTTCCGCAGCGTCTGCACGTGCGCAGACGGCCGGTTGGGCACCTCGTAGACGGCAGACACGCCACTGCTCGTTTTCGTGATGAGGTACGCCTGTCCCCCGGGTAACACCGCGATCGACTCGGCGTTCGGGCGTGCATCGCCCGGATAGCGCAGCCGCCACACCTGCTGCACCGGCACCGTCAGATCCCGCTCCGGGCCCGGCCGCACCTGTGGCTCGGCGACCCGGTACAGCCGGACCTCGGGGCGGTTGTGCGCGTTGTCGCCGATGTCGGCGAGCCACACGGACGGCGCGCCGCCGGCCGCGCGCGCCACCGCGAGGTCCTCCCAGTCGACGTTGCGCGCGCCGGCCACCCCGATCCGTGCAACGACGTGGCCGGTGCTGCGGCTCAACGCGAAAAAGCGCGCGGAGTCACCGCTGTCGTTCTGGGCGTAGAAGACCCCCGGCGACCGCAGGCCCAGCCCGATCCCGCTGGCCTCTGTGAGCCGCGGGTCGGTCAGCCGGAACAGAACGTGATCTCCGGCGGGCGCCGCCGTGGCCGTCACGGCCACGGCGACTACCGCAGCGAGAAGTCGAACCATTGCAACCAGTCTCCGTGTCCGCTGGCGAACGCGAGCGGCACCGAGTCCTGGGCGAGGACGAACGAGCGCGAGCCGTCCGGGGCCGCGATGTCCACGGCCACGCCCGGGGCCTCGTTCGACAGCCACACGACGGTGCGGCGCCGGCGCAGTTCGGCCAGCTGGTCACGAAACCGACCGCGGTCCGTTTCGTCCAAGTATGCGAGCACTGCCGAATGGTAAACAACGAGCGTGGCGTCTTCGGGCGCCCCTCCGGCCACCGCGACGAGGTCACGGGTCAGGTCACCGGCGACGACCGGCGGTGGGTCGGCGGCGAAGAAGGAGACCGCGCCGGACAGCAGCGCGACCCGGTCGTCCTGGCCGGGCCAGATCAGCGACTCCAGCCACCGCACGTCGTCCTCGGCGCCCAGGTCGAGCGGATGCAGGTCGATCCCGCGCCGCCAGGCGACGTCCGGGACCCGGGCGGGCAGCGGCACCGGGCCGGTGACCCGACAGGTCACTTCGACCGGCGCGTCGCCGATCACGCGCTCCGCGCCTGCCTCGTCGACGTACCGATAGCGCATCCGGTCCGGACACAGGCACAACCCGGCGGACGCGCCGACCTCGAGTAGCGCCAGCGGCTGCGGCAGGGCGGCCAGGGCAGGAAGGAGGGCGGTGCATCGGCGCGGCTCGTTCGTCTGCGTCCGGCGCGCCAGCATCGTGGCCGCGACGTCCTGCCACCGGTCGCGGACGAACTCGGCGAAGTCCTCGTAGGAGTCGACCGGACCGCCGCGAAACCGGACGCTCGCCAGCAGCAGGTTGGGCTGTCGCTTCACCGGCGGCAGCGAGTCGAGCCGTCGCAGCAGGTCGGCGTCGGCGGCGACCCCGAGGGCGATGTGCTCGTACAGCGGGCTGACGCCACGGAAATCCCGCTCGGCCATCTCGCGATAGCGATCGGCGGTGGGCGTTCCGACACCGATCCAGTCAGCCATGCCGGCGGGTCAGCCCTCGACGCCGAGTCGCCGCAGCAGGATGGCGCGCACCGCCGCAGCGTCGGCCTGGCCGCGAGTCGCCTTCATCACCGCCCCGACCAGCGGGCCGACCGCTGCGGTCTTGCCGCCGCGCACCTTGTCGGCGACCCCGGGGTTGGCTGCGATCGCATCGTCCGCCGCCCGCTCCAGCGCGCCGGTGTCCGACACCACGCGCAGTCCGCGCTCGGCGATGACCGCGTCGACGTCCTGCCCCGTCTCCAGCACCGCGTCGACGGCTTGGCGCGCCAGCGCGGTCGTGAGGCTGCCCTCGGCAACCAGCGCCACCAGCCGCGCGACCTGCGCCGGCGCAATGGCGAGGTCGCCGGGCTCGGCCTCACGCTCATTCGCCCGCTGGGCCAGGTAGCCCAGCCACCAGTTGCGGGCCTCGCCCACCGGCGCGCCCGCATCGACCGTCTCCCCCACCAGGTCGACGACGCCGGCGTTCGACATCTGGACCATGTCCTCGGCGCTCACCCCGAGGGACTCCTGCAGCCGCGCTCGGCGGGCCGCCGGCAGCTCCGGCAGCTCGCGCCGCAACTGCTCGACCCAGGACGGGTCCGGCGCGAGCGGCACGAGGTCCGGCTCCGGGAAGTACCGGTAGTCGGTTGCCTCCTCCTTGCTGCGGCCGGGGCGGGTGTCACCCGTGGTCTCCGAGAAGTGCCGGGTCTCCTGGATCACCCGATCCCCCCCGTCGAGGACGGCGGCCTGGCGGACCATCTCCGAGCGGACCGCGCGTTCGACGCTGCGCAGCGAGTTGACGTTCTTCGTCTCCGTCCTGGTCCCCCATCGCCTGGAACCCGCCGGCGAAAGCGAGGTGTTCACGTCGCACCGCAGCGAGCCCTGCTCCATGCGGACGTCGCTGACCCCGAGGGTGCGGAGGATCTCCCGCAGCTCGGCGACGTAGGCCCGGGCGACCTCGGGCGCGAGCGCGCCGGTGCCGGGGACCGGCTTCGTGACGATCTCGACAAGTGGGATGCCCGCGCGGTTGTAGTCCACGAGCGAGTAGTCCGCGCCATGGATGCGGCCGGACGTGCCCACGTGGGTGTTCTTCCCGGTGTCCTCCTCCAGGTGCACCCGCTCGATGCCGACCCGGACCGTCGACTCCCCGACGGCGACGTCGAGATAGCCCTCGACGCAGAGCGGTTCGTCGTATTGGGACGTCTGGAAGTTCTTCGGCATGTCCGGATAGAAGTAATTCTTCCGTGCGAAGCGGCACCAGGACGCGATGGAGCAGTTCAGCGCGAGGCCGATGCGGATGGTCGACTCGATGGCCTTGGCGTTGGCGACGGGGAGCGAGCCGGGCAGGCCGAGGCACACCGGGCAGGTCTGCGTGTTCGGCTCGGCGCCGAAGGTCGTGGGGCAGCCGCAGAACATCTTCGAAACGGTGCCGAGCTCGACGTGCGTTTCCAGGCCGATCACGGGCTCGTACCGCGCGATGACGTCCTCGAAAGCCAGCGTGGCCGTACTCATTTCGCGACCTCCGGGATCGACAGCGGTTCGACTGCCGCCTCGAAGGCCGCGCCGACCCGGTAGCAGCGGTCGTCGGCCAGCGCCGGAGCCATGATCTGCAGCCCAACCGGCAGGTTCTCCGACAGTCCGCACGGCACGGACAGAGCCGGCGTGCCCGCGAGCGAGGCGGGCAGCGTGCACAGGTCATTGATGTACATGGCCATGGGGTCGGCGATCCGCTCGCCGATCGGGAAGGCGACGAACGGCGATGTCGGCGAGACCAGCACATCGGCCTGGTCGAACGCGGCGGCGAAATCGCGGGAAATCAATGTGCGGACCTTCTGCGCCTGCCCGTAGTACGCGTCGTAATAACCGGACGACAGCGCGTAGCTGCCGATCATGATCCGGCGCTTCACCTCGGCGCCGAAGCCGGCCTCGCGGGTCAGCGACATCACGTCCTCGAGCGCGTTCACCCCATCGTCGCCGACCCGCAGTCCGTAGCGCACCGAGTCGAAGCGGGCCAGGTTCGAGGAGCACTCGCTCGGCGCGATGAGGTAGTACGCCGGCAGGGCGTACTGGAAGTGCGGGCAGGAGACCTCGACGATCTCGGCCCCGAGCTTGCGCAGCGTCGCGACCGCGTCGTCGAACGCCGCGAGGACGCCGGCCTGGTACCCCTCGCCGCCGAGGTCACGGACGACGCCGACCCGAAGTCCGGCGAGGTCGGACCCGGCGCCCGCGCGGGCGGCGGCGGCGACCGGCGGCACCGGCTGCGGGATGGAGGTCGAGTCGGCGGGGTCGTAGCCGCCGATCACCTCATGCAACAGGGCCGTGTCGAGGACGGTGCGGCCGAACGGTCCCGCCTGGTCGAGCGAGGACGAGAACGCGATGAGTCCGTACCGGGACACGCCGCCGTAGGTGGGCTTGTGCCCGACGATGCCGGTGACAGCGGCCGGTTGGCGGATCGAGCCGCCGGTGTCGGTGCCGATGGCAAGAGGCGCCTCGAACGCCGCCACCGCCGCCGACGACCCGCCGGAAGATCCCCCCGGGATGCGGTCGAGGTCCCAGGGGTTGTGCGACGGCCCGTACGCGGAGTTCTCGGTGGAGCTTCCCATCGCGAACTCGTCCATGTTGGTCTTGCCGAGGATGACGACACCGGCGTCCTTGATCCGGCGGGTGATAGTGGCGTCGAACGGCGGGACCCATCCCTGGAGGATCTTGGAGCCGGCCGTGGTGGGCAGCCCCTCGGTGACGACGACGTCCTTCATCGCCAGCGGCACGCCGGCGAGCGGTCCCAGTGGCTGTCCTGCGGCGCGTTTGGCGTCGACCGCCCGGGCGGCGGCCAGCGCGCCGTCCGCGTCGACGTGCAGAAAGGCGTGAACCCGCCCGTCGACCTCGCCGATCCGGTCGAGATGGGCCTGGGTCACCTCGACGGCGGAGACCTCACCCGAGGTGACCTTCCCGGCGATCTCGGTCGCCGTGAGCCTGACGAGGTCGGACATCAGGCCTCCTCCGTCAGGATGCGCGGCACTCGGAACTTGCCGTCCTCCACCGCGGGCGCACCGGACAGTACGGCCTCGCGCGGCAGGCAGGGGCTGAGTTCGTCGTTCCGGAGGACGTTGGTGAGCGGGACCGCGTGGCTGGTCGGCGGGATGTCCGCGGCCGCCACCTCACCCACGCGCGCCACGGCGCCGAGGATGACGTCGAGTTGGCCGGCGAACAGATCGAGCTCGTCCTCGGAGACGGCGAGGCGCGCGAGGCGCGCGAGATGCGCGACCTCCTCGCGGCTGATGCGGCCGGCGGCACTTGCGGTTGGATCGGACACGCCCTCGGAGTCTACGGGCGCCTGCCCTCCGGATTTCGGCCGCGCGAGCCCCCCGAGCGGAGTCCGGTGACCGACGTGCCCCCGTAATCCCCGCGACATCGCCATGCGGCAGGCTGACCGGGTGTCGTACCTCTTGCGGGTGGTCCTGCCGGACCGCCCGGGTGCCCTCGGCGCGGTCGCGACCGCGCTCGGCCACGTGGGCGCCGACATCCTGAGCGTGGACGTGATCGACCGCCAACCCGGCCGCGCGACCGACGACCTGGTCGTCGAAGTGCCGCCGGACCGGCTGGCCGACTCGCTGATCACCGCGGCGAGCTCCGTGCAGGGGGTCACGGTCGAGTCGATCCGTCCTTATGCCGGGCAGATCGACCCGCACCGCGAACTTGCGCTGCTCGACAACCTCGCCGTTGCGCCGCATGCCTCGCTGCAGCTCCTCGTCGACGGTGTGCCGCGTGTCTTCAGGGCCGGGTGGGCACTGGTGCTCGACGAGCCGGTCGGCGGCCGATCCGCCGTCCTCGCGGCGGGACCGTCGGCGCCCGAGGTCGCGTTCCTGCCGACGCCGTGGTGGCCGCCGGCGCCGTCGCGCATCCTGCTCGCGGACGACTGGGCGCCGTCGGACTGGGACCGGCTCGGCACCGAACTCGCCGTCGCCCCGCTCGGCAAGGCGGCCCTGCTGGTGGGCCGGCCGGCGCTGCGTTGGCTCCCGTCGGAGCTCATGCGACTACAGCACCTCGCGGCGATCGCCGCGACCGTCACCGCGACCAGCGGCTAGGCGTCGCTTCGTCCGGCGGCGACGCGACCAACTGCGCGCCCGGGACCTGAACGGCCCCTGCGGCGGTCCGTGTTGCTGAGACGACCGCCGCGTCGATGCCCGCCCCGCCGGCGAGAGCGGCGCACAGTGCGCCGACGAAGGCGTCACCGGCGCCGCTGGTGTCCACGACCTGCACCGGCAGCGCCGGTACGTCGCGAAGACCTCCCGCATCGCCGAGGACGCATCCCTCACCGCCGGCCGTCAGGACGACCGCTGCGGGGCCCAACGCGCGCAGGTCGCGAACCGCCTCGCGGCGCGCGGCGGGGTTGGCAAGCGGGCGGTTCAGCAGGAACTCCGCCTCGCTGCGGTTGACCACCAGTAGGTCCAGCTGCGCCAGGGTTGCTGCCGGGATCGCGGCGGCGGGCGCCAGGTTCAGTACCCGTCGGCTGCCCGCGGCGGCGGCAAGCGACACCGCCTCTGCAACGACATCCGCTCGCACCTCCATCTGCACGAGCAGCACGTCCGAGGGACCGAGCGACGATGCGACGACCCCGGCGTCGGCCGGCGCAAGAGCCAGGTTGGCACCGGGTGAGACCGCGATCGCGTTCTCGCCGTCCGGCGCGACCAGGACCACGGCCATGCCGGTGTTCTGTCCGGACAGCACGCGGACCGAAGTCGTGTCCACGCCGGCCGACTGCAGGGCGGCGAGGACGGCCCGGCCCCCGGCGTCGTCGCCGACGCATCCGATCATCCGGACGTCGGCGCCGCTCAGGGCCGCCGCCACCGCCTGGTTCGCTCCCTTCCCGCCGGGCAGCCACTCCGGCCCACCGCCCAGGACGGTCTCACCGGCGGCAGGCAGGGAGTCGACCCGCAGCACGAGGTCCATGTTGGCCGACCCGACGACCACGACCGTTCCCGCGGGCGGAGCGTTCCGGGAACCGGTCAACCCTCTGACCCGGGCATGAAAGGTGGATGCACGCGGCCGCGCCTCAGCGCCGGGCGTCACTGAGGGTTCGGCGAGGCGGGATCTCCTCCTCGGGCGCCGGCACCGGCCAGCTGCGCAGGCTCCGAACCCGCCGGAGCACCGCGTCGGCCCCCCGCTCGACGGGGGGCATCAGGCTCGGCAGCACCAGCAGCACCAGGGCGCCGGCGAGCCAGCCCCCGACGACGTCACTGAACCAGTGGGTGTCGAGGTAAATCGTGCAGAGCCCGACCGTGGTGGACAGGAACACCGCGGCGCCGATCCCGGCGCGGCGGTGCCGCACCGCCATCCACGCCAGGAGCCCGAACATCACCACGGCATTGGACGTGTGCCCCGACGGGTAGATGTTGCCGCCGGCGAACACGTCGTGAGCGTTCGGTGTGTGCAGCGGCCCGTTGCGGCCGACGAACACCTTGACGACGCCCACACTGAGGTTCAGCACGGCGAGCGCGACCAGCAGCCGCAGCAACGGCGTGCGAGTTCGCATCCGCCAGCACCGCCAGAGGATCCACGGCAGCGCGGTGAAGGTCACGGGTGCCCGCTGGCCGAGCATGACGTAAGTGTTGATGGCCGGCCACAGGTGCGGCGCGCGATCGTAGAGGTCGAGACGGAACAGGGTGCCGTCGAGGCGGGTAACCGGTGAGCGCACGAGCACGGCGACCGTGAGGACGGCGTACAGCGCCGCGGCGACCCCGAACACGAGCCAGCGCACCGACGCGCGGCGCGGACCCTCCGCCGGCGCCGGCGCCACCCTTACGTCGGGGCGCTCGAGGACGGCCATGGTCTCCTTTGTCCCAGATGAAGATGGGTTGCAGGTAATTGGACTCAATGACGGCATACCCAGGCTGACTATGTCGCCACCCCGGGGGCGCCGTGAGCCAGCAGCTGCCGGAACCCCTCCTCGTCGAGGATGGGGACGCCCAGTTGCTCGGCCTTCTCGGCCTTGGATCCGGCGTTGTCCCCGACGACTACGTAGTCAGTCTTCTTGGACACCGACGCTGCGGCCTTGCCGCCACGCCCGACTATGGCTTCTTTCGCCTCGTCGCGGGAGAAGCCGGTCAGCGACCCGGTGACCACGACGGTGAGGCCGGCCAGCGTCTTGGGTGCGCTCTGCTCGGGCTGGTCGGCCATCACCATCCCGGCGGCGCGCCACTTGTCGACGATCGCCGCGTGCCAGTCGACGGCGAACCACTCGCGGACGGCCTCGGCGATCACCGGGCCGACGCCCTCGACGGCGGCCAGCTCGTCGACCGAGGCGGCCCGGATGGCGTCGATCGACCCGAACTCGGTGGCCAGCGCCCGCGCCGCGGTCGGCCCGACATGGCGGATCGACAGCGCGACCAGCACCCGCCAAAGCGACCGGGTGCGCGCCTGCGCGAGATTGGCCAGCAGTTTGTCGCCGTTCGCGGACAGCACCCGGCCGTCGTGCACCCGCTGTGGCGGATCGGACCTCTTCGCCGCCCTGGTGTAGAACGACACCCGCGCCAGCCGTGCGGCCGCGGCGTCGGCGGGCTCACTCTCGCGCGGTGCCAGGTCGAACAGGTCGCCTTCGTCGACGAGCAGTCCGCCCTGAAGCAGCGCAATCGCCGCCTCGTAGCCCAGCGCCTCGATGTCGAGGGCTCCGCGAGACGCGATGTGGAACAGGCGCTCGCGAAGTTGCGCCGGGCAGCTGCGGGCGTTCGGGCAGCGGATGTCCTTGTCGCCCTCTCGCTCGGGCCGCAGCTCGGTGCCGCACTCCGGGCAGTGCGTCGGCATGTCGAAGGGGCGTTCGCTGCCGTCGCGCAGCGCGGCCACCGGACCGACGATCTCCGGAATCACGTCGCCGGCCTTCCGGAGCACCACGGTGTCGCCGATCAGCACGCCCTTGCGGCGCACCTCGTCGGCGTTGTGGAGGGTCGCCATCTCGACTGTCGACCCGGCGACCCGCACCGGCTCCATCCGCCCGAAAGGCGTGACGCGCCCGGTGCGGCCGACGTTGACCAGGATCTCGAGAAGCTTGGTGTTGACCTCTTCGGGCGGGTACTTGTAGGCGATCGCCCACCGCGGGGCCCGACTCGTCGCGCCGAGCTGCCGCTGCAGCGCCAGGTCGTCGACCTTCACCACGACGCCGTCGATCTCGTGCTCGACGTCGTGCCGATGCTCGCCGTAGTGGTCGACATAGGCCTGGACCTCATCGAGGTCGGCCTTGACCTCCGCGCGCGGCGACGTGGGCAGCCCCCAGCCGTGCAGGATCCGGTACCACTCGGACTGCGCGCTGACGGTCGGGCCGCCCTGTACCCGGCCGACTCCGTGCAGCACCAGCTTCAGCTGACGGCTGGCGGTCACCCGAGGGTCCTTCTGCCGCAGCGACCCGGCGGCGGTGTTTCGGGGGTTGGCGAAGGGCGGTTTGCCGGCCTCGACCAGCGCGGCGTTGAGCTGCTCGAAGTGCCCGACCGGGAAGTAGACCTCGCCCCGCACCTCGAGCACGGCAGGCACGTCCTCGCCCGTCAGTCGGTTGGGCACATTGACGATGGTGCGGATGTTCGGGGTCACGTCCTCACCGGTGCGGCCGTCGCCGCGGGTCGCGCCGCGCACGAGCCGGCCGTTCTCGTAGAGCAGGTTCACCGCAAGACCGTCGACCTTGAGCTCGCACAGGTAGGCGGGCACCGTGCCGGCGTCGCGCTCGACCCGGTGCGCCCACGCCGCGAGCTCCTCGGCGGTGAAGATGTTGTCGAGGCTGAGCATGCGCTCGAGATGGTCGACCGGCGTGAACAGGGTCGAATAGGTGCCGGCCACCCGCTGCGTCGGCGAGGACGGCGTGCGCAGTTCCGGGAACTGCCCTTCCAATTCCTCCAGCCGGCGCAGCATCGAGTCGTACTCCGCGTCACTCGACGTCGGCGCGTCGAGGACGTAGTACTGGTACGCCGCGTCGTCGACCCGCTGGGCGAGCCGGGCGTGCTCCTCGCGGGCCTCCTCGGTTGCGGGAGCGGCGGTCGTCACGGGCGCGAGGTTACCGAGCGGGTCCGACAGTCCGGTCGTCCTGCACCGGGTCGACGAGGTCGCGGCCCAGATCGCGCAGCAGCGACAGCACCCGCCGGACGTACTCGGGTGTCGCAGCGGCCAGCCCGCAGGCAGGGGTCGGGACGACGCGGCGCCCCAGCAGGTCCTCGCCGAAGCCGACGGTGCTCCAGAGGTGGCGGATCTGGCCTCGCGCCTGGGAGAAGCCGACGGGCGAGTCGGTTGCGGGAACCACCCCGAGCCACAGCGAGCCGCCGTCATCGACCGCCGCGCCCACCGCGTCGGTCATGGTGGCGGTGACGAACCCGGCGTCGAGCGCGACCGCGTCGGCGCCGGCGGCGCGCAGCATGCCAATGGGTGCTCCCGGTGCGCAGCAGTGCACGACCCGGGTCTCCGGGTCGGCCACCGCGAGCAGGTCGGCCAGCGCCTGCTGGACGGTCGCCGACTCCACACTGGGAACGGTTCCGTAGCCGGAGGGGGTGGGCACCCGGCCGCTCAGCACGGCCGGAAGGGAAGGCTCGTCGACCTGGAGGACGACGGTCGCGGAGGGCACCCGGCGGCGAACGTCGCCGAGCAAGCCGCGAACACCCTCGCGCAGCGACGCGGTCAGGTCGCGGACCGCGCCCGGGTCGCTGACCAGCTTGTGCCCGGACGGCAGCTCGACGCAGGCGGCGATCGTCCACGGCCCGGCCACCTGGACCTTGATCGTGCCGTCGTGCTGCGCGGCCACCTGCTCCAGAGCGTCGAGATCCCAGGCGAGGAAATCCCGGGCCCGCCGCAGCTCCCGGCCGGGTCGCGCCGTCAGTCGCCAGCCGGACGGCACGATCTCGGCCGGCAGGTCGACGAGCAGCGCGGCCGCGCGACCGATCATGTCCGCGCCGGGACCGCGCTGCGGGAGCTCGGGCAGGTGCGGCAGATCCGGCAGCTCACCGAAGATCAGACGTGCCGCCTCGACCGGGTCGGTGCCCGGCAGCGACCCGATGCCGGTGGCGGCACCGGGCGGCCAGGGAAACTCGCTCACGCGTCCGCAGCAATCCGGCCGGCGGCGGTGATCGTGGCGGAACCGAGCACCTCGTCGCCGTCGTACATGACCAGTGCCTGTCCGGCGGCCACGCCGTGCTGCGGATGATGCAGACGCGCCACTACTGCACCGTCCTCGACCGTCACCGTCGCCGGACTCACCATCCCGTGCGCCCGCATCTGTACCGAGCAGCCGAACCCGGTCCCCGGCCTGGAAGAGGTCCAGACCGGCCCTGCCGCCCGGATCTCGTCGACCGCCAGCCGCTCGCGGGGACCGACCACGACGGTGTTCGAGGCCGGTTCGACGGCGAGGACGTAGCGCCGCTCACCGGAAGCCGCGGCGCGGCGCAGGTCGAGGCCCCGCCGCTGCCCGACCGTGAATCCCCAGGATCCCTGATGGCTGCCGAGAACGTCGCCGGTGTCAGCGTCGACGATCGGTCCCTGCTGCGAGCCCAGGCGGCGCTGGAGGAACGCGCGGGTGTCGCCGTCGGCGATGAAGCAGATGTCGTGCGAGTCCGGCTTGTCGGCGACGGCCAGAGCGCGCGCCGCCGCCTCGGCGCGCACCTGCGCCTTGGTGCTGTCGCCGAGCGGGAAGACGGCGTGCGCCAGTTGGTCCGGCCGCAGCACCGCCAGGACGTAGGACTGGTCCTTCGCCGCGTCGACCGAGCGGTACAGCCGGCCGTCCTGCACGCGGGCGTGGTGGCCCGTGACGACCGCGTCGAACCCGAGGGCGAGCGCCCGGTCGAGCACCGCCGCGAACTTGATCTTCTCGTTGCAGCGCAGGCACGGGTTGGGCGTGTGACCGGCGGCGTACTCCGCCACGAAGTCGTCGATCACGTCGGCGCGGAACCGTTCGGCGAGATCCCATATGTAGAAGGGGATCCCGAGGACGTCCGCGGCCCGCCGCGCGTCGTGCGCGTCCTCGCGGGTGCAGCATCCCCGCGCGCCGGTCCGCAGCGTCTGCGGGGCGAGGGAGAGCGCCAGGTGCACTCCGGTGACCTCGTGCCCGGCATCGACGGCGCGGGCGGCGGCGACCGCCGAGTCGACGCCCCCGCTCATCGCGGCGAGGACACGCATCAGCCGGCCACCGAGGCAAGGCCGGCCCGGCGCGCCCGCGCCACGACCGGACCGATGACCTCGAGCACCGCGTCCACGTCCTGCTGCGTCGACGTGTGCCCGAGCGAGAACCGCAGCGACCCCCGGGCCAGCTCGGGCGAGGCCTGCATCGCGAGCAGGACGTGGGAGGCCTGGGCCACGCCGGCCGAGCAGGCGGATCCCGTGGAGCACTCGATGCCCCGAGCGTCGAGCAACATCAGCAGCGAGTCGCCCTCGCAGCCGGGGAAGGTCAGGTGGGCGAGGCCGGGCAGCCGCTCGGCCGGATGCCCGTTCTCGATCACGTCCGGGATCTGGTCCCGCACCCCGCCGACCAAGGCCCGGCGCAGGGTCATGAGCCGGTTGCGCAGCTCCGCGCGCCGATCGACGGCCACCGCGACGGCGGTGGCGAAGCCCACCGCGCCGGGGACGTCCAAGGTTCCCGACCGCACGTCGCGTTCCTGTCCCCCGCCGTGGAGCAGGGGCTCGCAGGCGAGGTCGCGGCGCAGCAACAGCGCGCCCGTGCCCACCGGACCGCCGATCTTGTGGCCGGTCAGCGACAGCGCGTCGGCGCCGGACGCCGCGAAGTTCACCGGCTGGGTGCTCACCGCCTGCACCGCGTCGCTGTGGAACGGCACGCCGTGGTCCCGGGCGATCGCCGCCAGTTCGGCGACGGGCTGCACCGTGCCGACCTCGTTGTTCGCCCACATCACACTGGCGACCGCCACCGAGTCGGGGTCGCGGGCGAGAGCGGATCGCAGCGAGTCGGGATCTACCCGGCCGGCGCCGTCGACGGGCAGGACCTCGACGCGGGCCCCGTCGTGGTGCTCCAGCCAGGCCGCCGCGTCGAGGATCGCGTGGTGCTCGACGGCGCTGACGATCACCCGGTCGCGGCGCGGATCGGCGGCCCGGCGCGCCCAGTACAGCCCCTTGACCGCGAGATTGTCGGCTTCCGTACCGCCGGAGGTGAGGATCACCTCGGACGGCCGCGCGCCGACGCAGGCCGCGATCTGCTCGCGCGCCTCCTCCAGCCGACGGCGGGCGCGGCGGCCCGAGCCGTGCAGCGACGACGGGTTGCCGAGCTCCCCGAGCGCGGCGCTGACGGCGTCGACCGCCTCGGGCAGCACCGGCGTCGTCGCCGCGTGATCGAGATAGGCCATCGGCGACAACCTTACGGCGCGGCGCGGTCGAGTACCGGCGCCCCGACCGGCGCCGGACGACCCGCGGTGGTGACGGCCAGGACACCGGTCGCGGCGATTGCGGCCATTGCCAGGTCGAGAAGAAAGAAGGCCGGTCCGTAGCCGATCGCGCCGCGGGCGGCGGCGGCGATGAGGACGCCGGCCAGGCCGGTGGTGATCGAGCTGGCCGTGGTGTCGCAGAGCTGCAGGGCCGCAGAGTCCGCGCCGCGCTCGGCGTCCGTCGTCGCCCGGAGCAGGAGCACGCTCGACGACGGCATCGTCAGTCCGGCGCCCAGTCCGGCGATCGCCCAGGCGGGGTAGACGATGAGCGCGGGCGCGCCGGGTAGCGCGGTGGCGGCGAGGAGCAGCACCGCGATGCCGACGCAGTAGAAGCCGGCGCGGGCGACCCGCAGCCGCAGGGCCTGGTTGTCGGCGGCGACGGTCCGGCCCTGCCACCACGACCCCAGCGCCCAGGTGACGCCGGCGGCGCTGAGCGGCAGTCCGGCCGCGGTGGCGCCGTAGCCGTGTTGGACGGTGAGCGACAGGGGGACGACGGCTTCCGCACCGAAGAAGGCGCCGGCCAGCAGGCCGCGCAGCGCGACCGCCGCGGGAACGCCCGGCCGGGCGCGGACGATGCCGCGCGGCAGCAGCCGCCGAAGTCCCCAGACGAGAAGGACGAGCCCGCCGGCGGCCGGGGCCAGGACAACGGGGCTCGGATGCTGGCCGCTCGCTTCCAGCACCGAGATGCCGGTCGCGACCGCGCCGGCGCGCAGCAGCAGGTGCCCGGCGGCGCGTGAATCGAGGCCTGCGGACGGCGCCGGGCGCGCCAGGCGTCGGAGGACCGGCAGCATCAGGACGACGCCGACGAGCGTGAACGGCAGCAGGCCCAGGAAGACCCAACGCCAGCTCGCGTGCTGGGCGAGCAGGCCGGAGACGAGCGGACCGACGAGCGACGGCACGACCCACGCGGAGGACGTCACCGCGAACACCTTCGGCTGCAGCCGGTCGGGGTACTCGGTGCCGATGACGACGTACACGGACGTGATCAGCAGGCCGCTGCCCAGGCCCTGCACCCCGCGGGCGATCACCAGCTGCGCCATCGTCGTCGACGTCCCGGCGACCACCAGGCCCGCGCAGAAGGCCGCCATGCCCAGCGCGAGCGGGCGCCGGGGACCGCGGCTGTCGTTCAGCACGCCGGCGGCGACCATGCCCACGACGTTGGCCGCCAGCAGCGCCGTGAACGCCCACCCGTAGGCGGACAGCCCGTGCAGTTCCCGCGCCGCAGTCGGCAGCGCCGGACCCACGGCCATCGCCTCGAAGGCGATCATGCTGATCAGGACGACGACCCCGCCGGTCGTGGCCCGCAGCGACCCGGAGTACAGCGACGCGGATGTCGCGGGCCGCGTCGCTGTGGTCACCCTGTCACTATCTCCGGACGGTCCGCCCGTATTCCCGGGTGGCACGTCACCCGCCCCCGGTTTGCATGCGGCAAACGCGCCGGGCACCGGTTTGCCGCCTTCGCGCACCCGGATCGCTGATGCAAACGGGACACGTGCGGCAGCAGCGAAGCGACCGGTCAGCCGCGGCGCCTGGCGATCTCCTCGGTGAGCTGCGGCGCCACCTGGAACAGGTCGCCGACGACGCCGAAGTCGGCCAGCTCGAAGATCGGCGCCTCGGCGTCCTTGTTGATCGCGACGATGGTCTTCGAGGTCTGCATCCCGGCGCGGTGCTGGATAGCACCGGAGATCCCGACGGCGATGTACAGCTGCGGGGAGACGGTGACCCCGGTCTGGCCGACCTGCATCTGGTGGCCCACCCATCCGGCGTCGACGACCGCGCGCGACGCGCCGACCGCGGCGCCGAGCGAGTCGGCGAGCTTCTCGATGATGTCGAAGTTCTCGGCCTTCCCGATGCCGCGGCCGCCGGACACGACCACGGAGGCGTCGGTGAGTTGCGGCCGCGACCCCTTGGCCTCGGTGACCCGGTCGACGATCCTGGCCCGCTTCGCGCCGTCCGAGAACGCGACGGCGACCGGGACCTCCTCGCCCGCCGCCGGCGCAGGCTCAGGGGTGAACGAGTTGGGTCGGAAGGTGATCACCGGGACGCCGCGAGTCACCTTGGCTTGCACCGTGATGGAGCCGCCGAAGATCGATTGGGTGGCAGCCAGGTCGGCGCCGAGGTCCACCGCGTCGGTGATGAGCCCGGCGCCCAGCTCGAGTGCCAGCCGGGCGGCCACCTCCTTGTTCTCGTTGCTCGACGGGATGAGGACGGCGGCCGGGGACGCCTGCGCCGCGACGGCCGCGAGGGCCTCGGCTTTCGGCGCGACGGAGTATCCGGAGGCGTCCTCGTCCTCGACGACGTAGATCTTGGCCGCCCCGAATTCCGCGAGCGCGCCTTTCGTCGCAGCGGCGGCTCCCGGCGCGCCGATCACGACGGCGGCCGGCTCGCCGAGGCTCCGAGCGGCGGTCAGCAGTTCCAGTGTGGGCTTCTTGACGGTGCCGTCGGCGGCGTCGACCAGCACCAATACCTCTGCCATGTCCGTCCTCCTGTGCGGTCGACTCAGATGAGCTTCTTGGCGGCGAGGAAGTCAGCGATCTGAACTGCGCCGCTGCCGTCGTCCTTCACGATCTGACCGGCCTGCCGGGGCGGCGCATTCTCGAACGAGACGACCTCCGAGGCGGCGTTGGCCAGGCCGACATCGCTCTGGTCGAGGCCCAGATCGCTCAGACCGAGGACGGTGACGGGCTTGCTCTTGGCCGCCATGATGCCCTTGAACGACGGATAGCGGGGGTCGTTGATCTTCTCGACGACGCTGAGGACGGCCGGCGTCGATCCCTCAACCACCTCGTAGCCGCCTTCGGTGACCCGTTCGACGGTGACCGACGATCCGTCGACCGTTACCTTGCGCGCCTGCGTCAGCTGGGCGACGTCAAGCAGGCCGGCGAGCAGCGCGGGCACGACCGCCATGCGCGAGTCGGTCGCCTCGGATCCCGCGACCGCCACGTCCCATTCCAGGGTGCCGAGGGCCTTGGCCAGCACGTGAGCGGTCTGCAGGGCGTCGGAGCCGTGGAGAGCGTCGTCGAGCACGTGCACGGCCTTGTCGGCGCCCATCGAGAGCGCCTTGCGGATCGACTCGGTGGCGCGCTCCGGGCCCACGGTGAGGATCGTGACCTCACCCCCGTGTGCCTCCTTGAGCCGGAGCCCCTCCTCGATCGCGAACTCGTCGATATAGTTGATCACGGGGTCGACGGCTGCGCGGTCGACGGTGTGATCCCCGGGATCGAGCTTGCGGTTGCCCTCCGTGTCCGGGACCTGCTTGACCAGAACGACGACGTTCATGCTCGACCTCTCGCATCGGGACTCGACGAGAATAGGGGCCCCGCCGCGCCCGGCGGGGCCCCTGCTCCTGCGGTCCGGATGCTACTGACCGGTGGTAAGGCGCCGAGGGCGGTCGATCGGCCCTCCCCGGCACCTCTCCCCGCCGGGCGCCGGCTCGTGGATGGGAACGACGCCGGCGTGGGTGGTGCCGTCCGTGCTCTTTCACGCCAGCGGCGCTTCCGGATGCTGCTCGGCTCCCGGAGGGGGTTCGCCCGCGCTGTCGCCGCGGTTCAGGGCGTGTAGGCGGTCACCTGGGGCGTCGCCGTGCTGGGTCCGGTCGATCCGGCCGCGACGAAGAGGTACCCGTCGGCGAAGGTCGGCTGCGAGAAGTCGCCCATCGGCAGCCGCTGGCACCAGAGCACCGGCGCGTCCGGGCGGCCGTTGCTGTTCGGGACCGGCTTGCGCCCGTTGAGGACGTAGACGTGCGGCGTGCCGTCGGTGTCGTCGCAGGACGCCCCGTAGTGGCGGCCGGCGGTCGCGTCGCAGCGCTGGTACGTGCCGTTGCCGTAACTGCCGTACGTTGCGGCGGCGACGAGACCGTTGCCGTTGATGCTGGGGCTGCCGATGACGTTGCAGGGCAGGCCGTTGTCCCACCGCACCCGCTGCGCCGCGGGCTGGGCGGTGAACAGGCCGCGCACGGAGCCCGGGTAGGCCCGGCCGTCGATATTGGTGGCGGTGGAATTGCCCCCGATCACCAGCTGCCCTGCTGTCGGATCGAACGCTGCCGCGGACAGGCAGGCGTCGAAGCCGCCGCCCTGACCGTTCGCAGTGCCGACCTGGAACTTCCAGGTCAGCCCGGCGCGGAGGTTGTTGCGCTGTACGACGTAGTACCAACCGTCCTTGTTGCAGGCGCCGGCGAGCGGGGTCGTGGTTCCGTTCAGCGTTCCCTGAAACGTCGACGGCGACCCGCCGAAGTCCTGGTCCAACAGGTCCGCGGCGTCGGCGTGCGCGGTGCCGTCGGTCCAATGGTCGATCTGCTTCATGGTGGTGCCGTTGAGCCGCACGATGGAGTAGGACGTCCCTGCGCGGGCGCAGTTGCAGCCGTGACCGGCGAGGTTGTCCTCGTCGGCGTTGCCGGTGCTGGCGTACACCGCACCGGTGCCCG
>JAICIE010000021.1 GCA_025924515.1 Jatrophihabitans sp. | reverse complement strand
GGCTGCCCGCGCCGCGGCTGCCCGCGCCGCCGCTGCCCGTGACGCCGCTGCCCGTGACGCCGCTGCCCGTGACGCCGCTGCCCGTGACGCCGCTGCCCGTGACGCCGCTGCCCGTGAGGCTGCTGCCCGTGCCGCCGCTGCCGCTGCCCGTGAGGCGGCTGCCCGTGAGGCGGCTGCCCGTGACGCGGCTGCCCGTGACGCCGCTGCCCGTGACGCGGCCGCCCGGGATGCGACGGCCTGAGATTCGCCGGCCCGCGCGGCAGCGTCCCGTGCGGCCGCCGCGCTCATCTCCCCGGCCTGCTGCGCCGCACGGATGGCAGTCGCCGCCGACCGCGACCCTGCTGCGCTTGCGGACGCTTGCGTCCGGGCCGATGGCTGCGGCGCCGGATGAGACGTCGCCGCGGCGGGGTCCGCGGCCCGCCGTCCCGTCGAGTCCCGACCGTGGTCGGCGATTACGACGAGGGCCGCAACCGCGGCGAGAACGACAACGCTCGCTCGGGTCGTACGCGGTCTGGGCATCCGTGCTCCTGACGCCGTTCGGGAAGCAGCTGTCGACCGTGTGTTGATCGTGAACAGGTGCGGACGGCCCGTTGATCCTCGGTCACCGGGTTCACGGCGTCAACCACCCAGACGGGTCGACCGATGCCGGAGGCCGAGGCGCGACACGGACGCCGACCCGATCGCTGTGATAACGAGGGGACGACGGGCGCCGCAGGCGCTCCCGTCCTGTATGAAGTGCTTTCCGTCCGTGTAGCGAAGCGGTGATCCCCGTGCTCCGACGTTCCGTGTGTGCCGTCGCCGTCCTCGCCGCTATGTCGTTGGTGACGGCTCCCTCCGCCTCGGCCGTCGCGGACGGGATCGCGGCCTCGCCCGGCCAGTTCCCGTTCGCCGTGAAGCTGACGATGACCGCGATCCCGAAGGCCGGTGGCGGCTCCTATGACAGTGCCTGCTCGGCGGCCCTCATCTCGCCGACGTGGCTGGTCACCGCGGGGCACTGCTTCCACGACGTGAATCGCAATCCGGTCAGCGGCCCGGTGCCGTACCCGACGAGCGCAACGCTGAACACCAACGACACGACGACCAACGCGGGCGAGGAGCGCACGGTCGACGTCGTTGCGCAGTCCAGCACCGCGGACGTGTCCCTCGCGCACCTGACGCAGCCGGTCACCGACGTGACACCGCTGGCCTTGAACACCGTCAAACCGGGACGGGCGAACATCCTGGACCTCGCCGGCTGGGGCGCCACCTCGAGCGCGAACCCCGCGCCCTCGACCGTCCTCTACTGGGGAGAGGTCAAGATCAGCACGGTGCAGCAGCACACCGTCTCGGTGGTCGGCTATTACCCGAGCGCGGACACGAGTGCCTGCCTCTACGACTCGGGCGCGCCGTACTTCACGGCGGCGTCGTCCCCGAAGCTCGTGTCGGTCGAGAGCAATGGCCCGAGTTGCCCGCATTCGTCAGCCGAGACGACGGCGCGGATCGACAATCTGGTGCCGTGGATCAGGACGGTCGTCCCTGACCTGCCGTGAGGGGATCATGGCGGCCGGGAAGGATACCGTGACATGATGTCAGACACGCTTCGGCGCAGAAGCAGTCGGGTGCGGGGCCACGGCCGGCGGGCCGGTGAGCAGGTCGCGCACAGCAAGGCCCTGAACGTCGCGGCGCGCCTCGGGCTGGCCGCGCGCGGCGTCGTCTATCTCATCATCGGATTCCTGGCGATCGACATTGCGGTCGGCGGCGGGAGCAGCCACCAGGCCAACCAGCGCGGAGCGTTCGCCGAGATCGCCGCGCAGCCGGGCGGTGCCGTCCTGCTCGTCCTCGTGGTCATCGGCCTGGCGGGCTACGCCTGTTGGCGGTACGCGCAGGCTGCGGTCGGAACCCCTGAGGACGGCAAGAAGGCCGGCGCGCGAGCGAAGTCGCTGTGCCGGGCCGTCGTCTACACCGGTCTGTGCGCGAGCGCGGTCAGCGTGCTGACGGGCAGTGCATCGTCGAGCCAGGACCAGAAGTCGCAGGGCTGGACGGCCACGTTGATGCAGAATGCCGCCGGCCGGTGGCTCGTCGGGCTTGGCGGGATCGTCGTCTTCGTCGTCGGTGCGGCCTTGATAGTCGAGGGAGTGCGCCGCAAGTTCCGCAAGCACCTCGACACCGCGCAGATGTCCGAACGCACTGAGAAGGTCGTCACGGCGCTGGGGACGGTCGGCACCACGGCGCGGGGCGTGGTCTTCGCGCTGGTGGGGATCCTGGTGGTCGACGCGGCGATCACCGAGGATCCGCACAAGTCCCGCGGCCTCGACGGCGCCCTGCGGACCCTGGCGCACCAGTCCTACGGCCCCTGGCTGCTGGCGCTGATCGCGCTGGGGCTCGTCGCCTTCGGCGTGTTCGGGCTGGCGATGGCGAAGTGGGCGCGGACCTGAGTACTGCTCGGCACGTAGGCTTCCCGGGCCACGACGGCAGGTCCTGGTGGCGCGACGCCGTCGTCTACGAGATCTATCCGCGGTCCTTCGCCGACGCGGACGGGAACGGGATCGGTGATCTCGCCGGCATCACCGGACGTCTGCAGCACGTCGCCGACCTCGGCGCCGACGCCGTCTGGCTGACCCCGTTCCAGAGCTCGCCGCAGGCCGACCACGGCTACGACGTGAGCGACTACTGCGACGTCGACCCGCTGTTCGGCACGCTCGATGACGCAACCGCCCTCCTCGGCCGCGCGCACGAACTCGGCCTGCGGGTCCTCATCGATCTTGTCGCCAACCACTGCTCCGATCAGCACCCGCTCTTCCGCGCCGCGCTGGCCGCGGGGCCCGGCAGTTCGCAGCGGGCCAGGTTCCACTTCCGGCCCGGCCGCGGCCTGGACGGCAGCGAACCACCCAACGACTGGCCGAGCGTGTTCGGCGGTCCGGCGTGGACGCGCATCACCGAACCCGACGGGTCCCCGGGGGAGTGGTACTTGCATCTGTACGCACCGCAGCAGCCGGACTGGAACTGGCGTGACCCGCGCACGGCCGAGCTGTTCGAGGGCGTCCTGCGGTTCTGGTTCGACCGCGGCGTCGACGGACTGCGCATCGACGTCGCGCACGGTTTCCACAAGGCTGCGGGACTGCCCGACCTCGGCCACCTGCTGGCCGGATACCGGCCGATGCAGTTGAGGACGATCGTGCACGCCGCCGACCAGGAGGACACGCACGACGTGTTCCGCGCCTGGCGCCGCATAGCGGACTCCTACGACCCGCCGCGCGTGCTCGTCGGCGAGGTCAACCTGCCCGCCGAGCGGCAGTGGCGCTACACCCGTCCGGACGAGCTGCACCAGGCCTTCGCGTTCGACCTGGTCGCCGCCGCGTGGGACGCGCCGACCTGGATGCGCAGCATTCACGGCCTTCTCGCCGGCCGCGACGCGGGTGGCGCGCCGCCCACCTGGGTGGTCGAGAACCATGACGTGGTACGGACGCCGACCCGCTATGGCGCCGGCCCGCGCGGCGCCGCTCGGGCCCGCGCGGCGCTGCTCGCCGTGCTGTTCCTGCCGGGCGCCGCATACCTCTACCAGGGTCAGGAGCTCGGCCTGCCGGAGGTCGACGTGCCCGAGCAGTGGCGCCAGGACCCGGCCTACGCCCGCTCCGGCAGATCGCGCGACGGGGCACGCGTCCCGCTGCCCTGGACCGCGGACCCCGGCCGCAGTCACGGTTTCTCGAGCGCGGCCGTCGAACCGTGGCTGCCGATGCCGCCCGACTGGGGGCGCTACTCGGTCGGATCCCAACGTCAGGATCCCGGATCGATGCTGACGCTGACCCGCCATGCCCTCCATCTGCGTCGCCGGTCGTTGCGTGCTGGCGCGGTTCTGGCCGACGACCGCGTCGAGGTCTCCTGCGACGACGCGGTTCTCACGGCGCACTATCCATCAGGATTGCTGCTGGTGATGAACATGGGCGACAGCCCTGTCGCGCTTCCGATCGGTGACGTCCTTCTGGCCAGTGCGGGGATCGAGGACGGAGTGCTGGCTCCGGACGCGGCGGTCTGGATGACGACCGCAGCGTGACGCCGGGCGCGTCATCAGCGATGCGCTAGGCGAGTCGCAGGTCGACGTGGACATCTGTGATGCGGGGCCGGCCGCGGGTCACAAATCCTGCGCCAGATTCACGGTGTTGCCGTCGGGGTCCTGCACGTGCGCCACGCGCTGTCCCCACGGCATGTCGTTCGGCGGGTTCAGCACCCGACCGCCGAGACCCTCCACCCGCTCGAGCAGCGGGTCGACCTCGTCGACGTCGACGCTCAACAGGATCCGCTGCGCTCCCTGCGGCGGCGCGCTGTCGGTGGTGATCCCCAAGATGCTGGTGCCGATCCGCAGCCCGACGTAGAAAAGCGCGCCGTCCTCAGGGAACCGAACTGCTTCTTCGGCGTCGAGCAGGTCGGTGTAGAAGCGCACCAGTCGGTCGACGTCGGCGGTGATGAGAACGGGTTGCACGGCGCGGGCCATCGGGCACCTCCTGGGCGGGTTCGCCGCGAGCACGATCTCACGGGTGGGTCCCCGCCGGAATTCCGCCGCAGACGGCAGGGTTCACGGCCTCATGACCGCCGCGCAGATTGCCGTCACCGGCGCCACCGGACGCCTCGGCGGGCGAGTCGCTCGTCGCCTCGCCGAGGCCGGGGTCGCCCAGCGCCTCGTCGTCCGAGACCCCGCACGTGCGCCCCGGCTGCCGGGCGCGGACGTCGCGACGGCGTCATTCGCTGACCCGGCGGCCGCGCGGCGGGCGCTCACCGGCGTCCGGACCGTCCTGATGGTCTCTGCATCCGAGGTTCCCGACCGGGTCGCGCAGCACAACAGCTTCACCGACGCGGCGGTGCAGGCCGGCGTCGAGCACCTCGTGTACGTGTCCTTCTGCAACGCGACCGCCGATGCCACCTTCACCCTCGCCCGGGACCACTGGGCGACCGAGGAGCACATCCGTGCCTCCGGTATCGCCTTCACCTTCCTTCGCGACAGCATCTACGCCGACTTCTTCCCGGCCATGATCGGTGCGGACGGCGCGCTGCGCGGACCGGCCGGACGGGGCAGGGTCGCCGCGGTCGCGCAGGACGACATCGCAGAAGCGGCCGCCGCGGTTCTGCAGAACCCCGACGCGCATGCGGACGCCGTCCACACCCTCACCGGACCTCAGGCGCTGGCGCTCGACCAGGTCGCGGCCGCGCTGTCCGTGTCGTCCGGCCGCACGGTCCAGTACGAGCCCGAAACAGTCGACGAGGCATACGCGTCGCGCGCCGGGTACGGAGCTCCGGACTGGCAGGTGGACGCCTGGGTGTCGACCTACACCGCCATCGCGAGCGGCGAACTCGACGTCGTGACCGACGACGTTCCCGCTCTCACCGGCCACCCGGCCACGCCGTTGCCCGAGGTGCTGCGTCGGCTCTCCCGGTGACGAGGCGTTTGTCGCTCGAAATGGTGGTTCCCGGCGGCGCTCAGCGCCGTAACGAGCGACAAACCGCCGGCGACGGCCACCGACCGCAGCGGGGGACAGTAGAGACGGACGGCCTTCATGGCGGCGACGGCACGCGAGGAGCAGGACATGACCGAACCGGACAACACGAGCACGACCGAACTGCTCAGGCAGGTCAGCGAGCAGATCTCGACGCTCGTCGGGCAGGAGGTTCGCAACGCGCAGGCAGAGATGGCCGACAAGGCCCGGCAAGCCGCGAAGGGAGCAACGCTGCTCGGCGCGGCGGGGGTCTGCGCCGCGATGGCCGCCGGCACCGGGGCGGCCTTCGTCCTGCGCCTGTTCGACCGCGCCCTCCCGCCGCGAGCCGCCGCGCTGGGGGCAACCGCGGCTCTGGGCGCGGCCGCGGCGGCGTTGGCGGCGAGTGGGCTCGAGGAGCTGCGCCCGGTGCGGCCGTTGATTCCGGAGCGGACCGTGCGCAGCGTGCAGGCCGACGTGGAGGCGGTACAGCGCGCCGGTCAGTAACTGGCCAGGATCGCGCACTCCCACACGCCGCCGCCGGCGGCCTTCCAACCGATCTCGACTCGCTTGATCCGCGGGTCGAGCAGCCAGCCGGTCCCGTCGGGATGCTGCGCGATCTTGTCCACGACCTGTTTGCCGTCCGGTCCGGCGACCGGCTCCCAGAAGTACGACGACGGGCAGGCCGACGCGTCGCCCTGACTCGCCGCGCAGCCGAGAGCCGACTGCGTCACCGCACCCGGAACCGGATGCACGCCGTGGCTCGACCGGAAGGCGTTCAGCGCCGGCAGCAGGCCGCCGGTGTCTCCGGGCGCGGCGCTCCGCGAGGGCTTCGCGGACGCGCTCGAGCGCGAGGACGCCGCGGTGGACCGGCGCTCCGACGACGAGGGAGAAGGCCTGGCCGACGACGCAGCGTGCGTGGTGGCGGCCGGCGCCGGCACGTTCTGCGCGAGAGGCGAGGATCTACGAGCCGGGCTGTGACCGGTCAGCGTGACCAGCAACACCACGATCAGGACGGCGAGAAGCACCAGCGACCCGAGGGTCAGCGCTGCCCGCTTGCGGGCCGACTGCTCTTCTGCGGGCTCGGCTTCCTCGATCGTCACTGCTGCTCACCCCCGAACGTCCCGAGCAGTAAATCCAGGTTAACCGGACGTCCTGCTCGGTAGTGGGCGGCGGCCAGGTCTCAGGCGGCCCGAGACAGCGACGCGTCGAGTTCGTGCAGCCAGGCGGCGGCACGCAGTTCCCCGAACGTCGCCCGGGCCGCGTGCAACAGCGGGGTGGCCTCGGCGGTCCGTCCCTGCTGCAGCAGCCACAGACCGAGCGTCGCCTGCGCCCGCGCGCGGTCGGGCGCCGCGCCGAACCGGTCCAGCGCCTGGATCCCCGCTCGCAGGTCGGCCTCGACCGCGGCCGGGTCCGCGGTGCTGCCGGGGTCCTCCGCCTCGACGCTGCCACGCAAGCGGGGCAGCTGCGCGGCGACCAGCGGCTCGATCTGTCCCGGTGGGGCATCCTCCACGAGATCGAGAAGCTCCCGCGCGACGTGGTACTCGTGCGCCGTCATCGCCCAGTCGACGGCGAGCGTCCAGTGATGGCAGAAGTCGTCGACCAGTCCCATCTGCTCCATGCACGCGGCCAGCGCCGCGCGCGCCGCGGCCAGCGCGCCAAGGAAGTCGCGCGCCGCGAAAGCCAGGATTCCTGCTGGTAGCGGGTTCCAGATCGCGAGGATGCCACCTTCGTCGGGCTTCGGCTCGGGAAGTTCGAAGTGTTGTTCGCCGCGGGCCAGACCGATGATCGCCCGCTCGATGACGATCCACCGCGCCTCGACGAGGTCGTCGGCGATGCTGTCGGCGATGCTCGGCAGATCGGCCAGCGCGCCGACCTCGTCCCACCGGCCCAGGACCCGGCAGGCCATCGCCACGTTGCAGGCCGCGACCAGCACCCGCGCCAGCTCGCCGGTCTGGGTGCCGAGTTCGATGCCGTCGCGGCTGTGCTGCACGCACTGCTCGGGGTCGACGTTGAGCATGCAGGCGCCGATGTTGACCTCGGCCAGGCAGACCATGCTGGTCAACCCGTGGCCGCGGGCGAACTCGGCCAGCCCCTTATAGAGGGCCAGGGCCATCCGGGTCTGCCCCGCCGCCTGGGTGGAGAGAGCCACCATGTTCAGCGACCGCGCGATCGCGCGAGCGTCGCCGGTGTCCTCGGCCAGCAGGAGCCCGCGCTCGGCGAGTTCCCGGGACTCGCGGTGATCGCCCTGCTCGAGATGGCAGCTCGCCGCGGTGCGGCAGACGTCGGCGCCGGTCTCGGCCGGGATCCGGTCGAGACCGGCCAGCCACGGCTGCAGCGCCAGCAGGGCCGCGGGAACGTCGCCGTTGGCGCGCAGCGCCCAGGCCCGGACCTCGTCGACCCGCGCCCGCTGGGCGGCGGGCACGGACGCGGGAAGCGGCTCGGCGTACCGGATCGCCGAGCCGTACCGCCCGGCGGCGGAGGCGACCTCCGCCGCGGCAAGCCGGATCCGCGCGGCCTGCGCCGATCCGGCCGCGCAGCGCTGCAGGGCCTGCCCGTACGAGCGCAGCGCGTCGACCGGCGAGCCGAGCGCACGCGCGCGGTCGCCGGTGTGCTCGAGCCAGGTCACCACCTGGGCGGTGATCTCGTCATGGCGGCGGTCGCCCGGGGCGAGCAGGTCATGGGCGTCGAGCAGGTGCCGGGTGATGATCCCCGCGAGCGCGCCGCCGGCCTCCGGCAGCGTCTGCAGATGCGTCGCCGCCGCGAGATGCCAGTGCAGGCGGTCGCGCCGCGCCAGCGTTCGATAGGCGACCTGCCGTACCACCGACTGCACGAACGCGTACTGCCCGTACTCGGGGGACAGCCGGTCGGTGATCACTCGCAGCAGGTCCCGGCGCACCAGCCGCTCGAGTACCGGCTCGAGATCCCCGGCAGTTCGCCGGGTCAGCGCGCCCAGCGCATCGGCGGTGAACGTCGATCCGAGCACGGCGGCGGTGGCGAGCAGGCTGCGCTCGAACCGGTCGAGCGTGTCGAGCCGGCTGCTGACCAGCACCTGCAGGCTCGCCGGCGCACCGAGGTCGGCCAGTTCCCGCGAGCCGACACCCCGCGCGAGGGTGCGGGTGCCGTCCGGATGGGCCACCGCCAGCTCCCGGTCGGCGAGCGCTCGCACCGTCTCGATGGCGTAAAGGGGCACTCCCTCCGCCCGCGCGATCAGGTCGTCGCGCGCGTCCGAGGGGAGGTCGCGCACCAGGCTGTCCAGCAGTCCCGCCATCGCCACGTGCGGCAGGATCTCGAGGCGGATCAGGGCCGTGCGCCGCATCGTCGCCAGGCGCGGACGCTGCTCCAGCAGTTCCGGCCGGGCCAGCAGGACGATCAAGAAGGGCACGGCGGCCGCGGTGATCAGATGCTCGACGAAGTCGAGCAGGCCGTCGTCGGCGTGGTGCGCGTCGTCGATCACCCAGACGACGGGATCCGGCGTCTCGCCGGCACCGCCGAGCGCCTCGAACCAGGCCCGCCACGCGGCCAAGAGATCCTCGCGCTCGAAGCAGTCCCCGGCGTCCCTGAGCAGCAGCGCCAGGCGGGGGCGCAGCCAGTCCCGCTGGAGCGGATCGGCGACGAAGCGCACCAGCGACTCGTCGAGCTTGGCCAGCGTCGCGGCCTCGTCGTCGGACTCGGTCACCCCGATCCGTCCTCGCACCGCCGCGCTCAGCGCCGAGAAGGCGATCGCGTCGCCGTACGCCAGGCAGCGGCCCCAGTGCCAGCGCACCGTCTGGGACAGCCCGTCGGTGTACTTCTCCAGCTCCCAGCCCAGTCGGGTCTTGCCGATGCCCGGGTCGCCGCAGACCAGCAGGAGCCGGGCCCGGCCGTCCTCAGCGGCGCCGTGGAAGCATTCCTTGATCTGTGCCAGTTCACGGCGCCGGCCGATCAGCGGCGCCTCGACGCGATCGGTGCGGCGCGCACCACCGACCGACGCCATCACGGCGACCGCCCGGTAGAGCTGCAGCGGCTCGGTCTTGCCCCGCAGCATCCGCTCGCCGACAACCGCGAAGTCGACGGCTGCCGCGGTGAGCGCGCGGGTCTGCTCGTCGACCCAGACGGCGCCCGGCGCGGCCTCCGCCTGCAACCGCGACGCGGTGTTCACGGCGTCGCCGGCGACCATCGCCTGCTGCGTGGCGCCGACGGTGACGGCGACCTCCCCGGTGACCACACCGACCCGCATGGAAAGGCCGGGCATGTCGGTCAATTCGCCGAAGCCGCCGATCGAGTCGACCAGCTCCATCCCGGCCCGGACCGCGCGCTCGGCGTCGTCCTCATGTGCGGTTGGAACTCCCCAGACCGCCATGACGGCGTCACCGACGAACTTCTCGATGGTGCCGCCGTAGCGCGAGACGATCATCCGGCACCGCTCGAAGTAGCCGCCGAGCAGCTCGCGGACCTCCTCGGGATCGCGTCCCTCGGACAGCGCCGTGAACTCGACGAGGTCGCCGAAGAGGACGGAGGTGACGCGACGCTCCGAGCGGGCCTGCGGGGTGGTCGAGCTACTTACGCCGCGGCCCGCCGGTGCGCCGCAGGCCAAGCAGAAGCGCGCTGCGGGGATCAGCGGATGCCCGCACTGCGCGCAGGAGAGCACCTGCGGCGCCCCGCACTCGAAACAGAACTTCGCGCCCTCGGGCAGGACGACCCCGCAGGAGGCACAGGTCATCGCCCGGTCCCCGCGATCACGGGCGAAGGTTACCGTCCGAATCCGTCGATCGCGATGGCCATTACCGCAGCGCGACGCCCCGCGGGCGTGGCGGTCAGCTGGCGCACGCCCGCGCGGCGCCGAGCATGCGCATGTTCAGTCGGGCGCTGACGTCGACCGTGCCCGCGCGCGGGCTGCTGACCGTGATCCATCCGCTCTTGGTGGCGGACACGCAGCCGCGGCCCTGCGTGACCTCCCAGAGCGAGCTCGCCCTGATCCGCACGATGACGGTGCCCGGGCTGGTGAACTGGGCTTCGAACGAGGACGGCCCGAGGCGCCGGATGATCGCCGGCCCGGTCGTGAGCGGCTGGGCGTCGACGACCCGCCACACCTTCCAATGCGCGTTCTGCCAGACCAGGTGCAGATACCAAGGTGGGTGGTGCAGGAGCCGACTTTCCGGGATGCCGCCGGTGTCGAGTTCGACGTCGGGCAGTGCCACCAACGCGACGGCCGTGTCCCGCAGCCACCGGTGGTAAGAGGCGGGGCTCAGCTTGGTGTACAGCAGCTTGTTGTACTGGAGGTCGGTCTGGCGCTCCCAGCCGCGGGCCAGCGGGAACTGCGGCGCGACCTGGCTGACCTCCCAGTGATCGTGCGTGAACGGAATTTCCAGGCGCCCCTGCATCGGATTCTGGCTGTGCAGGTAGGTCAGCAGCCCGCCGTAGTAGTTCGCGTTGCGCGACGGATCGGTCGCGCCGAAGGAGATGTTCGGAAGGACGGCCAGGCCGATCCAGGCGGCCGCGGGCACAACCGCGGTGAGCGTCGTCAGGAGCCGACGGCCGCGGTCGCCGGTCAGGTAATAGCAGGCCAGCGGCAGCGCGATGAGCCGGCCGAGCCGGACGATGTTGCCGCCGATCGGGTTGGGCACGACGAAGGCGCCGACCGCCGAGACGGCGTAGAGAACCGCGAACCGGTGCAACACCGGGGCGTGCCCAAGGGTCTCGAAACGGGCGAAGACGACGAGGAACGCGCAGAGAAGAAGGACGACCGCCGGGCTGCTCCACGGGCACGGCATCGGCCCCTCCGCGCCGCCGAGCGGCAGCGCGACGACCGGCCCGACGAGGGCGGCGCCGAGCGGCAACATCCGCCGCCACGGGAGCGCGGCGGTGAGGGCGGCGCCGATGAGGAGCAGGAAGGCGCCGGAGAGCGGGCTGGACAGGGCACATCCCACCGCCAGCACGGCCGCGAGCCACGGCCGCTCGCGCACGACGGCCAGCAGAGCGCAGAGCCCGAGCGCGGTGCCCATGAGGAACGGGACCTGGCCGATGAGCAGCGATCCGGCGAGGACGAGCGCGGTCGACAGCGCGAAGAGTCGCCGCCGTATCGGCTCGCCGATGGGCAGCAGCCGCGACACCGCCCAGGCGGCGAGCACGGACGCCGCGACGCCGACTCCGGAGGCGCCGAGCACGAAGGCGACCGGCGGATACAGCACCGAGTACCCGGCCAGCGCATGACCGGCGTACCACTCGTCGTTGAACAGCAGCAGGCCGCTCGTGCGCGCCAGTCCGGCCCGGAACTCCTGCGCGGGCCAGTCGGTGCCCCACCGCGCGGCGACCGCGACGAGGGCGCACAGCGCCAATGTCGAGCCGAGGATGAGCCAGGCGGAGCGTTCAGGAACCAGGCGACGCCGCAGCGCGGCAGCGCTCATAGCTCCTCCGTCCATCGATGCCGACCCTCCAGGCATGCTAACCGCGGAAACAGCCATCGGGAGGTAAGCCGCTCACCGTCAGGCCAGCGAACCCGACGCGCTCGACGCGGCTTGCGGGTACGCCGTCAGGCGACCCAACCCGGGCATGATCACGTAGGTGGAGGTGCTCGTGGAGCGTGTCCGGACCCTCGACGAACTGCTTTCCGGTCGGGAGGTGGGCCGCGGTCCGGACAACGAGCCGCTGGTCCACCGGTGCCGGCTGATCGCCGAGGTCGCGGCGGAGGTCATCGACGAGGCGGTCGAGCCGGTGGAGTCGGTGCCGGCCGAGCACTGGGGCAGCCTGCGCCGGGCCTGACGGGTCAGTTCGGCAGCTGACCGGTCAGCACCACCTCCGCCGCGAGGTCGTGCAGCTTGCGGTGTCGGTGCTGACTGGCGACCCGGAGCAGGTCGAACGCCTGATCCTTCGTGAGCCGGTGCGCATTCATGAGGATGCCGATCGCCATCGCGATCTCGCGATTCGTTTGCAGCGCGGCCCGCAGGTTGTCCGCGGCCAAGCGGTCGCTGACTCGAGCCAGCGCGATGGATGCATGGTCCGCATACACGGCGGCCAGCCCGATGCGGTCCTCGGTGAAGGAGTCGGCCCGCGGCGCGTACATGGTCACCGCGCCCAGCGAGGTCTCCTCCAGCCGCAGCGGAAAGCCCAGAGCGGCGCGAACCGGCGTTTCGGCCAGCACCCGGCGGCGCCACATCGGCCAGCGCCGGTCGCCGTCGACGTCGCGGACCAGGACACGTTGGCCGGTGCTCAATGCGGCGGGGGCGATCCCCTGGCCGGTCTCGGCCACGATCCGTTCGATCCGGTCGAGAACGCAGTCCGGCGTCCTTGCGGCGAAACGCAGGGTCCCGTCCGAGTTGACCCGGACCATCGCGGTCCAGGGACAGCCGAGGACCGCGGCGACCTGCTCGACGATGCGCCCGGCTGCCGCGTCGGGCGAGGGCTGGGCGGCGAGGTCGCGAGCGATCGCGGCGAATCGGCGCGCGTAGTCCTCGTGCACTGGCACCGCTGGCTCCTCTAGCGATCGTTGCGCGATGAAACGATTACCACCGTACTTGCCCGAGAACCATGCCGCCCCGCGACAAGGCGGGTGAACGACCGCGCGCGGGAGGCCGGGGCCGGTAGCTCGTCGGCCTGTGCCGATCAGCCCAGGTACTCGGTCACGGCCGCGCGGACACAGCCGCACGGGTCGCGCCACGACCGCTTGCTGCCGAACCGCCGGGTGAGGTCCACCACGCCGACCCCGGACGGCAGCACCAGCCCGTCGTCGACCGTCCCGGCGAGCACCAGCACGGGGATCCGCGCCGCGGCTGCCCGGCGCAGGACGCCGCCGACCACCTTGCCGGCGAGGGAGGTGACGTCGAGGCGGCCCTCACCCGTCACGACGAGATCCGCGCCGGCGAGGGCGGCGTCCAATCCTCTACGGTCGGCAACCGCGTCGAAGCCCGGCAGCAAGCGGGCACCCAGGGCCAACAGCCCGCCGGCCAACCCACCGGCCGCTCCGGACCCCGGCACCCGGTCGACGTCGACGCCGAACTCGTCTCGGTAGCGGGCCCGAAGGTTTCGCAGCCGGGTGCTGAGCGCGTCCACCTGGTGCGCACTGGCGCCCTTCTGGGCCGCGAAGACCCGCGCCGCCTCGGTGAACCGGGTCGTGACGTCGCAGCACACCTGCAGATCGATTGCCGACAGGTCGGTGCCGGACAGGGCATCGACGGCGCCCTCTCCGCCGTCCGTGGTCGCCGAGCCACCCACCCCGATCAGCACCGTTCGGGCGCCCGCACCGGCCGCCGCCGCCAGCAGCTCGCCGACCCCGCGCGTCGTCGCGGAAACAGGGTCGTTCCCCTTCGCGCCGCCGGCGAGGACGAGTCCGCAGGCCTGCGCCGCTTCGAGGACGGCGGCCGCGCCCTCGAGCCGCCACCGGGCCGGCACCGGCAGGCCGAGCGGCCCGGTGACGATCGTGGTGCGGTTCCCGCCACCCAGGGCATCGAGCGTTCCCTCGCCACCGTCGGCAAGCGGCAGCCGGATGCACTCGCGGCCGGAACCGGCGACCGCGTCGGCGACGGCGTCGGCGACCGCCGGCGCGGTCGCCGAGCCGCGGAACTTGTCCGGTGCGGCGACGATCCGGCTCACGGGGCCGAACGATACGACCCGAGCGCATCAGCAGCGAGGCACTAGAAAGTAGGCATGACGCAGATCGACACGCCGCAGACGGCGGCCGGGTGGCTCAGCCGCGAGGAGCTCGACGCCTCCCGGGAACGGCTGCCGATCCTGTACGTGGACGCGATCCCGGTGCGCGTCGATGGGTCGGGGACGGTCACCAGCGTCGGTCTGCTGCTCCGCGTCACCGGTCACGGACAGATCAGCCGCGCGCTGGTGTCCGGACGGGTCAACTACCAGGAGCGCGTGCGCACCGCCGTCCTGCGGCACCTCGAGAAGGACCTCGGGCCGCTCGCCCTTCCGCGGCTGCCCCCCGCGCCGCAGCCGTTCACGGTCGCCGAGTACTTCCCGACCCCGGGAGTCACGGCCTTCCACGACCCGCGGCAGCACGCGGTCTCGTTGGCGTTCGTCGTGCCCGTGGAGGGCGACTGCGAGCCACAGCAGGACGCACTCGACCTGCGCTGGTTGAGCCCCGCGGAGGCCGCCGATCCGACGCTGCAGGCCGAGATGGCCGGCGGCCAGGGCAACCTGCTGCGACAGGCTCTCGCCTACTGCGGGTTCTGACGTGGCCTGGCTCCTCCTCGCCGCCGCGATCGCGTTCGAGATAGCCGGGACGCTCGGCCTTCGCGCGATGGCGGACGGACCGCACTGGTGGGCGATCGCTGTGATCACCTGCGCGTACGCGGTGTCGTTCGCGTTGCTGACTCTCACGCTGCGCCAGCTCAACGTCGGGGTCGTCTACGCCGTCTGGTCGGCGGTCGGCACGGCGGCCGTCGCGCTCGCCGGCGTCGCGCTGTTCGGCGAGCGGCTCACCTGGCTCGCCGTCCTCGGGATGGCGTTGATCGTCCTCGGCGTCGTCGTCCTGGTGGGATCAGGCGCGACCCGGCACGCGTGACCAACGCCGGTCAGGTCTCGGTTCTGCAACCGGGACGCGTGTTGGGGTTGTGCCGAGACGTTGTGGGCTGTTCACTGCTCGTTCGCCGGTACGTGTTCCGGCGCGACTGGATCGCGCTCAGGCTTCACCCGCCGGGGGCGACCCGGCGGACGCAGACGGAGGGAACCGAAACAGATGGCAATCCGCCTCACTCGCGCGGCGCTCGGCCTGGGGATCGCCGCTACCACGGCACTCACGCTGACCGCGTGCGCCAGCAGTAAGAGCTCTGATACCGGGTCGAAGTTCAACACGGCGACGTCGGCGCAGGCCGGCGGCGGCATGAGCGCTCTCGTCTCAGCCGCGAAGAAGGAGGGGACCCTCAACGCCATCGCGTTGCCCCCGTCGTGGGCCAACTACGGCGAACTGATGTCGACCTTCAAGAAGAAGTACGGGATCAAGGTCAACGACGCCAACCCGGACGGGTCGAGCGCGGACGAGCTGACTGCGATCAAGAACTTGAAGAACCAGAACCGGGCGCCGGACGTCGTGGACGTCGGGCAGTCCTTCGCCGATCAGGGCAAGTCCCAGGGTCTGTTCGCTCCGTACAAGGTTGCCACCTGGAACGACATCCCGAGCACGCTCAAGGACCCGGGCGGCTCCTGGTTCAACGACTACGGCGGGTACATCTCGATCGGCTGTGACACCTCGAAGGTCAGCAACTGCCCGACCTCGATCAAGGCGCTCGACAACCCGGCATACAAGGGCAAGGTCGGCATGAACGGCGACCCGACCAAGGCCAACGCCGCGTTCAACGTCGTCTGGGCCGCTGCATTTGCCAACGGCGGGTCCTTCGACAACATCCAGCCGGGGATCAACTTCTTCGCCAAGCTGAAGAAGGAGCGCATCTACGTTCCGGTGCAGACGTCGCAGGCCACGATCGAGAGCGGCGAGACACCGATCGTCCTCGACTGGGACTACCTCAACGCGGCCGCCGCCGACGCGCTCAAGGCGAAGGGACGCACCTTCAAGGTGGCCGTCCCCTCCGACGCGCAGGTCGCCGGCTACTACGCGCAGGCGATCAACAAGAACGCGCCGCACCCCGCCGCTGCGCGGCTGTGGATGGAGTTTCTGTACAGCGCGCAGGGCCAGAACCTCTGGCTGAAGGGCTACGCCCGGCCGGCCGAGATGGTGGCGATGCAGAAGAACGGCACGATCAACAAGCAGTACGCCGCGAAGTTGCCGCCGGTCTCCGGGACACCCAAGTTCCCGACGGCGGCGCAGTCCAGCAAGGCCACCAACGTGGTCACGCAGAACTGGTCGAGCACCGTCAAGTAATGGCTCAGGACGTACCGCTGCTCGCGGGGCCGCAGGAGGTCCGGTCCCGCGAGCAGCGTCCTGCCCGCACCGGAAGGACGGTCGGCCGGCGGCTGCGCTGGTCGTGGCTGGGCCTGCTGCCGTTCTTCGCGTACACCGCCCTGTTCTTCCTGCTGCCGACGGGCGTCGTGCTCTGGACCGCCGTGCGGGCCGGCAACTCGTTCACCGGCGCCAATCTGGCCGCCACCGTGCACGGCGCCTATCTGACCGGCCTCGAGCACAGCGTCGAGGTGTCACTGATCGACGCGGTCATCGCAGCAGTACTCGGTCTCCTGCTGGCGCAGGCCGTCCTCACCAGCCGGCACGGGTTCGTGCACCGGCTGGTGGCCAGCGCGTCCGCGGTGCTGGCCAACTTCGGCGGCCTGCCGCTCGCGTTCCTCTTCGTCGCCGCGATCGGCAACGCCGGCGTGCTGACCCGGGCACTGAGCAGCCACCTCGGCATCGACCTGAGTGGGTCGTTCGACCTGTACAGCGTCGGCGGCGTGGAGCTGGTCTACCTCTACTTCCTGGTGCCGCTGATGGTGCTGGTGATCACGCCGGCGCTCGAAGGGCTGCGGCCGCAGTGGCAGGAGGCCGCGCTCAACCTGGGTGCCACCCGCGGGCAGTACTGGCGGATGGTGGCCACCCCGGTGTTGCTGCCGAACGTGCTGGGCGCCACCGCGCTGCTGTTCTGCAGTTCGTTCAGCGCCTACGCCACGGCGCAGGCGCTCACCAACGGAACCCTGTCCCTGACCTCGCTGCAGATCGGCAATGCGCTCTCCGGCAACGTGCTGACCAGTTCCCAGAACGTGGCCGCCGCGTTGGCTCTAGACATGATCATCCTGGTGGTGCCGTTGACCGTCCTCTACCTGGCCATGCAGCGGAGGACGAGCCGTTGGTTGGCCCAATGAGCACTCCGCGAATCTGCTCCGCAAAGAGCGCTCCCTGTCGCCGGGACCCCGCATGACCGCGGTCGTCGGCGACACCGCCCTGTCGAGCCCGCCGCTGCCCGAGCGGACCGTGCCTCGCGGTCAGCGACGGCGCCTGCGCGTCGGCCGCGGCGTGGTGCTCATTCTCGCGGTGCTCTACTTCTTCGGCCCGCTCGCCGCCGCCTTCTGGTTCTCCATCGACGAGGGCAACGGGCTGACCTGGCACGCCTACACCAACTTCGCGCAGGCGCCGGGCTTCGGTTCCGCGGCGAGCTTGTCCCTGGAGCTGGCCGCGCTGACCGTCGTCCTGTCCCTGCTGCTCATGGTTCCGACTCTGCTGCTCGTGCACCTGCGCTTCCCGCGGGTGCGCACCGCGGTCGAGCTGCTGTCGCTGCTCCCGCTGGTGGTGCCGCCGATCGTCCTCGTCGTCGGGGTCAGCACGGTGATCGGCTGGGGGAACGCGGGTTCGTCCGGCAGCTTCCGCAGCCAGCTGTTCAACCAATTGCTGAATTCGTCGCCGCCGCCGATCCTGCCGCTCGAGTACGTCATCCTGGTCCTGCCGTTCGTGTTCCGGTCGCTCGACGCAGGGCTTCGGACGTCGAACACCGCCACCCTGGTGGAGGCCGCCCGCAACCTCGGCGCCTCCTGGCCCACCACCGTGTGGCGGGTGGTGCTGCCGACGCTGCGCACGTCGCTGCTGAACGGGTCCTTTCTCGCCTTCGCTCTCGTCCTCGGCGAGTTCACCATGGCGCGGCTGCTGCAGTACCAGCCTTTCGCCGTCTGGCTGCTGCAGTTCGGCAACACCGACGGGCAGCTGTCGGTCGCGCTGTCGCTGTTGAGCCTGCTGCTCACCTGGGCCCTGCTTCTGGTGATGACCGCGATCGCCGGCCGCGGCCCGAGAAAGGCCGTCGTATGAGAACTCTCCGACGTCCGTGTGGGGACAACGCTTCCCGCAGACCTGAGGGAGCACACCGATGACCGCTCAGGTCTCCTCGGAATTCGCCGGGGTGGCGGTCGAGTTCGAGGGCGTTTCCAAGGTGTTCGGTGCGACGCGCGCCCTCGACGGCCTCGACCTGGAGATCGCGCCGGGGGAGTTGCTGGCGCTGCTGGGACCGTCCGGCTGCGGGAAGACGACCGCGCTGCGGATCCTCGCCGGGTTCGAGGACGCGTCGTCGGGTGCGGTGCTGGTCGACGGCCACGACGTCTCGCGACAGCCACCGAACAAGCGCGACATGGGGATGGTTTTCCAGTCCTACAGCCTCTTCCCGACGATGACCGCGGTCGACAACGTGGCCTTCGGGCTCCGGTTGCGGCGGCGTCCAGCGGCGGATCGGCGTCGTCGCGCCGAGGAGCTGCTCGACCTGGTCGGGCTGTCGCCGCATGCGCGCAAGTACCCGCACCAGCTCTCGGGCGGCCAGCAGCAGCGGGTCGCTCTGGCCCGGGCGCTCGCCGTCACACCGCGGGTGCTGCTGCTCGACGAGCCGCTGTCGGCGCTCGACGCCAAGGTCCGCGAGCAACTGCGCGAGGAGATCCGCACGATCCAGCTGGAGCTCGGCGTCACCACCGTCTTCGTCACCCACGACCAGGAGGAGGCGCTGTCGCTGGCCGACCGGGTCGGCGTGATGCGCGACGGCCGCCTGGAGCAGGTGGCGCCGCCCGCGACGCTCTACGACCGCCCCGCCACGGCGTTCGTCGCGTCATTCGTCGGCACGACCAACGAGCTGCCCGGCTCCATGGAGTCCTCCGGGCGGGTGCGGGTCGGTGCGCAGGTCCTGCCGGTCGACGGGCCGGCGCCGGCGGCCGGCACGTCGGTGGCCGTCCTCGTCCGGCCGGAGGCCGTGGTCGTCACCCCGCATCCGGACGGAGACGCCATCGTCAGCGTGGCGACCTTCCGGGGCGCGATCACCCGGCTCCGGCTGACTCGAAAAGGCGCCGCGGACGTCCTCGCGGACCTGCCCTCCCACCGGGCCGCCGAGCTCGGCGCCGGAACGCACGCCAAGGTGGAGTTGCTGGAGCGCCCCGTGGTGGTGCGGGAACTCGCCTGACCGGCTCGTACGGTCGGACGGGTGAAAGCCATCGCCTACCGCCGGACCGGCGACCCTGACGTCCTCGAGCTCGTCGACAAGGCGGTGCGCGAGCCCGGTCCCGGTGAGGTGCGGGTTCGGATCGTGCGCTCGGGCGTCAACCCGACCGACTGGAAGGCGCGGCGCGGGAGCTCCGACGGAGCGACGGTCGACCCGCCGCAGACGCCGAATCAGGACGGCGCCGGGGTGGTCGAGGCGGTCGGTGCGGGCGTCACCCCCGCGCTGTCCGGCCTGCGGGTGTGGATCTACGAGGCGGCCTACCAACGTCCGGAGGGGACGGCGCAGGAGCACGCCCTCGTGCCGGCCCGAAACGTCGTCACCCTGCCGGACAGGGCGTCGTTCGACCTCGGCGCGGCCCTGGGCGTGCCGTTCCTCACCGCGCACCGCTGCCTCACCGTCGCCGAGGGCGGGCCGACCCGGCTCGGGCCCGGCGCGCTGCAAGGACGCACCGTTCTCGTCGCCGGCGGCGCCGGAGCGGTCGGCAATGCGACGGTCCAGCTAGCGCGGTGGGCGGATGCCACCGTCATCGCCACAGTCAGCACGCCGGCGAAGGCGCAGCTCGCCGCCGCGGCCGGAGCTGATCACGTTGTCAACTACCGCGAGCAGGACGTCGTCGCAGAGGTGCGGAAGATCGCACCTCGCGGTGTGCAGTCGATCGTCGAGGTGGCGCCGGCCGCCAACGCCGGCATCGACGCGCAGGTGGTGAGCAGGCACGGGTCGGTCGCCGTCTACGCCACCGACGGCGGCGATGCCATGACGATTCCCGTACGCAGCCAGATGGGGCCCAACGCCCGCTGGCAGTTCGTCCTCGTCTACACCGAGCCGCACGGCGCGAAGACGACGGCGCTCGACGACATCGCGGCCGCGGTCATGGACGGCGCGGTGCGAGTCGGCCCCGACGCGGGCCTGCCGCTGCACCACTTTCCGCTCGAGCGGGCCGGTGACGCGCACGCCGCCGTGGAGAACGGCGCGGTCGGCAAGGTGCTGGTCGACGTGTCGGAGTGAGGCCGCCGGGCCGTCTTCGGTCAGGGTTCGTCGTCGGAGAGGATCCACTGGGCCCAGACCCGATCCGGCGGGCAGTCCCAGCGCCGGGCGACGACCTCGGCCGCGGCGTCTCGGGCTGCCTCCATGGCGCTGCGCGCCCGGCGCCCGCCGTGAAGCAGGACGACCGGTAGCGCCGGCACCGGTTCGGTGCCGATGACGCTGGCGGCACTGGTCAGCGCGGTCACGTAGATGTCGGAGGCCTGCAACTCCAACGCGGTCGCGATCTCACCGGCCAGTTCGCCCAGCGCCGCGGCCAGGTCCGGTCCGGCGAGGGCGGGGGCGGTGACGGTGACGACGGGCATCGCCGGTCAGCCCAACCGGAGCGAGGAGGACGGATCTGGCGGCGCGTCGGGATCCCGCCCCGCGGGGTGCGCCAGCGCGAGGCGGTGCACGGCCAGCAGCGGCGTCAGCGGGTCGAGCGCGGGCTCGACCACCGCGGCACCGGTGGCAGCCACGGCGGCCCGCACCACGTCCGGGAGCGCATCCAACGACCAGATCAGCGACGACGAGCCGGCCGCGGCGAGGGGGCCGTGTTGGTACTCCATTACGACTCCGTCCACGCGCCGGCGGCCTGCCGGCAATTCAGCGCGGCTTCGTCCGCGAGGCCGATGGTCCACCCGTCGCCCAAGAAGACGGTGTGGGTCCGCAGCGCGTCCGGCAGCGCTACGGCGCGCGGCGCGGGCGCCTGGTCGGGCAGGTCGCGCACGCCCTCATGGAGACCGGCTCGCGGGAGCAGCAGGACGGAGGTGCCCGACCGGGTCTGCACGACCGACTGCTCGCCGGCGTGGTGGAGGAGCACCACGTCGCCGCACAGGTCCGCGGTCGGCGTCGCCGGCTCGCCGTCGTCGGCGTTCCCCGCGTTGTCGCCGGCGCCGGTCGTGGCGACCGGGTCGAGCGGCTCACCGCGCACAGCTAACAGCCCGTCCGGTGAGCGGCGCCGCGGAGATTTGCTGCTCCACCCGGCAGAACCGCGCGTCGGCGGGGCCGCAGGCGACCCCGACGTCGGGTTCACCTCGGCCAGGACCAGCAGGTCGCGGACGGCGGGCATGGGGCTCCTCTGGCGCCCGAAGCCGGGCGGACGCGCCGACCCTAGGGCGCGGCGATCGACGCGGTCAACCAGGGCCAGCCACAATCGCGCAACTATGAGCAGGCGGTGCGCGGTATTGACTAGGCAGCCGGGCGCTGCCAGGCTGCCTAGCACCGTCAGCCGCGCGGCCCGGCCCCGCGGCTGCCCGACGCCAGGATCGTCCGGGCCCTGACCCGGCCACACAGGAAGGTCACGCGCATGGCCGTCACCCGTCGGGGTTTCCTCACCGGATCGGCCGGCGCCGCTGCGCTGATGGGTCTCGGTGCGTGCTCCTCGGTCCACTCCGGTGGAGCCGGCGCAAGCAGCAGCTCCTCGTCCGGCAGCACCCAGTCCCAGGGCGCCAAGGCCAGCCAGAGCAGCGGCAAGGTGTCCGGAACCCTGACGTTCGCGGTCTGGGCCGGTACCGGGGAGCAGAAAGGCTTCGAATACGCCGTCCAGCAGTTCCAGAAGAAGAACCCCGGCGCCACCGTCAAGTTGAAGATCGCTGCCTACGACGGCTTCTTCTCCAACATCGACCGCGGGATCCAGGCCGGGACCGCCCCGGACATCTTCCGTGTCGATTACACGACGTTCGGCAAATACGCCAAGAACGGCGTGCTGCTCGACGTGAGCCCCTACCTCGCCAGCAGTGAGGTCAAGCAGTTCCTGCCAGCGCTGTGGAATGCGATCACCTACAACGGAACGCCCTACGGCGTGCCGCACCAGACCGACACCACCTGCATCGTCTACAACAAGCAGGCCTTCAAACAGGCAGGGATCACCTCCGTGCCGAGCACCCTTGCCAGCGCCTGGAGCTGGGACGAGTTCTCGCAGGTCGCGACCAAGCTCCGCAAGAGCCTGCCGAGCAACAAGTTCCCGTTCGCGTACGACTGGACACAGGCCGGAGCCTTCCGCTGGCTGTCCTGGCTGTACGAGGCCGGTGGGACCCTGTTGAGCTCCGACCTGAAGAAATGCGCGCTTCCCAGTGCGGCCGGCACGAAAGCCATGGACTACACCAAGAGCTTCTTCACGAACAAGTGGGTGCCGGCCAGCAACACGATCAAGACGAGTACGTACTCGGACAACTTCTTCCTGGCGCAGACCGTCCCGATGAGCTTCGTCGGTGACTTCCTCGTCCCGGAGATCGCCGATCCCAAGAAGGGCTACAAGGGCGGCGACTGGGGCGCGACCTTCATGCCGCGCGACAAGCAGGGCGCGGACGACCTGGGCGGCAACGCGATGGTGGCGACCAAGAACACGAAGAACCCGGACCTGGCCGGGGCATTCCTGCGCTTCCTCGTGCAGGAGGACATCATGAAGTACTTCTGCGAGCAAGCCGTCGAGCTTCCAACGCTGCAGTCGCTCGCCAGCGAGAAGCTGAAGTACGCCTACCGTCCTGACGTGGTGACGATCTGCGCGGAGTCGGCGAAAACGATCTCCCCGACGATCGTCAAGGAGTCGACCGTCCCGGCCTTCGCGGACATCAACACGGTCCTTCAGGACCAGTTGGAGTTGGCCTTCCACGGGCAGTCCACTAGCGCGACGCTTAGTGCCATCTCTTCCAAGGTGAACCAGACGCTGACGTCCTGACGCGACGTCCCTTCCGCGGAGAGGTGCGGCCATGACGAGCGCGGACACCCCGGTCGTGCTGGCGCCGGTGACGGAGGACCTCGTCGCCGGCGGCCCCGAGCGGCACCGCCGACCGCGGGCGTCCTCGCTGGCGCGTGCGCAGGCCGGCACCGCCGGCGCATTCCTGCTCCCCAACCTCGTCCTCGTCGTGATCTTCCTGCTGATCCCGATCGCGATGGCGGTCTACTACAGCTTCGAGAAGATGGGGTCGCTGGGAACCGCCCAGTTCCTCGGGGTCAACAATTACCTGGATCTCTTCCGCGACTCCTACTTCTGGCAGACCCTCTGGAACACACTGGTCTTCACGGTTTTCACGGTTCCCGTAGGGATGGCGCTGGGCCTGGCGCTGGCGGTGCTGCTCAACGGGGTGCTGCCAGGACGGGTGGTCTACCGGTCGATCATTTTCGTCCCGCTCGTCATCTCCGGCGTCGCCACCGGTGTGCTGGGCGCATGGATGTTCGACCAGTACAACGGGTTCTTCAACAAGCTGCTTGCCGCGATCGGGATTTCCGGGCCGCAGTGGCAGTCGAGCGGGCCGTGGGCGATGACCTCCCTCGTCATCATGACTCTGTGGCAGCGGGTGGGGTTCGACATGCTGATCTACCTGGCGGGGCTGCAGGGCGTCGACCCGCAACTGCTCGAGGCGGCGACGGTCGACGGGGCCAGCCCCTGGCAGCGCTTCCGCCGGGTGACGTTCCCGCTGCTCGGGCCGTCGACGTTCTTCCTGCTGATCATGAACATCATCTACTCGTTCCAGGTGTTCGACACCGTCTGGGCGATGACCCGCGGGGGCCCGGACTACTCGACCACGACGGTGGTGACCTACACCTTCCGTGAGGCCTTCGACGAGCACGGCCCGCAGCAGTTGGGCTACGGAGCTGCGATCGGTGTCGTGATCTTCCTCGTGACAATGGCGATCACGGTGCTGCAGTGGCGGTTGAGCCGCACCCGGGACCAGGCGAGTTGAGGAGGCAGCGGTGACCGTCGCCGTCGGTGCCGGCGTCCTGGCCGATGCCGAGGTCCAACCGGACTCAGTGCAGCCACGACCTCGCTACCCCCGCCAGAAGCGGGGCCGGTTCTTCTGGCTGCGCATGGTCGTCGCCGTCGTCGCCACGGTCATCGTCCTGTTCCCGCTGTACTGGATGGTCGTCACGGCGCTGTCGCCGCAATCGGACATGTACGCGCCCGGGCTGCACCTGTGGCCGCAGCACTTCACCTGGGACAACTTCGTCACCCCGATCGAGCGGTTCCCGGTCGGGCGGTGGTTCCTCAACTCGACCGTCATCACAGTCGCGGTCACCGCGATCACCGTGGTATGCAACCTGCTGGCCGGTTATGCCTTCGCCAAATTCCGTTTCCCCGGCCGCAGCGCGCTGTTCCTCGTGCTGCTGTCGACCATGATGATTCCCGTCCAGGCCATCATCGTGTCGCAGTTCCGGCTGTCGATCACACTGGGATTGTTCGGCAACATCTGGGCCGTCATCTTCCCGGAGAGCGCCACCGTATTCGGGATCTTCCTCGCCCGTCAGTTTTTCGTCAGCATCCCTGATGAGCTGTTGGAAGCGGCGCGGGTCGACGGCGCAGGGCAGCTGCGGACCTTCGCGCAGATCGTCCTGCCGCTCTGCAAACCGCTGATCGCCGTCCTGACCTTGCTCACCGTCAGTTACGAGTTCAACGCGTTCGGCTGGCCCCTGGTCGTACTCTTCGGCAACGAACAGCTCTACACGCTGCCCATCGGGATGGTTGCCGATCTGCAGAGCGAGTACGCGTCGGACTACCCGGCGATCATGGCGATGAACCTGCTGATGATCGCACCGATGGTCATCCTGTTCCTCGCCTTCCAGCGATACTTCGTGCAGGGCCTGGCCCGCAGCGGCATCAAGTGACCAAGATCCGATACCTGAGCACGCTGTCGTTTCCCGACGACTGGCTCGACGCCGTCCGGGCCGTATCGGCCGACGTCGCGGTCGAGCAGATCCCTGCCGACAAGCCGTCGGACGTTCCCGACGAGACGTGGGCATACGTCGACGTGCTGCACACCTCCGCCGTTCTTCCAAAGCCAACGACGGCGCCCCGGCTGCGTTGGGTCCAGCTCGACACGTCCGGCGTCGACCACCTCCGCGATCACGCGATGTGGACCGCGCCGGTGGAGATCACGACGATTGGCGGGGTCTCTGCGGTCCCGCTCGCCGAGTACGCCATGTTCGCCGTCCTGGGCATGGCCCACCGCCTGCCCGCGATGCTCGAGGCCCGCGCACGCCGCGAATGGCCCGCGCCGGTCCAGCGCTGGCAGCGGTTCCTTCCCGCGCCGCTCGACGGCGCCACCATCGTCGTGCTCGGCTACGGCCGGATCGGCCGCGAGATCGGCCGGCTCGCCCGCGCTCACGGGATGACGGTCGTCGGCGTCACGCGCACCGGAGCGCCCTACTCGCCGGCCGACCGGGACCGCTTTGCCCACTTCGGCCGCGGTGCGGCCGATCGGGATCCGGCCGAGGTCGTGCCGGTCGACCAGCTGCGTGAGGTCCTGCCGCGCGCAGACTTCCTGACCGTCGTCACCCCGCTCACGGAACGGACCCGTGGGCTCGTCGGCGCCGCCGAACTCGCCGCGCTGAAGCCGGGCGCCGTGCTGATCAACGTCGCGCGCGGCGGCGTCGTCGACGAGACAGCACTGAGAGCGCAGCTCGACGCCGGGAACCTCGCCGGGGCCGTCCTCGACGTATTCGACGACGAGCCGCTGCCCCCGGACTCGCCCTGGTGGGACCATCCGCTGGTCCTGCCGACGCCGCACGTGGCAGGACTGGCGCCGGCCTACTCCGAGCAGGTGCAGCAGATCGTCGTCGAGAACCTGCGGCGCTTTCTCGCCGGCGAACCGCTGCTGAACCGGGTCGACCGGGCGCGAGGCTACTGATGGGCTCCATGCTCGGCCTCGAGCGGCAGCGCCTGCTGCTGCAACATCTGCGCGCGCGCGGATCCGGCAACGTCGTCGACCTGGCCTCCGCCCTGGGAGTCAGCCCGTCGACCGTGCGCCGCGACCTCAGGGACATGAACGACCGCGGCTTGGTCACCCGCGTGCACGGCGGCGCCAGTGTCGCCGACGCAGAGATCGAGGCCGTGCTCGCCGCCCGAGCCGCGCAACACAGTGATGAGAAGCGCCGGATCGGCGCGGCAGCCGCGGTCGACGTGCCGGACGGCGCGACCGTCCTCATCACCGGAGGCACCACGACCGAGGCGATGCTGCCACACTTGGCGGGCCGCGAGCGGTTGACCGTGCTCACGAACGGGCTCAACATCGCCCTCGGGTTGAGCCGGTGCCCCGGCATCTCCACAGTCGTGCTCGGCGGCGTCCTGCGCCACGGCGAACTGTCGTTGTTGGGCCCGCTCACCGAGCAGGCGCTGGTCGAGTTCCACGTCGACGTTGCCTACTGCAGCGCCTTCGGCATCCACCCGTCGGCCGGCTTGACCGGCGCCGACGTCCGGGAGGCGGGCACCGACCGTCGATTGCTGCAGGGCGCCGAGCATCTGGTCGTTCTCGCCGACGCCAGCAAGATCGGCCGCCGGGGACCGGTGCGGCTGGCCGGCACCGCACGGATCGACCGACTCATCACCGACCGCGCTGCGCCGCCGGAGCAACTCGACGCGCTGCGCAGCGCCGGGGTCGAGGTTCAGGTCTGCTGACGAACGACCAAATCTGGCTGTCGTGACAAGGAAAGGAGGAACACGCGATGACCGACGTCGGGCCGGGCGCGACGGCGGGTGCCGAGCTGGGGTTGTTGCGGGAATGTCAGGATCGGGTGCTCGAGCGGGAGGGGATCCCGATGGTGCTCACACTGATCAGCGAAGTCGAGCAGCCCGTTCCGCCGACGCGCGGCGGCCGGGTGCGCGCCGACGGTCGGCGGCTGGCCCGTCGGTTCGATTATTACCGCGCGGCCCTGGCCGCGAGCCAGCGCGACGACGACGTCGGCTGCCTGATCAGCGTGATGCAGGTCGTCTCGTACTGCGACTACGGCCGGACCGAGGCGCGCCTGTGGCCGCGCTGACGTCGTCCGGCCACCGCGCCGATCTCGCCGCCGGGCGGTTCGTCCGCGCCGTCAACTACCACAACACCCCCCGGTCGCAGCGCCTGGCGTTGCGCGAGGAGCTCGTGCTCTACAGCAAGCGGTTCGCGTCGATCACGCTCGCGGAGCTCGATCGCTTCTTCGCGACGGGGGAATGGCAGACCGAACAGCCAGCATTCCTGCCGGTCTTCTATGAGGGCTACCGGACCGGCTACGACGTGGCCGCACCAGTGTGCGAAGAACTCGGGATCACGGCGTGGTTCATGCTGTGCACCGGCTTCGTCGACTGCCCGCCGCGGGAGCAGGAGGTCTTCGCCCGCTCGCACCACATCGGTCTGATCGGGGAGGACCTGCTCGATCCGGGCAGCCGCATCGCGCTGAGCTGGGAGGAAATCGCCGAGATGGCGCAGCGGCACGTCGTCTCACCGCACACGGCCTCGCACGTGGGAATCGCCGACGTGCATTCCCCGGCGGACTTCGAGCGCGAGATCGCCGAGCCCAAGCGCAAGCTCGACGCGGTCACCGGGCAGTCGGCGCCGGCGTTCGCGTGGCTGGGGGGCACGCAGTGGGGGATGAGCGCGCGGCACGACCTGGCCGTGCGCGAGGCGGGATACCGGTACCTGGTCAGCAACACCTCGATCCACCGGATCGCGTGATGTCACCCGCTCGACGCGATCCCGTCGGCTACCCACGCGTCCTGCATCAACCCGCCGGCGCCCGAGACCGACGGCAGACGCTCCGCGCGCATCCGCAATCCTCGCCCCTCCCGCATTCGACGCGGCGCCGGTACGCGCGCGACCCCTGGTTCTCGACCGACCCGACCACACTCTCGCGGAGGCCACATGCGCTCGCTCGTCCTGATCGGCGCAGGCAGCGCCGTATTCACGCGGGGCCTGTTGGCCGACCTCATCTCGGCCCGCGACCTCGGCGGGTGGGAGATCCGCCTAGTGGACGTGAACCAGGTCGCGCTCGCCAAGGCGGTAGGGCTCGCCGAAAGGATGATCGCCGCCCGCGGCGTCGAAGAGTCCATCCGCGTCATCGGCGCGCCCGACCGCACGGACGTGCTGCCTGATGCCGACTTCGTCGTGACCTGCGTCGGCGTCGGCGGACGCCCCGCGTGGCAGGCCGACCACGAAATCTGCATGCGGCACGGCGTGTTCCAGCCGGTCGGGGACTCCGTCATGCCTGGGGGCATCTCGCGGCTGCTGCGCACCACCCCGGTTCTCGTCGACATCGCCCGCGACGTCGCCGAACTGGCTCCGGACGCGTTCTTCTTCAACTACAGCAATCCGATGACCGCCAACGTGATGGCGATGGCCCGCTACGCCGGCGTCGAGGACGTGGTCGGGCTGTGCCACGGCATGCACCACGTGCAGCACCACCTCGCCGCGTTCATCGGCGCGCCGTTCGACGAGACGTCCACGCTGTACGCCGGCGTCAACCACCTGACCTTCATCTATGACTTCCGCCGGCACGGTCAGGATGCCTGGCCACTGGTGCGCGCCAAGGTCGACCGGGAACTGGCCGAACCGCCCGACCCGGACGATCTCGGCAACATCTTCGCCGACGGCACCAAGGCCTGGAACAACCCGTTCTCGTGGGAGCTGTTCCGCCGCTACGGCGCCTTCCCGGCCGCGGAGGATCGGCACGTCACCGAGTTCTTTCCCGAGCGCTGGGCGAACGGCAAGTACTACGGCAAGACCCTCGGCGTCGACGCGTTCTCCGTGCCGGAGATCCTCGACTGGGGCGAGCAGCGCTACCAGTCGATGATCGCCCAGGCCGACGGCACCGCGCCGCTCGACGAATCGATCTTCGACCGGTCGAGCGGCGAGCAGGAGCAGCTCATCTCCATCATCCGCTCCGTCCTCACCGACTCCCGCCGGATGTTCTCCTGCAACGTCCTCAACCGCGGCTCGGTGCCAGGGTTGCCGGACGACGCCGCGCTGGAGATCCCGGGCGTGGCCACCGCCCGGGGCATCCGACCGGTCGCGGTACCGGACCTGCCGACGCCCCTGCGCGCGATCCTGTCGCGGCGGCTGTCGTCGGTCTATCTGGCGATCGAGGCCGCGATGAGCGGCGACCGCGACCTGGTCGTCGAGGCCATGATCGCCGACGGTGCGGTCACGGACCCCGACGCCGCGGCCGCCCTGACCGATGCCCTGCTCGACGCCCAGCGTCCGTACCTGCCGAGGTTCGCGTGAGCGCCGCCGGGGGTCTGCGCAGCGCGGCCTGGTTCGCCGCGCAGGGCAAGACCGGCATCATGCACCGCTCGTGGCTGCGGTCCGAGGGGCTGCCCGACGACAGCTTCAACGGACGCCCGGTGATCGGGATCGCCAACAGCTGGTCCGAGCTGACCGCGTGCAACGTGCACCTGCGCGAACTGGCCGAACACGTCAAGCGCGGAGTGTGGCAGGCCGGCGGAGTGCCGTTCGAGTTCCCGACCACGTCGGCCGGCGAACCGCTCGTGCGTCCCAGCGCGATGATCCTCCGCAACCTCATCTCGATGGACCTCGAGGAGACGCTGCGGGGCAACCCGCTCGACGCCGTGGTGCTGCTGGCCGGATGCGACAAGACGACGCCCGGGTACCTGATGGGCGCGGCCAGCGTCGACCTGCCCACGCTCTTGATCACCGGCGGTCCGATGCTGAACGGCAAGTACCGCGGCACGGACATCGGCTCCGGGACGTCGGTGTGGCGGCTCACCGAGGCCTTCCGCGCGGGACAGCTCTCCGCGGGCGAGCTCGCGGAGGCGGAGGGGTGCATGGCGCGCAGCCGCGGGCACTGCATGACGATGGGCACGGCGTCGACCATGGCCGTTCTCTCGGAGGTTCTCGGATTGCAACTGCCGGGGAGCGCGGAGCTCCCGGCCGACGACGCGCGCCGCCGCACCCTGGCCCACCTGGCCGGGCGGCGCGTGGTCGAGATGGTCGCGGAGGGACTGACGATGTCCTCCGTCGTCACCCGCGCCTCGTTCGAGAACGCGATCCGGGTCAATGCGGCGCTCGGTGGCTCGACCAACGCGGTCGTGCATCTACTGGCGCTCGCCGGCCGGCTGGGCGTCCCGTTGCTGCTCGACGACTTCGACAAGCTGGCACAGGACGTGCCCACGCTCGTCGACCTCATGCCGTCGGGGCGGTTCCTGATGGAGGACTACTGCTACGCCGGCGGGACCGGAGCGCTGGTCGGCGAGCTGGGGGAGCTGCTCGACGGATCGGCCCGCACCGTGACCGGCCGGTCGCTGGCCGACAACTACGCCGGCGCGCAGGTCTGGAACCGCGAGGTCATCCGCACCCGGACCGCTCCACTGAAGCCGGCGGGCTCGCACATCGCGGTGCTGCACGGCAACCTCGCTCCGGGCGGCGCGGTCATCAAGCAGGCGGCCGCGGCGCCGGAACTGCTCCGGCACCGAGGACGGGCGCGGGTCTGGGACCGGGTCGAGGACTATCTGGCGGCCGCCGACGACCCTGAGGCCGATTTCGAGCCCGACGACGTTCTCGTTATCCGCTACAGCGGCCCGCGCGGATATCCGGGCATGCCCGAGATCGCGAACGTCGCCCTGCCCAAGCGTCTGCTCGAGCAAGGAATCCGCGACATGGTCCGGATCAGCGACGCCCGGATGAGCGGAACGTCCTACGGCACGGTGGTGCTCCACGTGGCGCCGGAGGCGGCCGTCGGCGGGCCGCTGGCCTTGCTCCGCGACGGCGACGTCGTCGTCCTGGACGTCCCGACGCGCCGGCTCGACATGGAGGTCGACGAGGACGAGCTCGCGCGCCGCCGAGCGGCGTGGACCCCGCCCGCCGCAGCCGCGAACCGGGGGTATCTGCGGCTCTACGTCGACCATGTCGAGGGCGCGGACGAGGGCGCCGACCTGGACTTCCTGCGTGGCGGCAGCGGCGCGGACGTCCCACGGCAGGCGTTCTGAGCAGGATCCTCGTGGTCGGCGCCACCGGCGTCCTCCGACCGGCCGTCGTCACGCTGTCCCGGCGCGGCGACGAGGTCGTGGCCGTGGCGCGCGGGGCGACGCGGCTGGCAGAGCTGGCCGCGGCGACCGCGCGCCGCTGGCCGCCGACCTCACCCGTCCTGACCTCGCGCTCGAGGCCGTGCCCACGGTCGACGCGGCGCTGGTGTACCGCCCGACGGTTGTCGCCGCGGCCCTGCACCTGCTCGCCCGGCGCGTTCGGCTGCGCGGCGTGCTGGTCTTGACGAGCGCCGCCGCCGACCCGGCGCTGGTCGGCGCGGACTTCGACCTCCGGGCGTTGCCGCCCGCGCCCGCACCCGCCTGGCGCCGGCTGATCCTCGGTTGGGTTCAGGACGGATCGGTTGCCCGCTGGCACACCCCCGAAGAGATCTCGGCAGCGGCCGTGCGGGTGCTGGACAGCGGCTTTGAGGAGATGCTGGGCGCGGTCCGGCCTTGGCACCGGCGCCCGGGAATCCGACGCGGAGCGCCTTGACGTCGCGGCGGTGGCCTGAGCTATGGTTTGTGTACTGAACGGGTAGACAAATAGCTGAGGACGGGCAAATCCGCGGCTGACCGGGGTACGACTCCGACGCGGCGGACATCGACCAGGTCGCCGCTCGCTGGCAGCCGGAAGCCGGCGAGGGTCCGCCCCGGTCCCCGTCCGCGCCGGCTGACCACCTCTGCTCGCCGACCCGCATCCCACACTCCCGCGAGGCCGCGATGCCACTACCAGACTTCCTCATCATCGGTGCCCCGAAGGCCGGCTCCACCGCGCTTCACGCCGCGCTGGCGCAGCACCCGCACCTGTACGCGGCCGAGACCAAGGAGCCCAAGTTCTTCATGTGCGACGGCACGCCTCCCGATCGCTCGAGCCAGCGCGGTCCGGGGGACGCCCACAGCGCGCTGGAGTGGGTCTGGCGGCGGCCGGCGTACGAAGCGCTCTTCGCCGATGCCCCGGCCGGCGCGCTCCGCTTCGAGTCGACCCCGTTCTACCTGTGGGACCGGGCCAGTCACCTGCGCATCGCCGAGACGATTCCGTCCGCCAAGCTCATCGCAGTGCTGCGCGACCCCATCGACCGCGCGTTCTCCAACTGGACCCATGCCTGGGCCGACGGCCTCGAGCCCTGCCCGGCCTTCCTGCGTGCCTGCGAGGCGGAGCCGTGGCGCATCGCCGACGGGTGGGCGCCGTTCTGGCGCTACCTGGAACTCGGCCGCTACGGCGAGCAGCTCCAGCACCTCTACCGCTGCTTCCCCCGCGAGCAGGTCTACGTGGTGCGCTACCGCCGGCTCATCGAGCAGCCGGGCGAGATCCTGGACGGCATCTGCCGCTTCCTGGGCGTGAGCGCCGGCCTGCTCGACCACATTCCCGGGTCGAACGTCGGCCGGTGGGCGCCGCACAGCCCGGGCAACCACGCGTTGCGCACGCTGATCCGAGCAGGTGCGCACGCGGGCTCGTACGTGCACCCGCGGCACTGGCGCCGCGCCGAGCAAACCCTGGTGCGCGTGCTGCAGCGCGGGTCGGCGCCGCGGCCGTCGCTGACCCGCGACCAGCGCGAGGCGCTGCTCGGGTACTTCGCGGAGGACAACGCGCTCCTGTGCCGGCTGCTGGGGGAGGACTACAGCGACTGGCTCGCGCCCGACGGCCGTGGCACGTACACCGACCGCAGGTCGTGGGCCCCGTCCGGTCCGGTCGCCTCGAAGTACAGCCGGTAGCCGTCGCGCGTGGTGACCACGCTGGTGTACCGCAGCGCCGTCCCCGCCCGGTCCGGGACCGGCCCGGCCACCGCGGTGAACTGGTCCGGGCCGTGGCCCACGGCCAACCCGGACCGCTCGCGCCAGTTCTCCTCGGCGCTGCGGCGGCCGTCGTATACGGCCCACCAGCGGCCGTCCTGTCGGATCACGGCGGCCACCCGGGTGCCGCGGGCGTCCCAGGTGTCCGGCTGTGGCGTGAGCGCCGGGCCGTGCAGATCCCATTCCAGCCCGTCGTCGCTGGTCGCGTACCAGGTACTCATGCGGTCGGCGCGGTCGGGGCCGCCGTCGAGTGGATGCCGGCAGGCCCACATCCGCCAGGTGGCGTCGTCGACCGACACCACGACGTCCTTCCAGGCGACCTGCTCGTCGCCGGCGAGCACCATGGTGCGCTTGCCGCCGGGGAGCGCCGCCGGGACATCGGCGTCGAGCGCCTCGACCCACCAGTGCTTGGACCCGAGGGTCGAGCAGCTCACGTAGAGCCGCCACCCGCCGTCCGGGCGCTGCACCAACGCCGGGCGCTCCAGCGAGGCGCAGGCGAACTGGTCGCTGGTGACGGTGGCGACAGGCTCGAAACTCAGGCCGTCGTCGGATCGCGAGACGACGTTGGCGTACCCCCGGCCCTGGTCCACCGGGCGCCGCATCCGGTGGGCCAGCCAGTAGGTCCCGTCGTCGGCGAGCACCGAGCTGGGACCACCGGCCCAGAAGCCCTCGCCGCGTCCGGGCGCCTCGACGACCAGATCCGAGGCGCCGGTGGCGAGAGCCCGAAGAAGTTCGATCACGCGGCTCACGCTATCGGCCGGGCGGTCCTGCCGCCCTCGGCGCGGCGTCGTCAAGGCCGCCGCGAAGCCGACCCCGTTGCGCGGTGGTCGGGAACGGGCACCGGGGTCGACGTCGGCGGCTCCGAGAAGCCTCCCGCCGGTCGTTGACGTCGCTAGGGCGCTGTCCGGCGATGCAGCTGCGCGAGGGCGCCGGCGTCACCGGGCCCGCGGCGCGCGGCCAAGCGCCGCGCGACCTCTGCGCGGTGGGCGTCGTCGACGTTGCCCCCGTACTTGAACTTGGCGCGCACGTCCGTCACCCGGAGGCGCACACCGCGGATCCCGCCCAACCGGCGGCCATGCGCGGCCGGGTCGACGGCGCCGGAACCGGGCTCGGTCACGGCCAGCTGCGTGCGCAGGATCTCGGCCTTGCCCTCGTCGTCGTCCACGACCTCCGCGCATCCGATCAGCTGTACGGCTCCGTAATAGGTCGTCGGGATCCCGTACGCCGGATCCTCGCCGTCGATCGCCTTCCACGCGGCCGGGATGTACGCCCAGTCGCCCGCGACGCTGAGCAGCAGGGTCGGGTTCTCCTCGATCGCGGTCCAGACCGGGTTCGGTCGGGCCAGGTGCAGGACGACGAGCCTCGACGAGGGGAGGGCGAACTGGGTCGGGACGACGACCGGCACGTCGCGGCCGCGTCCTGCGGCTACCAGGTGACCGAACTGCTGGGCGCGCACAAAGCCGACCCATTCCTCCTCGTCCTGTGCGGCGTCCCACGGGTGGATGAGCACGAGGCCGAGGGTAAGGCCGGTTAGGGCAGCACCAGAACCTGTCCGACCCGGATCAGGTTCGGGTCCGGCAGGTGCGCGCGGTTGAGCCGCCACAGCGCCTGCCAGCCACCCGCCACGTCATATCGGGCAGCGATCCCGCTGAGCGTGTCACCGGGCCGCACGCCATAGGTCCGGTGGCTCGCACGGGGCTGCGAGGCGGCGGTTCGCGAGCTCGTCCTCGCGCCGGCCGCCGCGGGCAGGGACGTGCTCGTCGCGGCGCCGTTGGTTCGGGTCAGCCCGGCCCGGATGCTGCAGACCGGCCAGGCGTGCGGGCCCTGCTCGGCGAGCACCCGCCGGGCGACCTCGATCTGTTCGACCCGCGACGCCTGATCGGCCTGTGCGGCGTAGTGGTGGCCGCCGAAGAGCGCCCAGGTGCTGGCGGAGAACTGCAGTCCGCCGTAGTAGCCGTTGCCGGTGTTGATCTGCCAGTTGTTGCTGCTCTCGCAGCTCGCCACGCGGTCCCAGACCCGGGAGTTACCCGGCGCGGCGGAGGCGGGCGCGGCGAACGCGGTGAGCGTGGCGGCCGCGGCGGCAACGGTCGTCGCTACGACGGCGGCCGAAGAGCTCGCGGCCTTGGCGGAGGGCGAGCGTCCGGGCGCGGAGGAGCGCTGGAGCATGGGGAACCCTTTCTCGGCGGCGAGAGCCGCCTGTCGGATCGTCCCCGTCGCCGCGCACTGGGAGCGCCGGCGAGAGGCAGCGATCAGCTCGCCGCCCGTCCTTCGATATCGGGGATCCCGGGTAACCACCGCCTCGGCCGACTTTCTCGGCGCCCGGCGTGTCGCACCTTCCCTGCCTGGTGCGGCGCGGACAATACGGCCCGCGCGGCCGGCTCCGACCGTAACCGGCCCTCTCCAGCCGGCGCAAGCCTTCGCCGTTACCGGTTCGTGATCCCCTTCACGGCTGGTGGCCCCGGTCCTGCGCCCTCGGGTACCGTGCGGCGTCGGCCGACCGACGCGTCCTCGCGGATTCGTGCGGGCTCAGATTCTCAGGCTGGCTCAGATTCTGAAGGCTGGCTCAGATTCTGAGGCTGGCTGAGATCTCAGGCTCCTGTAATTCGAGCAGGCAACGCGGACGGCCTTGGCTCGCCGCCTGCGGTGAGCGCCGAGGTTGTTCGCCTATCCTCGCTGGCGAACGCCGCTGCGCGCCGACACCCGCCGCGCGGCGTTGCGCCGCTGAGACAGAGGGAACCGGGAATGGCTATTCG
>JAICIE010000020.1 GCA_025924515.1 Jatrophihabitans sp. | reverse complement strand
CGACCCGGACCCGGTCCGCGCGGCGGACGGCTCGCTGTATCTCTACTGGAAGAACGACGGCAACTGCTGCGGCGCACCAGTGCATCTCTGGGCGCAACGCCTGTCCGCTGACGGGAGCGCGCTGGTCGGCAAGCGTGCTGCACTGCTGTCCAACACCCGGCCATGGCAAGGACAGCTGGTCGAGGCGCCGGAAATGGTTCTCCGGAACGGCGGCTACACGCTGTTCTACTCGGCGAACGACTACGCGTCCCCCCACTACGGCATCGGCTACGCCACCTGCCAGGGCCCCCTCGGCCCCTGCGCCGACCGGTCGACCGGTTCGCTGATCGCATCCAACCAGGTCGCCGCCGGACCCGGTCACTGCTTTGTGCTCCATCTCCCGAACGGTCGCTGGTGGATGATCTACCATGCCTGGCCGCCCGACGCGATCGGGTCGGTCTCACCGGGACGGCAGCTCTGGCTCGAACCGATGACCTGGCACGGCGACCGGCCGTCCGTGCACCCGTCGGACGTCGCCCCGCAGCCGGCGCCCCTCGCCCCGCACTCCTCCTGACCCGCCTGAACGGCGGTGGACCGGGCCCGCAGGCCCGGTCCACCGTCCTCAGCTGCGCTGACCGTCAGGAGGCGAGCCGGTAGACGTGTACGTAGTCGAACGTGCTGACGAAATCCCCGGGGCCGGCCATCGAGGCCAGGGCGATCTTCTCATCCGCGCCGAGGTTGTGCCGCCAGGTTTGCGCCCGGTCCCAGTGGGTGCCGTCGATGCTGGTGTAGGCGGTGTAGTAGTCCTGGCCGACAGCGACGTGCCGCACGATCCGCAACCAGGTCTTGTCCCCGACCGGACCGCCGACGCCGTTGCCGTAGTGCGGATATCCGGCCGGTACCGGCGTCAACTCTTTGCCGAACTCCGTCTGCCGGGTCTCCCAGTTGGAGAAGACGTCGAGCTTGATGTAGTTCCCGTCGTCCTTGTAAGCCAGCAGCGCTCCCTGCGCGTAGTTGTAGCAGCAGTCGCCGACCGGCTCGTTGTTCGAGTACCGCGTCTCCACCATGTAGTCACCAGCCGGAGCCGGTTCGGTCAGGACCGAGGCCAGCGGCGCGCCCACGTTCTCCGGATGCAGGTCGGCGTTCTGGATCTGCCAGTGCAGCGCGCCGCCGGTGACCCAATAGGTCGACGGATCCGGCTCGCGCACCCAGCTCCACTGCGACGACAGCGTGGACCCGTTGAAGTCGTCGCTCAGCCCCGCGATCTTGCTGCCGGGCTGCGGGTCCGAGATGAAGGTCGGCCGGTACGCGGTGGTCTCCCACGGCTGCGCTGCCGGTCCGGGCATGACCTGGTCGGACGGGCCGCGACCGCCGCGAGTCGTCGGCCAACCGCCCTGCCAGTCCAGCGGGTCGATCAGCGCCGGCCGGTGGTTGATCCCGGGCTGGCCGCCGAAGTAGGGGTCGTTGCGCGGGATTGCGTGGTAGACGATCCACTGCTGCCCGCTGTAGTCGGTGATCACTGCGTTGTGGCCGGGTCCGACCCACCGGTTGCCGTTCTGCATGAGGACGGGCGTGCCGCCGACGCGGCTGGCCAGAATCGAGACGCCGTCGCGGTCGACGAACGGGCCGAGCGGTGACCGTGACCGCGCCGAGAAGACGGCGTAGCCGCTCAGCGGACCGTTGCAGCAGTTCGACGCCGAGCCCATGAAGTAGAAGTAGCCGCCGTGCCGGACGATGAAGGTGCCCTCGTACCGGTTGTCGATGGCGATCGGCGTCTCCGAGGCCGGGTCGGCGGACATTCCGTTCGCGCTCAGCGTGCGCGCGAAGATCCCACCGTAATAGCTGCCGTAATACAGGTAGCCGGTGCCGTTGACGTAGATGACCTCGGGGTCGAACTTCCAGTGCCCTGCGGAGTCGGGCGGGACGACCGGGGTATCACTCGCCTGCCACGGACCCGCGGGAGTCGGCGCGGTCGCGACACCGATGGCGGAGCAGCCCTGCGTGGCCGGGTCGCAGCCGGTGCTCGTGATATCGGTGCTGGACGCCGTGAAGTACATGTAATAACGGCCGTCGCGGTGCACCACGTCCGGCGCCCACATCCCGCCGGTCACCCACGACGGCGTGGTCGGGAAGGCCTCGCCCTTGTAAACCCAGTGGATGAGGTCGGTCGACTGGTACGTCGGAATGTTGTGAATTACCAGGTTGCCCTGGGCGTCGAGGTCGTTGTCGGTCAGCGGGTCCGACGTGCAGTAAAGGAACCAGCTGGTGACCTTGGCCGCCGGAACCCGCAACACGAACGGGTCGGCGCAGCTCTGCGCCGTCGCGCCGCTCGGAAGCAGCAGCTTGAGCGGATTGTGGTACGGCAGCGCGGTCACCGGCCCGGCGGACGCGACGGCGGGAACGGTCAGTAGGCCGACGAGGACGAGGACGGCGGTGAGGACCGCTCGGAGTCTGAGCATGGGGTCTCCTGGGACGGACGACTCGGGGCGCTTTCCCAGCTAGGACTTTGCCCGGTGCCTACAACGTTGTAAAGACTCGCCGCGGAAGGTGGCAGCTGTCTGCATTCCGGTGCCTTACGTAACCGTTCGCACGCCGCTATGGTGAGGCTCGGCCCGCTCGGTCATCCCCGTCCTTTTCTCCGCGACAGACCTCTCCCCGGGAGCTCCCATGGATCGGACGTCTTTCTCCTTCGGCTCCGCACCGCGGTGGCGTTCCCGTCTGATGGTCACCGGAGCCGTCGCCCTCGTCGCTACCGGCGTGACGGCCACCTCGGTGGCGACTGCACGCAGCGCCGGATCGCCGGCGGCCTCAGCAGGGCGGGCTCACGACGTCGTGGCGAACCTCTTCGAGTGGAATTGGCCGTCGGTCGCCCATGAGTGCACGAAAGTCCTCGGACCGTCGGGGTACGGCGCGGTGCAGGTGGCCCCGCCGGCCGACTCGGTCAGGCGGACGTCGCTCGGCAACGGCAGCGACACCGTCCTGCACCCGTGGTGGGAGGTCTACCAGCCGGTCGACTACCGGCTGACCAGCCGAATGGGCAGCCCCGCGCAATTCCAAGCCATGGTCGACACCTGCCGCAAGGCGGGCGTGCAGGTGTACGTCGACGCGGTCATCAACCACATGACCGGTCAGGGTTCGCTGTCCTACGGCGGGGTCCACTACAGCAAGTACAGCTATCCCGGTCTCTACTCGCCGTCGAACTTCCACAGCTATCCGCAGAACTGTCCCGTGCCGCCGGCGGCGGGCAGCGCGGACCGCGAGGGCAGCATCGCCGACTTCAACGACTACACGCAGGTGTGGAACTGCGAACTCGTCGGGCTGTCCGACCTGCGCACCGGCACGGCTTACGTGCGTGATCAGTTGGTCGGCTACCTCAACAAGCTGCTGCGGATCGGCGTCTCGGGGTTCCGCGTCGACGCCGCCAAACACATCCCGATCGGTGACCTGGCCGCGATCGAATCACGGTTGAAGAACACGGTCGACGGCACCCGTCCCTACCTGGCGCTGGAGGTTGGAACCGGCAGCCCCGGACGCATCTCTCCGTGGGCCTACGAGCCGGTCGGAGACCTGCTCGGCTTCGACTACGCGAGCCAGATCGAAAGCGCGTTCAAGAGTTACAGCAGCCCGCCCAACGACGGCAACATCGGTGACCTGAAGGTCTTCGGCACCCGATCAGGACTGCTTCCCAGCGACAAGGAACTGGTCTTCATCGAGAACCACGACAGCGAGCGCAACGGGTCCACCTTGAACTACAAGGATCCCGACAACACGATCGCCAACGAGTTCATGCTGGCCTGGCCGCACGGCCGGCCGCAGGTCTACGCGAGCTTTGCCTGGAGCGACCCCAACGACTCACCGCCGGCCCGCCAAAACGGGATGGTCACCTCCACGGTCTGTGACGGCACGACCTGGGTCTGTGTCGACCGGTTCACAGGAGTGCGCCACATGGTCGGATTCCACAACTACGTCGCAAGCGCCCCCGTCCGTAACTGGTACGACGACGGAATCAACCTGATCGCGTTCAGCCGAGGCCACCGCGGATTCTTCAGCACGAACAACGAGACATCGGCGAAGACGGTCACCGTGCACACCGGGCTACCGGCCGGCCATTACTGCGACATCATCCACGGTCGCTTGTCGGGCGGGAAGTGCACCGGTCCGAGCGTCACCGTCCGAACCGACGGCACGGCGCGGATCACGGTTCGCAGCTACGACTCGGTGGCGTTCACCGCGGCCGACCGCGCCAGCTGACTGCTGGCCGCGCTGCCGAAGTTCGGACAGCACGTCGTCGTCCGTGAGGCCGCACAGTCGCAACTGCCCTTGCCGCGCAGCGGCGAGCGCTCAAACGGGAACTGCCTCGCCCACCGCCCAGTGCGAGAACGTCACGCCGAAGGGGCCGGCGATGCGGTCGAGATGACCTTCCACGATGGACGCGTAGGCGTCGGTGATCAGGGCGTCGTGGATCTGCAGGACCTGGGGAGCGCGCACGGCGACCGCGAAGTCGATGACCTCCGCGGCCTTCGACCACGGCGCGGCGGTCGGCAGCAGCAGCGTCCGGACCGGCACGGGCGGGACGGTGAACGAGTCGCCCGGGTGGTACACCGCTTCGTCGATGAGGTAGCCGAGATTGGCGACGATCGGGATTGCCGGATGGATGAGGGCGTGCTGTCCCCCGAACGTGCGCACCGCGAAACCACCGGCTCCGAACGTCTGCCCAGGATCCACCGCGCGCACCTGGTCGCCGAGGTCGCTGAGCGTTTGCGCTACCGCTGCGGGGGCGAAGATCCGCAGGTCTGAGCTGTGCGCTGCGGCCGCGCGGACGGCCTCGGCGTCCAGGTGGTCGGCGTGTTCGTGGGTGATGAGGACGGCGTCCGCGTTCTCGAGCGCCGCCGCCGCGTCGCTGAAGATCCCGGGATCGACAACGAGCGTGCGTCCGTCCTCGGTGAGCCGCACGCAGGAGTGCCCGAACTTGGTGAGATCCACCTCTACTGGTCTCCGACCAGCCCGTCGCCCACCCGGTCCTCGCCGATGATGTGGACGGCGGCCTCTTCCGCGGACGACGCGTATCCGGCCGGTCCGACGTCCTCGGCGATCTCGTCCTTCTCCGTGTCGATCTCCGCACCGCCGTCCGGGGACACCAACCGTCCTGCGCGGGGATCGGGGTCGGTGAAGTCCTCACCCTGGTCGGAGACGTCCGGGACCTCCTCCGAGAGCCGCTCGTCGAGGGACGGACCCGCGGCCTCCTCCGCCGGGGTGGGCGCGTGCCGCAGGTTGTACGGCTCGCGGTGCGGCGGGACGTAGCTCGTCTGCATGATCTCGTCCGGGTCGTCGCCTGTCAGGTTCTCGACAGGATCGAGGTTCTCCGCGTCCTCGACCGCCTCCCCGTGCTCATATACGGAATCTCCGAAGCTTCCCGTGTCACTCATGCGGACAAGCCTTCCCGACGGTGCCACAGCGCTCACGACGGGGCAGACTCCCGCGGTGACCTCGATCCTGTGGTTCCGCCGTGACCTGCGCCTGGGCGATCTTCCGTCGTTGCACGCCGCGGCCGCGGACGGTCCGGTACTGGCCCTGTTCGTCCTCGACGACCTCCTGCGCAAGCCGTCCGGTGCCCCGCGCCTGGCGTACCTCTACCGGTCGCTGCGCGCTCTCGACACCGACCTTCGGCAGGTCGGCGGTCGCCTCGTCGTGCGCCGGGGCGACCCGGTCAGCGTCGTGCCTCGGCTGGCGCGCGAAACGAGCGCCTCGTCGGTGCACGTCAGCGCGGACTTCGGTCCGTACGGCCGCCGCCGCGACGACGCGGTCGACGACGCACTCGGTGCCGTCCCGCTGGTGCGTACCGGATCGCCGTACGCCGTTCGCCCAGGTCGGATCGTCAAGCGCGACGGCACGCCGTTCTCAGTGTTCTCGCCGTTCTACCGGGCCTGGTGCGAACACGGCTGGCCTGCCGCGGCGGGTTCGATCGCGGCTCAGACCGAATGGGTGACCGATGTCCCCGACACCGGCGTCCCGAACGATCCTGCCCTGCCCCCCGAGCTCGAGCTCCCGGCGGCGGGAGAGGCGGCCGCGCTGGCCCGGTGGCGGGAGTATCGGGACGATCGGCTCGCCGGTTACGCCGATCGCCGCAACCGCCCTGACCAGGACGGCACCTCACGGATGTCGGTGTATCTCAAGTACGGGAATATCCATCCGCGCACGTTGCTCGCGAGCCTCGGCCCGGCCGACGACGCGTTTCGCCGGGAATTGGCGTGGCGCGAGTTCTATGCATCCGTGCTGTTCCATTTTCCGGGCAGCGCCCGGGAGTATTTTCGTCCCGAACTCGAGCGCATGACCTACTCGCCGTCGGCCTCCGAGAGCTTCGAGAAATGGAAAGAAGGACGGACCGGTTATCCGATCGTCGACGCGGGTATGCGCCAGCTCCGACGACAGGCCTGGGTGCACAATCGCGTCCGGATGATCGTCGCGTCGTTCCTGGTGAAGGACCTGCACATCGACTGGCGGGCCGGCGCTCGACATTTCATGCAGCACCTCGTCGACGGCGACCTGGCCAGCAACAATCACGGTTGGCAGTGGGTCGCCGGCAGCGGCACCGATCCGGCCCCGTTCTTCCGGATCTTCAACCCGGTGACGCAGGGGACGAAGTTCGACCCGAACGGGGACTACGTGCGCCGGTTCGTGCCGGAGCTGCGCGGAGTCGAGGGACCCATGGTGCATACGCCGTGGGACCTACCTGACGGCGTGCCGGAGGGATATCCGGAGCGGATGGTCGACCACGCGACCGAGCGCCGCAGGGCGCTGGCCGACTATGAGGCAGTGCGGCTCTGATCGCGATGTCCGGCGGTGCCGACTCGCACCCGGACAAGGCGCCTGCAGCATCGATACAGGTGGCGCAGCACGCCGTCACACCGGCCGGATCCCCCAGAGCCCGGACCACGACTCCCCCGGCTCCAGCACGATCACGCCCTCGCCCGAGTTCAGCGCGTTCGCCGGGCAGGTCATCGGCTCCACGGCCACCCCGGGACGTCCTCCGGTCAAGTCGTCCTTCGTGAAGACCTGCAGGAAGCGGAATGACTCGTCGTAATGCAGCCGAGCGCCGCCGTTCGGCCCGCGCACCTCGACGACGCCGGGACTGTCCACCGCGGCGAACCCGTCGTCGAGTCGCTGCTCACCCAATTTCCGCCCGGTGCGGAAGTCGTACGGTGTGCCGTCGACCGGTTCGGCGCCCACCGGAACCTGCTGGTCGTCGACCAGCAGGTGCTGCGCTGCCGGAACGGTCAACAGCAGATCGTCGAGCCGCGCGCCGCGCGGCGACAGGTACGGGTGGAAGCCCATGCCGAACGGCACAGCGCCTTGTCCGCGGTTCCGCGCGCCGGCGGTGACGCTCAGCCCCAGGTCCGCGTCGACCGAATAGGTGACGAAGACGTCCAGCTCGAACGGCCATCCGGACTGCGGCACGACCTCGCAGGCCAGCGTCACCGACGCCTCCTCGCGTCCGACGAGCCGCCACCGGACCCACCTCGCCAGACCGTGGTTGGCGCTGTTCGTGGCGGGCTCGGTGATCGGAACCTGGTAGTCGTGGTCGTGGAATCGGTAGCGCCCGTCGCGCAGCCGGTTCGGCCACGGCACGAGCACCGATCCGCACGCCCACGGCGGCAGTTCGTCCTCGCCGTACGCGAACGTCACTTCGGCCCCCTCGGCCGTGTAGCGACGCAGTCCCGCGCCGACCTCGACGATCGTCGCCTCGTGTGAGCCCGCGGTGATGGTGAACTGCTTGCCCGTCAAAGCCATGCTTCGGACGTTACTGCGACCGGTAGTTCCAGAACGGCCGGACCAACAGGCCGGCCATCAGGACCGCGCCCATGCAGGCGATTCCTCCGGCGGTCCAGGAGACCATCGTCCCGGTCACCGCGGCCGTGGCGCCGGCACGCAGGTCGCCGAGCCGCGGCCCGCCGGCGACGACCGCGATGAAGACGCCCTGCATCCGTCCGCGCATCTCGTCCGGCGCGTAGGTCTGCAAGATCGTCTGCCGATACACCGCGCTGATCAGGTCGGCGCCTCCCGCGACGGCGAGCAGGACGACCACCAGCCACAGCTGCCGGGCTACCCCGGACAACGCGACGGCCGCGCCCCACCCGACGATCGCGAACGTCAACGCCCGTCCCTGCCGACGCACCCGGCCGATCCAGCCGCTCGACAGTCCGGCGACCACGGAGCCGATCGCTATCGAGGAGTACAGCGGACCCACCGCGCCGTGGAATCGCTCGGCGGCGACCTGCGGGAACAGCGCGCGCGGCATGGCGAGCACCATCGCGCAGATGTCCACCAGGAACGACATGACGAGGACGGGGCGGGTGGCGATGAAGCGCAAGCCCTCGCCGACCGCGCGCAGCCCCGGGTTGGCGACCGCGTGGTCGGGCGGGATCGCCGGCAGCCGAAGCGCCGAGTACAGCGCCGCGGTGAACAGCACGGCGTCTATCCCGTACGCGTAGGCGAAACCGTGCGACTGGCCGACGAGCACGCCGGCGATCAGCGGGCCGACCACCTGCCCGACGTTGCCGACGGTGAAGTTGAGGGTGTTCGCGGCCGGGACCAGCTCGATCGGCACGATCCGCGGGATGATCGCGCCGCGCGCCGACGACGCGATCGCGAAGGCCGCGGACTGCACCGCGACCAGCACGAGGATCAGCGGCACGCTGTCCACGGACAGCAGCGTCTGGGCGAGCAGCGCCAGAGTGACGCCCCAGGTGCCTATCGAGGCGAGCAGATAGAGCACGCGCCGGTCGACCGCGTCGGCGATCGCTCCGCCGTACAGCCCGAACAGCACGATCGGGACCAGCCCTGCCATCCCGACGAGGCCGACGTAGAGCGACGAGCGACTCAGGGCGTACACCTGCACCGGCACGGCGACCTGCGTGAGCATGGAGCCGATGAAGGAGGTGCCCTGCCCGATCAGCAGCCGGCGGTACGGCCGGATCGAGAGCGGCCGGGTGTCGACGGCGTGCCGCACGAGCAAGCTCCGCAGCGAGCGTGCGCGCTCCGGCGCCACCGCGATCTCGGGTTCGTCCGGCACTGCCTCGGCAATGTCGGCGTCCTCGCTCACCCGGTCAACCTACGAGGGCCGCTCGAGCGCCTCGAGAATGCGGTCGGCGGCCTGGGCAGGCGTCATCGTCTCGTCGAGCACGTGCCGCTCGGCATCCGCGGCGACGGACCTGACCTTCGGGTCGTCGAGCCGGGCCAGCAGCCGCTCGCGCACCAGCGCGCGCGTCCACTGCACCAGCTGCTGCCGGCGCTTGTCCTCGAGCCGCCTCTCGTGCCGCAACCAGTCCCGGTGCCGCTCGACGTGGTGCCAGACCCGCCCGAGCCCGCCCTCCGTGACCGCGCTGCACGGCACGACCGGCGCCTGCCACCCGCCGGCGGCCCCGCGCAGCAGCCGGAGGGCAGCGGAGAGGTCCTGTGCCGCCCGGCGCGCTTCGTCGACCGAGTCGCCGTCGGCCTTGTTCACCCCGATCACGTCGGCAAGCTCCAGGATCCCGCGCTTGATCCCCTGCAGCGAGTCGCCGGTCCGCGCCAAGGTCAGGTACAGGAAGGTGTCGACCATCTCGGCGACGACGTACTCGGACTGCCCTACGCCGACCGTTTCCACGAGGACGACGTCGAAGCCGGCCGCCTCCATGAGCAGCATCGTTTCCCGGGTGGCCTTGGCCACGCCGCCGAGCGTGCCGGCGCTCGGCGACGGCCGCACGAACGCGTTCTCGCTCGCGGCCAGCCGGACCATCCGGGTCTTGTCCCCGAGGATGCTGCCGCCGCTGCGGCTCGACGACGGGTCGACCGCCAGCACGGCGACGCGGGAGCCCTGCCCGGTGAGTTCGCTGCCGACCCGGTCGATGAACGTCGACTTGCCCACGCCGGGGACCCCGGTGACCCCCACCCGCATCGACTTTCCGGTGCGCGGCAACAGCTCCACCAGCAATTGCTGGGCGCGCTCGCGGTGGTCGGCGCGCCTGGACTCGACGAGCGTGATCGCACGGGCGAGGGCGGCGCGGTTGCCCGAGAGCACGCCGTCGACCAGCTCCATCAGACCGACAGGTGCCGGTCGAGCGCCTGCAGCAGTTGCAGCGCCGACTCGGCGATCACCGTTCCCGGCGGAAAGATCGCGACCGCTCCGGCGGCGTGCAGCGGCTCGAAATCCTGTGGCGGGATGACGCCTCCGACGACTATCAGGATGTCTGGCCGTCCCTGGCGAGCGAGCTCGTCGCGCAGCTGCGGCACCAGCGTCAAATGCCCGGCGGCGAGGGAGTTGACGCCAACCACGTGCACGTCGGCCTCCACGGCCTGCCGGGCTACTTCGGCAGGAGTCTGGAACAGCGGCCCGACGTCGACGTCGAAGCCGAGGTCGGCGAACGCGGTGGCGACGACCTTCTGGCCCCGGTCGTGCCCGTCCTGACCGACCTTGGCGACGAGGATGCGGGGGCGGCGCCCGTGCCGGTCGGCGAAGCCGGCGGTGGCGGCGCGCACGTGGTCGATCAGTTCCACGCCGCCGGCCTCCTCCCGGTAGACGCCGGAGATCGTACGGACCGATGCAGCGTGTCGCCCGTACGCGGCCTCGAGCGCGTCGGAGATCTCGCCGACGGTCGCCTTCGCGCGCGCTGCGTCGACCGCGAGTTTCAGCAGGTTCTGCTCGGGTCCCGGCGGCCGGCTGCCGTCCTGCGACGCCGCGGCGGCCTTCGTCAGCGCCTCCAGCGTGGCCCGCGTCGCCTGGTCGTCACGCTCCTCCCGCAGTCGGCGCAGTTTGGCGACCTGCTCCGCCCGGACCGCCGAGTTGTCGATCCTGAGGACGTCGAGCTGCTCGGCGCTGTCGACGCGGTATTTGTTGACGCCGATCACCGGCTGCCGCCCCGAGTCGATGCGGGCCTGGGTGCGGGCGGCGGCCTCCTCGATGCGCAACTTCGGCAGGCCTGCGTCGATGGCCTGGGCCATGCCGCCGGCGTCCTCGACCTCGCGGAGATGTCCCCAGGCCCGCGCTGCCAGGTCGTGCGTGAGCCGTTCGACGTAGTAGGAACCGCCCCACGGGTCGATGACCCGGGTGGTGCCGGACTCGAGTTGCAGCACGAGCTGGGTGTTGCGGGCGATCCGCGCGGAGAAGTCGGTCGGCAGGGCCAGCGCCTCGTCGAGCGCGTTCGTGTGCAGCGACTGGGTGTGCCCCTGGGTGGCGGCCATGGCCTCGATGCAGGTACGCACGACGTTGTTGAAGGGATCCTGCGCGGTCAGCGACCATCCGGAAGTCTGACAGTGCGCACGAAGCGCGAGCGAGCGCGGATTGGCCGGGGCGAACGGCGTCATGAGCCTCGCCCAGAGCAGCCGTGCGGCTCGCAGCTTGGCGACCTCCATGAAGAAGTTCATGCCGATGGCCCAGAAGAACGACAGGCGAGGCGCGAACGCATCGATGTCGAGGCCGGCGTCCAGGCCGGCGCGGACGTACTCGACGCCGTCGGCCAGCGTGTATGCGAGTTCGAGGTCGGCGGTGGCCCCCGCCTCCTGGATGTGATATCCGGAGATCGATATGGAGTTGAAGCGCGGCATCCGCGCCGAGGTGTACTCGAAAATGTCGCTGACGATCCGCATCGACGGCTTCGGCGGATAGATGTACGTGTTGCGGACCATGAATTCTTTGAGAATGTCGTTCTGGATGGTCCCGGCGAGCTGTTGCGGGGTGACGCCCTGCTCCTCGGCCGCGACGATGTACAGCGCGAGGACGGGCAGGACGGCGCCGTTCATGGTCATCGACACACTCGTGCGGTCGAGAGGGATCCCGTCGAAGAGCTCGCGCATGTCATAAATGGAGTCGACGGCGACACCGGCCATGCCGACGTCGCCCATGACCCGCGGGTTGTCGCTGTCGTAGCCGCGGTGGGTGGGCAGGTCGAAGGCGATGGACAATCCCCGTTGTCCCATCGCGAGGTTGCGCCGGTAGAAGGCGTTGGATTCTGCGGCAGTCGAGAACCCGGCGTACTGCCGGACCGTCCACGGGGAGGTCGTGTACATCGTCGGGTACGGGCCGCGCAGGAACGGCACGATGCCCGGCAAGGTCTGCAGGAAGTCGACCGGTTCTAGGTCCGCCTGCGTGTAGACGGGTTCGACGTGAATGCCTTCCGGGGTCTCCCAGCTCGTCGCCCCGGTGGCAAGCGAGCGCGCGTCCTCACTCACGGGCCCGAGGGCAGCCTCACGAAAGTCAGGGATCCTGCTCATCACGGCACCCGGAGCAGATTGAAGGTCTGGTTCAGGACGGCGAGGGCGTCACAGCCGGGGAAGACATTCCCGTCGACATCCTCGTAGTGCTGCTCGCCGGCGAGCCAGACCCATTCAGCGCCGGCTGACTTGAGCGCCCGCGCCGCCGCGGCGCCGTTCGCGTGATCGTCCTCGGCCCCGCAGAGGCAGGCCACCCCCACGCCTCCCACCTGCTCCGGCAGTCCCGCAACGACGATCGGCTCGAGCCCGCCCGCCTGGAACAGTCCGCTGGCGAACGCGACCTCGGCCGAGTGGGCGGCGCGCCTGCCGAGTGCAACCAGAAGGACCCGGGGTCGGCTGCCCTGGGCGGCGGTGGCCGCGTCGGCCCGGTCGCGCAGCAGCTCGTACGGTTCGGCGTAACGGTGCGGGGCGAGCAGCCCGGGCGCGGGCGCCGGAGCGGCGGGACGACGCACGGGAGCCTCGCCGGCCAGCGCGAACTCGCTCGCCCCGGTGATCACCGCGCGCCGGTGCGCCAGATCGTCCGCGCGCCGGGCCCGGACCCGGTCGATGCGCTCGGCGAGGAAACCGGACTCGAGCGCGGCGAGCGCCCCGCCGGCCCGCTCGATCGCGGTGAAGGCGTCCCAGGCGCGCTCGGCGAGATCGTCCGTGAGCTGCTCGACGTACCAGGACCCGCCGGCGGGATCGACGACGCGGGCGAGGCTGGACTCGTCGTGCAGGATCGCGGACGAGTTCCGGGCGAGCCGGCGGCCGAGGTCGTCGGGGATCCCGATCGCCGAGTCGAACGGCAGCACGGTGATCGCCGCGGCGCCGCCGACCGCCGCGGCGAAGCACGAGATGGTGGTCCGCAGCAGGTTGGTCCACGGGTCGCGGCGGGTCATCATCGCGCGCGACGTCACCGCGTGCTGCCGCTGCCCGCGGCGCTCCGGCCCCGCGCCGGACAGTTCGGCGACCCGGTCCCACACCCGACGCGCGGCGCGCAGCTTCGCCATCGACAGGAATTGGTCGGCGGTGACGGCGAACCTGAACTCGAGGCTCCCCAGGGCGGCCTCGACGTCGGCGCCGGCGTCGGTGAGGGCCCGCAGATAGGCCACGCCCACCGCCGTCGCGATCCCGACCTCGTCGGCGTCCGCGGCGCCCGCGTCGGCGTAGACGAGGCCGTCGACGGTGACCGGCAACAACCGCGGGAAGGCACGCGCGCGCTCGGCCAGCGCGCCGACGACCGTCAGGTCGGCGGCGCAACCCGTGCGCGCGCGGGCGCCGATCGGGTCGCCGCCGAGATTTCCGGCCACGTCCTCGACCGCGACGCCGCGCGCCGCGACGATCCGCAGCAGCGCATCGGCCGCGGCCGGCGATGCGCCGCCGGCGTCGAGCACCACCGGCGCCAGGTGCAGCGGGACACCCGCCAGCGCATCCGCCAGGTCGGCGATCGCCAGGCCCCCGTCGCCGACGACGAGCCACAGTGAGGTCGCGCCGGTTTCCAGGTCGGTGCGCGCGGCGGCCGCGGCGCGCCCGGGCTCCGGGTCCGCGAGCCGGCTGCGCACGTCCCAGCCGGTCGTCGTCGCAGCGTCCGCGGTGGCGCCCCGCACGTAGGGCGCCCGCCCGGGCGCGGGAACGTGCACGGCGTCCTCGACCGTGTACAGCGGCCGGATCCGCAGGCCGTCGTACGTGGTGGTCGACAGCTCCGCAACCGGGTCGACGTCCTCCGCGGCCCCGGACTTGCGCAACACCGCGGCCGCGAGCCGCCGCCACTCGGCCGGGTCGGCGGGCGGGAACTGCGCCGCGAGCCCCGGCGGCTCCGGTCGCGCGGCAGGCATGCCTCGGATGCTAGGTCGACTCGGCCGCGTTCGGGGCGCGTGGGTGCGCGATCTCTCCGTCGGCTGAGCAAGACAGCCAGCTCACAGGTTGCTCTGCGCCGATTCGCGGGTGCGCGGGCGAGGGTGGGACCACGCCCCGATGACAGGAGTGCTCATGAGCGTCTCGACCTCGGTGGTCAGCGACCTGGCCGCGGACCAGCTCGGTGAACTGCATGCGCAGCTGGTCGAGCAGAAGGCGTTCCGCGAGCGTCAGCTGCGTCAGCTGGCCCGTGTCGGTTCGCAGTACGGCGAGCGGCACGAGGAGATCGCCGACGCGTTGACCGTCGCGGCGCGGGCCGCGCTCGGCGATGTCGAGGACGCGCTCGCGCGCATGCGCGCCGGCGGTTACGGCCGTTGCGTCGCCTGCGCCGCGCGGTTGCCGGTCGCACGCCTGGAGGTCCTGCCGCAGGCCGCCCGATGCATGGCCTGCCAGCGGGAGGCCGACCTGCACTGAGCCCCGCTACGCTTCGCCGACGTGACCAGCGTCGCGGCAGACGCCGCTGCCGAGGCCGCGGCCGTGCTCGCCGAACGCACCGGAAAGCAGGCTCACGACGTCGCGGTGGTTCTCGGCTCGGGTTGGGTTCCCGCCGCCGACGCCCTCGGGAGCGCCGATGCCGAACTGGCGGTCACCGACCTGCCGGGCTTCCTCCCGCCGTCGGTCGAGGGGCACGCCGGCCGGGTCCGCTCGGTCAGCGTCGGCGCCAGGCAGGTGCTCGCCTTCCTCGGCCGGACCCACCTCTACGAGGGCCGTGGCGTCGAGCCGGTCGTCCATCCGGTGCGGGTCGCCGCGGCAGCCGGCTGCCGGGTCGTCGTCCTCACCAACGCCTGCGGCGGGTTGCGGCCGGGGCTCGCCGTCGGGCAGACCGTCCTGCTCGGCGACCATCTGAACCTGACCGGGCGCAGCCCGCTGGTCGGACCCCGTTTCGTCGACCTCAGCGAGGCCTACTCCGCCCGGCTGCGGGCGCTGGTGCGCGAGATCGATCCGGGGATCTCCGAGGGCGTCTATGCGATGTTCCCCGGCCCGCAGTACGAGACGCCCGCCGAGGTGCGGATGGCGGGCATCCTCGGCGCCGACCTGGTCGGGATGTCCACCGTCCTGGAGACGATCGCCGCGCGCGCCGCGGGATGCGAGGTGTTGGGCATCTCGCTGGTGACCAACCTCGCCGCAGGACTGGGCGAGCCGCTGAACCATGATGAGGTTCTCGCTGCCGGGCGGGCCTCGGCGACGCGGATGGGCGCCCTGCTGGCCCAGGTGATCCCGACCGTATGACCACGCTGCTCAACGGCTCGGTCGGCGCCCGCTCATGACGCTCGAGCAGCAGGTGCGGGCGTGGATCGCCGACGACGTCGACGCCGAGGACCAAGCCGAGCTGCGCCGGCTCCTCGACCGCGGCGACACGGCCGAGCTGGCCGACCGGTTCGCCGGAACCCTGACGTTCGGCACGGCCGGCCTGCGCGGCCCGCTCCGCGCCGGTCCGAACGGCATGAACAGCGCCGTCGTCCGCCGCGCGGCCGCCGGGCTGGCCGCGTGGCTGCATGACCGAGGACGCGCCGGCACGGTCGTCATCGGCTACGACGCGCGGCACCGCTCGGCGGATTTCGCGCGCGACTCGGCGGCCGTCCTGGCCGCCGCCGGGTTCGACGCCGCGCTCATGCCCCGGCTGCTGCCGACGCCGCTGCTGGCCTTCGCGGTCGGGCGGCTGCACGCCGCCGCCGGGGTCATGGTCACCGCGTCGCACAACCCGCCGCAGGACAACGGCTACAAGGTCTACGACGAGGACGGCGCGCAGATCATCCCGCCGGCCGACACCGACATCGAGGCGGCGATCCGCGCGGTGCCGTCGGTTCGCGGCATCCGACTGGACGACTCGCGGGTGCGAGTGCTCGACGAGTCGATCGTCGACGACTACGTCGCCGCGGTGGCGGCGTTGGCCCCGGCGCCGCACCCCGACCTGCACCTGGTGCACACCGCGCTGCACGGCGTCGGGACGGAGGTCGTCCGGCGGGTGTTCAGCGCCGCGGGTTTCCGCCGCGTCGAATCGGTGCCGCAGCAGGAGCTGCCCGACCCGGACTTCCCCACCGTCGCGTTCCCGAACCCGGAGGAACCGGGCGCGATCGACCTGGCGATCGAGTTGGCGCGAGCGCGGGGCGCCGACCTGGTCGTGGCCAACGACCCGGACGCCGACCGGTGCGCGGTCGCGGCGCCGACCGGCGACGGCGGGTGGCGGATGCTCCGCGGGGACGAGGTGGGTGTGCTGCTCGCCGACGCGCTGATCGCCCGCGGGGTGCGCGGCACCTACGCGACGACGATCGTCTCCTCGACCATGCTGCGGGCGATGGCCGAGCGGCACGGCCTGCGCTACGCCGAGACGCTCACCGGGTTCAAGTGGATCGCCCGTGCGGCGCCCGACCTCGCCTACGGGTATGAGGAGGCGCTCGGGTACGCGGTCGCCCCGTCGCTGGTGCGCGACAAGGACGGGATCAGCGCCGGGCTGCTGGTCGCGGCCCGAGCGGCGGAGCTGCTGGCGTCCGGCTCGTCCTTGTTGCAGCGCCTCGACGACCTGGCCTCGGAATACGGGCGGTTCCTGACCGATCAGGTCTCGGTGCGGGTGCGGGACGCTCGCGAGGTCGCCGGACTGATGCGCCGGCTGCGGGATCGCCCACCGTCCTCGTTGGCCGGCGAGGACGTGAAAGTGGCAGACCTGCGGCCGGACGCCGACGTCCTGCGGTTGTCCACGGCGACCGGTCGGGTCGTGCTGCGCGGGTCGGGAACCGAGCCCAAGCTCAAGGCCTACCTGGAGGTCGTTTCTGCCGGGCCGGGCGCGCAGGCGGCCGAGTCGCTGGCGCAGCTGCGGCGCGAGGTCGAGGCGTTGCTGCGCGTCACGCCGTCCACAGCGTCGTGACCGCGATCCGGCGCAGGGCTCCCTGCGGCGGCCGTCCGTACCAGGCGACCACGACACCGGCGTGCTCGGACGCGATCCCGGCGGCGCGGCCGTCGCGGCACTGATAGGTGAGCGGCACTCCCCGGTCGATCGGCACGGTGCCGGTGACGCTCAGGCAGCGCACGCCGTTCGCGAACTGCAGCGCCCACGGCCGGCGGTGCTGCAGCGGGGTTGCCTTGGGCAGCGGTGCGGTCAGGGTGAGCTTCCGCGCGGCGGACCAGGGATCGGCGTAGCAGTCAACGCTGGTCGGACGGGCCAGCGCCCGGGTGGCGAAGCAGGGGTCGAAGATCTCTCTGTTGCCGAAGCACCGGTAGACGTGCGCGATCGGCACGGTGATGGAGGTCGTGAAGCACTGTCCGCTGCCGGCGGCGCCGACCGCGGTCGTCGGCGCCCCGGCGCGGGTGAACGCCTGGAAGTGCACCACCCGGGTCACCTCGTGCCGCGGCGCGGACGTCACCGAGGTGGAGCTCGCCGGCTCGCCGGACGCGGCGGCCGACGCGGACGTCGACGGGCGCGCGGATGCGGCGGAGTTCTCGTCACCGCCGGAGCGGCAGCCGGCGAGGGCCGACAGGGTCAGGACGGCGGCAAGGACCGCGCCCGCCGGGCGTGCCGCTGTACGCATGTTCTTGTTCCCGACTCGTGGTCCGCTCGGATCGCCCTCGTCCGCGGACGTCCATAGTGCGCCGACCATGGCGTCGAGCGGGCAGGACCAAGGTCACGACACGCCGCGTCGCAACGGGATCGAGACGCCGCCATCAGCGCGGCCCTGATCGCACTTCTAAGGTCGGCGGCGTGGACGTCCGTTCGCTCGGTCTGCGCACCGATCTGATGCTCCGGCAGCTCGCCGGCTCGCAGATCACCGACCACGGCGACCACCTCGTCGTCCGGACGCCGGACAACCCCACCTTCTACTGGGGCAACTTCGTCGCGTTTCCTCATCCGCTGCGCGCCGGGGACGCCGCCCGCTGGGAGGCGCTCTTCACCCAGTACCACCCGGGCGCGCGGCACCGGGCCTACGCGATCGACGAGCCCAGCGGCGAGGTCGGGGATCTCGGCGAGGTCGCCGCGCTGCGGGTCGAGCGAGATATCAACACCGTGCTGACCGCGGCGGCCCCCCTCCCCCGGTCGCAGGCCACCGCCGAGGTGCGGCCGGTGCAGACCGACCAGGACTGGCGTCAGGTTCTCGACGTCCGGCTGTCGTGTGAGGACGGACCGCCGGACCCCGGCTACGCCGACTTCCTCTCCCGCAAGACCGCCGAGGCGCGGTGGCTGTCGGAGTCCGGCGTCGGGTCGTGGTTCGGCGCGGTCGTCGACGGCCGCATCGTCGCGACGCTCGGGATCTTCTCCGGCGGCGGCGGCATCGCCCGGTACCAGAACGTCGAGACCGACCCGGCGTTCCGGCGCCGGGGCCTGGCGCGCGCGCTGCTCTGGCATGCGTCCGGGCACGCCGCCAGGGAACTCGGCGCGCACACCGTCGTGATCGTCGCCGTCCCGAACTATCACGCGATAGACCTGTACCGATCGGCCGGATTCCGCGACGCGGAGAAGCAGGTGCAGCTGCAGGCGCGGCCACCCAAGCCCTGACGCGTCCTCAGCTGGTGACGTCCTTGGTGATCATCCTGGTCCAGGCAAGGCTCAAGAAGACGGCGGCGTACGCCAGGTGCAGCAGGCTCCAGCGCACCAGCGCGGAGGTGTCCACGCTGGTGCGCAGCAGCTCGCCGAAGCCCAGCCAGTGATCGGTCAGCAGCGCGGGGTGGATCGCTGAGAGTTGCGGGACGGCGTCGAGGATCGCGGACAGGATTGCCAGGCTGACCGCGCTGGCCATGGCCGCGAGCGGGTTCTCGGTGAGCGTCGAGATGAGCAGGCCGCCGGCCGCGAACCCGAACAACGCGATGCTGACGTAGGCGATGACGCCCGCGGTGCGCAGCAACGCGGCGCCGATGCCGACCGTGTCACCGGAGAGCAGGACGAGCGCGTGCACGCCGAACAGCCCCGCCCCGGCTACCAGCGCCATGGCGCTCATGAGCACGGCGGAGAGCACCGTGAACGTCGCCACCGCGCACGTCTTCACCATCAGCAGCCGCGTGCGGGAGACCGGCACGGTGAGCAGGTAGCGCAGGGTGCCGATGGACGCCTCGCCCGCCACTGCGTCGCCGGCGACGACGCCCAGGACGAGCGGGAAGAAGAACGGCAACGACACGGTGAGCGCGGTGAACACCAGGAACAGCCCGTTGCCGGTGATCCGGTCGAGGAACGGCGGCCCGTCGCCGTGCTCGGGGTTGCTCACCTTCACCGCGACGCCGATGAACAGCGGGATCAGGACGAGCGCCGCGAGCAGCGCCGCGTTGCGCCGCCGCGCGAGCAGAAGGCGCATCTCGCTGCGGTACAAGCGGGCGAACGACCCCAGCCGCAACCCGCGCTGTCGCGCGGCGACCTTACTGCTGGACATCGAACCCCTCCCCCGTCACGGCGACGAAGAGGTCCTCCAGGTCGGGGCGCTCGACGGCCAGGCCGCGCAACCGGACGCCGACGCCGACCAGAAGCGCCGCCACGTCCTCGACCGGACGGTCCGGCATCGCCGCGGTCAGCGTGTCCGGCCCGGTGACCCGCGCGGTGAAACCGGCTCCGGCGAGACAGGTGCGGGCCCGGTCGACGTCGGGTGTCTCCACCCGCACGCTCGTGGTCCCGGCGGACAGCACCTCGCCGAGCGGACCCTGCCGCAGCAGCCGGCCGGCGGACATCATGCCGACGTGTGTGGCCACCTGTTCGATCTCGCTCAACAGATGGCTCGACACCAATACGGTCAGTCCGTCGGCAGCGAGGTCGCGGACCAGCCGGCGCACCTCGCGGGTGCCCTGCGGGTCGAGGCCGTTGGTCGGCTCGTCGAGGACCAGGAGGTCGCGCGGACGCAGCAGCGCGCCGGCGAGGCCCAGCCGCTGTTTCATGCCCAGGGAGTAGTTGCGGTACCGCTTGCCCGCGGCTGCGGTCAGCCCGACCCGCGCAAGCGCCTGCTCGATCCGCGCGCGGCTGGTGCGCGGATCGGACGTGGCGTCGGCGGCGTCGAGGCGGCGCAGGTTGGCTCGCCCGCTCAAGTAGGGATGGAACGCCGGCCCCTCGATGAGGGCGCCGACGCGCGGCAATACGTCCCCGGCGCGGCCGGGCATCGCTTCGCCGAGCACCTCGACGTCTCCGGCGGTCGGCCGCACCAGGCCGAGGAGCATCCGGATCGTCGTCGTCTTGCCCGAGCCGTTCGGCCCGAGGAACCCGTACACGGCGCCGCGCGGCACCTCCAGGTCGATGCCGTCGACGGCCACCTGGGAGCCGAAGTGCCGGGTGAGCCCGTGGGTGCGCACCGCCGGTGCGGGAGCGGCGCCGTTCGGGACCGCAGCGGGCCCTGCCGACGCCTGGGGAGGAGCTGCCATCCGGCGTCGCGTGCCGTCGCTCAGCGGGTGGTGGCTGCGATGCGCTCGAGCGCCGCCGGGCGGACCGCGCCCACGAAGACGGTGCCGTCCGGTCGCAGGACCGCGTTGACGAGCGCGGTCGGGACGAGCCGGTCGGCGCTGCCGGCGATCGGCGTGCTGAGTTGCGCCACCTCGGCCGGCAGGTTGGCTGCCATCCCCCGCAGCTCGAGTACGGCGGTCCAGCCGCTGCCGAGAACCCGGGTCGAGGACGAGCCGGCGGCTTCCCGTGGCCCGCCGACCGGAGCCTGCAGGGGCGTCTTGGTGACGCGTGCGCCGGCGGGAACGGCGAAGGTGAAGACCGACGCCGGTGGTCGGGCGAAGTCCACCTTGCTGAACCCGACCGAGAACGCCGGCCCGCTCGCAGCACCGAAGACCTGCACCAGCAGCGGGGTGTACGTCGTCGAGTCGACCGAGACGACGACGCGATCGACGGTCGTGCGGGCGTCCTTCGGCCGCAGCACCAGCGCGTACACCGGGCGGCCGGCGACCGGCCGGGCAGCCTCCACCGACACCGCAGTCGACGGCCTGACGGCCTTCAGGGCCTGAGCCGCGACCCCCTGGGGGGTGACCTGCTCAGCCGGGTTGCTTCCGCCGGTGTCACCCGACGGACGGCCGGCGCTCAGGACCGTGTGCGAGGCCGTGTTCGTCGCCGAGGCGTAGGTCCAGAGGTCCGTTCCGTTGTATACGACCTCGGCCTCGGAGAGCTGCCCCAGCACCCCGATGCGCTGACGCTCCGCGCCGTCGACCCAGACGCGGGCGTCGTGGCTGCCCGTGAGCAGCTGCTGCCATGACAGCGAGGCGGCTGATGCGTCCCCCGGCAGGCTCGGCAGGCCCAGCGCCGCCGACTCGTGCAGGGTGCCGGACAGCGCCACCGGATGCGCGGCACCTGCCACCACCCGCGCCACCAGATCGTGCGCCGATATCTGGGGCGGACCGGCTGCGGCGGTCGAGGGTCCGGCGGTGGCTACGACGGTCCCGCCGGCGACCGCTCCCGCGACCGCCAACGGAGCGAGCCAGGCCAGGACCCGCCGGTCGCGCCAGGCGGACGTCCTCATGGAGGCCATCTTCCACCCGGTTGCTGTGTGCTCTCCACCTCCGCGCGGGCAGAGCTCACCGCGGCCCGAACTGCCGGTCGCCGGCGTCACCGAGCCCCGGCACGATGTAGGCGTTGTCGTTCAGACCGGTGTCGATGCTCGCGGTGTAGATCCGCACCGGCAGCCCGCTGGACTCGATGCGCTGCACTCCTTCCGGCGCGGCAAGCGCGCAGATCACCGTGAGGTCGTCGGCGCCGCGGTCGGCGAGCAGCCGAAGCGAGTGGAGCAGCGATCCGCCGGTCGCGACCATGGGGTCGAGGACGATGACGGGGCGACCGCTGAGGCTCTGCGGCAGCGAGGCCATGTAGGGGTGCGGCTGGTGGGTGTCCTCGTCGCGGGCCAGTCCGACGAAGCCCATCTGCGACTCGGGAAGCAGGTTGAACGCGGCCTCGGCCATGCCGAGCCCCGCGCGCAGCACCGGAACGAGCAGCGGCGGGTTGGCGATCGCCGAGCCCTGCGTCGGCGCCACCGGCGTCTCGATCGGGCACGGCTTGGTGGCCAGTTCGCGGGTGGCCTCGTACACCAGCAGGGTCGCCAGTTCCCGCAGCGCGAGCCGGAACTCGGCGTTGCTCGAGTTCCGGTTGCGCATCGCGGTCAGCCGGGCCTGCACGATCGGGTGGTCGACGACGACGGTCCGCACGGACCAGCACCCTAGGCCATCGCCCGCCGCCCAGCCGCTTGCCAGGATTGACGGCTGAACCTCTCAGGGCCGCCGATCTCGGGGAGGGGCCGGACTCGGGGTGCCGAACCTAGACTGGCGGCCGTGACCGTGCTCCAGCAGGCCGACCTGCGCGACGTCACCCGCGACGACACCTCGCTGCGGCGGTTCCTGCACGGCCTGCCGGGCGTCGACCAGGTCGGCGCCGAGAGCCGCGCGGCTCTGCTGGCCACCCGGAGTATCAAGACGACCGCCAAGGCCTGGGCACTGGACATAGCGATCCGGATGGTGGACCTGACCACCCTCGAGGGCGCAGACACTCCCGGGAAGGTCCGGGCGCTCTGCGCCAAGGCGCGCCGGCCGGACCCGTCGGATCCGTCCGCGCCATCGGTGGCCGCCGTGTGCGTCTACCCGGATCTCGTCGCTACGGCGGTCGAGGCGGTGCACGGCTCCCCGGTCGCGGTCGCCAGCGTCGCGACCGCCTTCCCGTCCGGCCGGGCGTCGCTGCCCACCAAGCTGCACGACGTGAAGGACGCGGTCGCGGCCGGCGCCGACGAGATTGACATGGTCATCGACCGCGGCGCCTTCCTCGCCGGCCGGTACCTGCAGGTGTTCGAGGAGATTGTGGCCACCAAGGAGGCCTGCGGTCCCGCGCATCTGAAGGTGATCCTCGAGACCGGTGAGCTCGCGACCCTCGACAACGCCCGCCGCGCGTCCTGGCTGGCCCTGCTCGCGGGCGGCGACTTCGTCAAGACCTCGACCGGGAAGGTGACGCCGTCGGCGACGCCGCCGGTCGCCCTGGTGCTGCTCGAGGCAGTGCGCGATTTCGCCGGCGCGACCGGCGAGCGGCGCGGCGTGAAGCTCGCCGGGGGAATCCGTACCGCGAAGCAGGCGGTGCGGTTCCTCGTCATGGTCAACGAGGTCGCCGGGGAGCACTGGCTCGACCCGTCGCTGTTCCGGTTCGGCGCGTCGAGCCTGCTCAACGACCTGCTGCTGCAACGGCACAAGACGCATACCGGCGCGTACGACGGCCCCGACTACGTCACGGTGGAGTGAGCGATGGCCCCTCGCTTCGAGTACGCCCCGGCACCGGAGTCGCGCGACATCGCCCGGCTGAAGCCGAGCTATCAGATCTTCGTCGACGGCGCCTTCCGCGACGGCAGCGGGGAGTCGATCAAGACGATCAACCCGGCGGACGAGACCCCGCTGGCGGAGGTCTCCGAGGCCGGGCCGTCCGACGTCGACGACGCGGTCGACTCGGCGCGGCGTGCCTTCGACGGCGTCTGGGGACGACTGCCGGGCCGGGAGCGTGGCAAGTATTTGTTCCGCATCGCCCGGGCGATTCAGGAGCGCGCCCGGGAACTAGCGGTGCTGGAAAGCCTCGACAACGGCAAGCCGATCCGGGAATCCCGCGACGTGGATATCCCGCTGGCAGCGGCGCACTTCTTCTACTACGCCGGCTGGGCCGACAAGCTGTCACATGCGGGTTTCGGCGCCGGCCCGCGCCCGGTCGGCGTGGCGGGCCAGGTCATCCCGTGGAATTTCCCGCTGCTGATGGCTTCCTGGAAACTGGCGCCGGCCCTCGCCTGCGGGAACACCGTCGTCCTGAAACCCGCCGAGACGACGCCGTTGAGCGCACTCGTCCTCGCGGAGATCCTCGCGGCGGCCGACCTCCCGCCGGGCGTGGTCAACGTTCTGGCCGGGGGGCCGGCGATCGGCGCGGCGCTGGTCGCACACGAGGGCTTGGACAAGGTCGCCTTCACCGGCTCGACGGAGGTCGGCAGGACGATCCAACGCACCCTTGCCGGGACGGGCCGGCGCCTGACCCTCGAACTCGGCGGCAAGGCGGCCAACATCGTGTTCGACGACGCGCCGATCGACCAGGCGGTCGAAGGGATCGTCAACGGCATCTTCTTCAATCAGGGTCAGGTGTGCTGCGCGGGATCCCGCCTGCTCGTGCAGGAGTCGGTGGCCGACGAGATCGTGACCGCGCTGCAGCGGCGACTGTCGACGCTGCGAGTCGGCGATCCGCTCGACAAGAACACCGACGTCGGCGCCATCAACTCCGCCGCTCAGCTTGCCAAGATCCGGGAGCTCTCGCAGTCCGGCGAGCAGGAGGGCGCGCGCCGCTGGTCGCCGGACTGCGACCTACCGGACCGGGGCTACTGGTTCGCCCCGACGATTTTCACCGACGTCTCCCCGGCGAACCGCATCGCGCGCGAGGAGATCTTCGGCCCCGTCCTGTCCGTGCTGACGTTTCGGACGCCGGCGGAGGCCGTCGAGAAGGCGAACAACACCCCGTACGGTCTGTCGGCGGGAGTCTGGACGGAGAAGGGTTCCCGGATCCTGTGGATGGCACAACGGCTGCGGGCCGGAGTGGTCTGGGCCAACACGTTCAACCGATTCGACCCGACCGCGCCGTTCGGCGGTTACAAGGAATCCGGGTTCGGCCGTGAGGGCGGCCGGCACGGGCTGGAGGCCTATCTGGATGTCTGACCATGAGGACATCGGACGGTTGCCGGTGCGGAAGACCTACAAGCTGTATGTCGGCGGCGCGTTCCCGCGCTCGGAGTCCGGACGCTCGTACCCGGTGACCGCCACCGACGGCAGCCTCCTGGCGCATGCCGCCCAGGCCTCGCGCAAGGACGTCCGCGACGCGGTCGTTGCGGCCCGCAAGGCGGTGGCCGGCTGGTCGGGGGCGACGGCCTACAACCGCGGCCAGGTCCTGTACCGGGTGGCGGAGATGCTGGAAGGACGACGGGAGCAGTTCGCGTCGGAGGTCGCGGCCGCCGAGGGGATACCACGCGAGCAGGCGGCAAAGCAGGTCGACGCGGCCACCGACCGCTGGGTCTACTACGCCGGCTGGGCGGACAAGTTCGCGCAGGTGGCGGGAAGCACCGATCCGGTCGCCGGGCCGTATTTCGCGTTCTCGCTGCCGGAACCCACCGGCGTCGTCGGGGTCCTCGCGCCCCAGGAGTCGTCGCTGCTGGGCCTGGTGTCGGTGCTCGCACCCGTCCTCACGACCGGTAACACGGCGGTCGTGGTGGCGTCCGAGACCCGGCCCTTGCCCGCCATCTCGCTCGCCGAGGTCCTGGCCACGTCGGACCTGCCGGGCGGCGTCGTCAACGTCATCACCGGCGTCACCGCGGAGTTGGCGCCCTGGCTCGCGTCGCACCGCGACGTGAACGCGCTCGACCTCACCGGAGCCGCGCCGGGCGAGCGGGCCGCGCTGCAGCGGGCCGCGGCCGAGAACGTCAAGCGGGTCTATGTGCCCCGTGACCTCGACTGGCAGCGGGATCCGGGCACCAGCCGCCTGTCCCCCTTCGTGGAGATCAAGACGGTCTGGCACCCGATCGGGATCTAGTTCCTCAGCTGCCCGCCTCCGCGGCGCGCAGCCGCGTGCACAGCGTCACGAGCAGGGTCCGGGCGAAGGTCGGATCGTCCTCCAAGAGTTGGTTGAAGTCCGTGCGGAAGATGGCGAGCGTGCGCATCGGGCCGTCGCCGCTCACCTGTACCGTCGCCGAGCGCGGCAATCCGTCGATCAGGCTGATCTCGCCGAAGTAGTCACCGGCACCGATGCGCCGGCGGTGCTCACCGTGCACGAGAACGTCGGCGCTGCCGTCGAGCACGACGTGGAACGCCGCGGCGCCGTGCCCTTCGTCGGCGACCGACTTGCCCGGTTCGTGCGTGACCTCACGGGCCATCTTCGTGAGCCGGCCGAGCTGCCGATTCGACAGGCCGCTGAACAGGTGTACCTCTGCGAGGACCTCCTGCGGGCTCTGCTGCTTGGTCATGGAACGTCTCCCTGTCGTGTCCCCTACGCCGACTTGGTCTGCCAGGCGCTTGGTAGTCCGTACGGACCGGGTCCGCTGAGCTTGCTGACCAGCACGCTCCCGGTGATGGTATTGCCGAGCGCCCGCACCCCTCCGGACAGCGCTGACAGCGACAGGGTTCCCTTGATCGTGCTGGGTGAGCACAGCAGCGCCGGGTTGGTGTCGCCGATGATCACCGGCTTGGTGTCGCTGGAGACGCTCAGTGCGCCACCGATCGTGCTCCCGCAAACCATCACCTGGTTGGAGCTGCTCGCACTGAACGCTCCGGGAGCGGTCGTCGAGTTCATCACGGCGATCGCCGTGCCCTTGCCCGAACTGATCGCGCCGGTCACCGTCGAACCGATGACGCAGTAGGACGACCCCGTCGCGTTGATCGATTTGTTCAGCGTCGTGTTCACCAGACGGTTCGCGCAGGTCACGGTGTGATAGATCGAGCCGGTGGTAGGGACGTAATGGCTGTCACCCGTGTAGGTGGCGGTTATCTGGTGCCGCCCGCTCACATACGTCGGAAGCAGCACCGACACAGACAGGGCGGCCGAGTTGGCCGTGCCGGTGAGCGGAACGGTCTGGACGACTGTCCCGTCGACCGCCCACTGCACACTGCCCGTCGGCGCGACGGCTCCCGAGGGGGAACCGATCGTTGCGGTGAACTTCACCGACGTGCCGAAATCTGTCGAGTTGTTCGTACTCGAATCGGCGAGCATCACCTGCGCCCCCGGGTTCAGGACGCTGCTCGTGCTCGCCTGGTAGATGGCGGAGCTTTGATCGGAGAACGCCCGCTGGGTCGACGGCGGCACCGGGACCGCCGGGGTGGCGGCGTTGCCGAAGTAGGCGGTGAGTGTTGATCCGGCTGCCGGCGCGAGCGCGAGAACGAACCGGGCGGTGCCGTCGCCGCCTGTCGTCGCCGACGTCGCGCTGGCGACGGTGCCCGAGGAATCCTGTTGCACCAACGTCACTGTCTGCAGCGACAGCGGCGTGTTGGTCTTGTCCTTCAGCGTCGCGGTGAAGCTGCCGTCGGGCGCGCGCGCCAGGGTCAGGCTGGTCGGCCGCTTGCTGATCGTGACGGAACCTGCCGTCGCGGTGCTGCCGCTCAGCGAACCGTCCCCGGCGAAGGCGGCGATCACCGGATACCTGCCCGGCGGGGCCGTCAACTGCATGGTCGCGCTGGCACGACCGTTGCTGTCGGTGATCGCGCCGACGCCTGCCGTCCCGACCGAGAAGTACACGCTCTTGCCGGGCACCGGCGCTCCGCTCCCGTCCTTGAGGACGGCAGCGACCGAAGCCGTGTCGCCGTAGTCGGCCGTGGCCGGCGGCGCGTCGGTGACGGTCAGGGTGGTGGCGGCCGACGGCGGGAGGTTGCCGGAGTCGACGTGTCCGCCGAAGTACAGCCCGCTGTTGTCGTTGACGCTCCCGACTCCGGTCCCGGTGTACGCCTGCACCATGAACCGCGCGCTGTCGGCCTGCCCCGGGGTGATCGGGAAGCTCCCGGTCCACAAGGTGCTGTCCGTCTGCCCCTGGGTGAGGTCGACGGACTGCCAACTGCCGTGCAGGTCGCTGCCCGGCTCGCCGGTGTAGGTGACCCAGACGTCCTGGATACCGGCCGACGGGTCGCCGACGACGTGCGCCGAGACGTCGATGCTGCTGCCGTCCGCACTCGGGGTCGCGGTGATGCCGTCGACGGTGGGCGGTCCGGCGAGGCCGGGGACGTTGGACAGGTCGGGGTGGTTTTCGACCGCGAAGTGCTTGATGTTGTTGCTGTAATACAGCCGGTAGGTCACGCCGGTGTACCTGCGCTCCGTGTCGGTCCCGGCGGTGCTTCCGTCGGAGCGGTACTGCACCGGCGTGAGAAGGAACTTGGTGCCGCCGAGCCCGGTGAGGTCCGGGTAGTAGTTCCTGGTGCCGATCTGGGTCGGATAGAAGAACGGTGACGGGAAGCCGCCGTGCGCCGCGGACTGGTCGGTGGTCGCGGCGCTGACGAGCGGGGTGATCCCGTCGGTGTCCGTGTAATGGCCGCTGAGCAGCGCCGCACCGCGGAGGACCTCGCCGGCGACGCCGACGTCATAGCTCGCGAGCGGCAGCGTCGGTGCGTACGGGAAGTTGCTCGTTCCCGCCGGCCCCGTGTAGTAGTGCGCGGTGACGGTTCCGCCGGCCGTGTTGTCGAGACTGATCGGCCCGGACGGGGTCAGGGTCGGCGACGCACTGAAGTCCGCCGTCTGCAGGCCCAGCTGGGAACCGGGACCGGTCGTGACGGCGCTCGGGTTGACACCGCCGGAGGACGTGGGCCGGGGCAGCCGCCCGCTCGGGAAATCGACTCCCTGCATCGGCAGGCCGAACAGCGTGGCCTCCAAGAGAGCCTTTTCGTCGATGCCCGCCACGGTCGTCAGGTCACCGAGGTAGTCCTGCTTCGCCTCTGCCAACGCGGTCCCGACGGCGACCGGACCGGTGCCGTAGCGCAGATCGTGGGCGAAATTGCCGTAGAGCTTCTCGCTGTAGGCGACGAAGTCGGTGTCGCCGTACTGGTATCCGGTTCCGGCGACCAGCGTGGCGCCCTTCTGCGCGAACGCTTCGGCCCAGTCGAGTCCCTGAGTGATCCCGGGGACGCCGTCGCCGTTGACGATGTTGTAGCCGCTGTGGCAACCAGCGCTGAAGACGAGTGTGTTCGCCATGTCGGTCGTCGAGGCCTGCAGGTCGGTGGTGAGCAGGCTCGTCGAGAAGTCGGCGGCCAGGGCACTGTTCGCGCTGAAGTGGCCCGCAAGGAAGGTCACGTCGTGTCGCTGGTCGAGGAACGCGTGTTTGAGGTCCGTGGCCGTCCAGGAGGTCGACGTCGGGTCACCCTGGGCCTGGATCATCCTCTGGTTCGTTCCACCCGCGTCGGCCGCGCTGAAATTGTCCGCCACGTTGTTCGCGGCATCGGCAAGGAAGTCGTAGCCGGTGGCAAGCGTGGAGCGCGGCTGGATCACCCGCGTGGTCGCGAAGCGCTGGAGCGACGCCGTGATCTCATCAGGTGTCTCCACCAACCGGCCGACGGCGAGGTCGGGCACGGGCAGGGTGACGCCCTTAAGGGTGAGGTCCAACTGGGAGCCGTAGGCGTCCTGACTGAGATAGTCGTCGTTGCGAAGGCTCGCCTGTGAAGCCGAACTGTCGGCGACCGGTGGGTAGTAGCCCTCCTCCGGACCGAGGCCGGAGGTGTCCGGATACCGGAAGAAGGGGATCGCGTGGTCATCTCCGACGACCACGACGTACTTCAGGTTGTCACCTCGATATGAGTTGACGATGTCGCGGATGGCCTGTGCGACGAGGTTTTTGGCGTAGGGGCAGGCGGCGTATTGGTCGGCCTGCGTGTTGAGCGCGACGACTTTCGGACTGTTGTCCAGGTTGACCACGGCGCCGTTCACTTGACCCGCGAATGTCGACACCGCGCTGGCGAGCGCGCTGGTGGAACCTGACATCCGGTTGTAGTCGGTCAGGATGACCGTCTGCGGTCCGGGCGCGCCCGACAGCGTCTGGTCGCTCGTGTGATTCTGCAGGGTGATCCCGTTGCACGGGCCACCGGTGGTATTGACGGTCAGGCTGAACGGCGAGATCGCTCCGCTCACCCGGACGAAGTAATACCCGGTGTTGTTCCAGGTCGGTGACGCGACGTGCTCGTCGGCGAGGCCGTCGTTCGCCGAGACCGCGATCAAGCTGCGGACCTGAGCGCTCGAGAATGCCGACGCGAGGCTCGACGGGTCCGGCGTGCCACCGGAGAAGACGGACGGGGAGAAGACCGACGGGCTGAACACCGACGGCGAGAACACCGACGGCGAGAACACCGACGGGCTGAACACCGACGGCGAGAACACCGACGGGCTGAACACCGACGGGCTGAACACCGACGGCGAGAAGACAGACGGGCTGAACACCGACGGCGAGAAGACAGACGGGGAGAACACCGACGGGCTGAACACCGACGGCGAGAAGACAGACGGCGCGTAAGCGTCGCCGGCGAACTCGGCGCTCAGATGCGTGAGGTCGGCGGTGCTGGTGAGGGCGTTGAAGGCCGAGCTGATGTCGCGGAATACGGCGAGGTCCAGGTTTGCCGTCATGCCGGTGAGGCTGACCGACACGTCGCTGTCCGGTTGTACCGGGAAGGCGAACCACAGCTGCTCGCCGGGGACGTCGATCGACTGGTCGGACGTGGTGCTGCTCGCGTCCACGCGGCGCGCGAAGGGCCACGCGGTGTTGGTCGGCTGCGCCGGCGCGGACAGGAACGTCATCGACGCGCATTCGAGCCCGAACGCGTTGAGATCCTGTCCGGCCTTGCCGTAGATCCCGACGGCGACCTGTGCGGTCGGGCAGTACACCGGAGCGCGAGGCAGTCCCCCGTCGACACTGCCGACGAACGGAGCGGGCGTCGTTACCTCTTGGCCGCTCTCGTCCTTCGCCAGCGTCCCGTCACTGTTCACAGGGGTGCAGAGCATCTGCAATTGGTCGATGAGGGAGCCATCCCGCCCCTGGAAGCCGGTGACCACGCTGCCGCTCGGGCAGTCCCCGTTCATCGGATTAACTGTTGACCGGAATCCATTCACCCCGCCCGGACTCGGGTGATCAGGAGAACCCACAGTCACCGACGCTCCGCCGAGCACCGGGCTGCAGTGCGCGTCGGCACCTGTCAGCCACGCAGGCCGCCCGTAGTTGGGGTCCCCCGGCGGGAAAACCGCCTGGTTGCCTTCGATCCCGGTCAGCGCCTCACCGGCGCAGACCACAGTCGGCTGGGTGGCGGCGGCGTAATCGCCGTAGTAAGCCGGGCCATCGCTCGCAGCACCGAACTGCGGTGCGTAATAGACCAGCGCCGCGGCGGACGCCGCCGGCGACCCGACGGTGGCGCCGGCGACGAGCGCGACGACCAGGGTTCCCACAGCGAGGAGGCTGACGGGCACGCGCTGTGACCGGCTGTGACGGAACATGGGCGTGTCCTCCGCACCGGATCGGCATGGGGCCTCATCCGCGGTGGATACTCGCACCGATCCGGGTGCTGGCGTTAGGGATGTGCGGGGATTGAGGACAAAAGTCCCATAAAAAGCGCGTCAACCTCTGCGGGCGACATAGCCCTTCCGGTCGCCCGGAGTAGCTCCGGCTGGGCGACCGGCGCGCGTTCCAGCACGGCCGCCAGGGCGGCGTCCTGCCCCGCGGTGCGGGGCGAACCCAGCTGCTCCCGTAATCGGTCCGCAGCGCCGGCCAGCTGCAGCGCCGCAGCCGGCGCTCCGGCGGCCATCGCGAAGGGAGCGACGTCCTCGAAGAGGATGGCCAACGCCCAGCGGTCGTCGAAGGACTTGTAGGCCGCCAGCGCGTCGCCGTACTCTCGCGCCGCCTCGGCGAGGTCACCGAGGTCGCGCTCGGCGTTCGCGAGATTGTGCCGGGAGATGGCCACCATCCACGGATCGCCGATCTCGAGGTTCAGGCGCAGCGCCTCCTCGAAGTGGTCGCCGGCCACGCCCGCCTGGTCTTGGAGGAGGCAGATCATCCCGAGGTTGGTGTGCGAGACGCCGATCGCCCACCGATCGCCGAGCGCGCTCCGCAGGGTGAGGGCCTGCTCGTTGAGGCTCCGCGCGTCGTCGAGATCGCCCTCGTATTCGGCGATCACCGCAAGGTTGCTGAGCAGGGCCGCTTCGCCGGTGCGGTCGCCGTTGCGGCGGCGGATGTCCATGCTCGCGCGGTAACTGGCCCGCGCCTCGTCGTAGCGCCCCTGGTTGGCCGCTAGCGTCCCGGCGAGGTGGCGCACACGCCCGACGCCAGGCTCCTCACCCGCTGCGGTGAACGCCTGCTCCGCGGCTTCGAGCAGGCTCGCCGCCTCCTCGTAGCGGCCTTGCTTGCGAGCGATCTCGCCCAGCGCGGTGAGCACCTCGCCGACCGAACCCTCGCCGCCCTGGTTGCGCAGCGCCAGCGCATCCCGGTAACTGTCCTCAGCCGCCGCCCACTCGCCGATCAGCTCCTGCACCCGCCCCAACTTGAGCAGGACCGCAGCGCGCTCGGCCGAGCCGCCGAGGTGCGCCGCCCGGCGGAAGTAGTCGAGCGCGACCAAATTTGCGTAGTCCAGCGCGGCGGCGTCGCCGGCCAGCGTGAGGTACTGGCGCTTCTTCTCCGCGTTACCGCTGTGCCAGTAGTGGTGGGCGAGCACGTCGAGTCGGTATCGGCCCGCGGAGGCGAGCACGGGGTCGCGTTCCAGCCAGTCCGCGACGCGCTCGTGCAGCGTCGCGCGCATCGAGAACGGGAGGCTGTCGTACGCAACGTCGCGGACGACCACGTGCCGGAACAAGTAGCTCAGGGTGACCACGTCCTCCCGCAGGACGAGGTCGTGCACCTGCAGGTCCGACAGGTCACCGAGCAGGTCGTCCGGGCACCCGAGCGCCGGGTACGCGCCTTGCAGGGTGCGTAGGTCGAAGGCCCGGCCGATGACGCTGGCGACCTTCGCCGTGCGCCGCACCCGTTCCGCGAGCATGTCGATGCGGCCGAGGACGAGGGCGTGCAACCGCTCAGGGACCTGCAGCGCTTGGAGCGCGTTGGTATCTCGGGGGTCGATGTCCTGCGCGCGGATGTAACTCAACAACTCCTGGATGTGGAACGGGTTGCCGCTTGCGCGGTCGAGGACGAGGCGGGTGAGCGGATCCGGGATGTCGGTCCCCAGATCGAACAGGCGGTCGGCCTGGGCGGCGATGAGCTGCCGTGAGGCCACCTCGTCGAGGTCGTCGAGAACCATCTCGGTCCAGTGGTCCAGCCCCGACAGCTGACCGAGCCATCCGGACTCCAGATCCTCAGGAGCCCGATATGCGAGCAGGAACAGCACCGGCAGGTCGGCCGCGGCGCGGGCGAGTACGCCGAGCAGGTCCGCCGAGAGCGGGTCGAGCCAGTGGCAGTCCTCGAGAATGAGGACGAGAGGGCCGCGCGTCCTGACCAGGGCCCGAAGCAGCTCTGCGAGCAGCGATTCGAGCGACGCCTTGCGCAGCTTCGGGTCGAGCGTCGCCGTGAGCTCGGTGTCCGGGAGCTCGACGCCCACGAGTGCGTCGAGCAGCGGGAGGCGCTGCATGAGGTCCGGCGTCAACTCAGCGACGGTTCGGGTGAGCCCGGCGAGCTGGACGGCCGGCTCGTCTTCCCGGACCGACAGCAGTCCTGACCAGATCGAACGCCAGATGAAGTAGCTGGCCCTCGTTCCGAAGGGTTGCGCGTCGCCTTCTACAGCGGTGAAGCCGCGGGGGCCGAACCCCAGAGCCGCCTCGGCGAGCAGCCGCGACTTGCCCATGCCAGCCTCGCCCCGCACCCCGACCACCTGTCCCCGGCCGGCGGCGGCCCGGTCGAGCAGGTCTTGGATCCGCGCCAGCTCGTCCTCGCGGCCAACCAGCGCGTGTTCGTGGCGACGATGCACGGGTCCCGACCGCCGGCCGTGCAGCTCGAACGCGGCGACCGGCGCCTTCTTGCCCTTGACCTTGAGGTCCGGCAGCCGGTGCCAGTCGAACCGGTCGGCGGCCAACCGCTGCACCGAGTCGGCAACCACGATCGATCCCGGAGCGGCGGAGGTCATCAGCCGCGCCGCCAGGTTCACCGCGTCGCCGAGACAGCAGAAGGTGCGGCGCCGCTCGTGGCCGTACGTGCCGCTGCGCAGCCGGCCCTCGGCGATCCCGATCTGAATGTCGCTGACCGCGGTCTCCTGCTCGATGGCGAGCACGTCGAGCGCCGCTGCGCAGGCGCGCGCGGCGTCGTCCTCATGGGCGATCGGCGAGCCGAACACCGCATACAGGTAGGCGCCCTTGTCGCCGAGCGTCAACTGCAGGGCGGCGCCGCCGTATCCGTCGATCACGCGTTGCGAGCGCACGACGAACTCGTCGAGCAGCTCGCGCGCGCGGGGGTCGTCGTCGAAGTCGATCCCGCCGAATCGGACGAAGAACGGGATCGCCGGTCGCAGCTCTGCGAGGAACTCTCCCCGTCCTGTCCGCAGCCGCTCCCAGACCGGCGGCAGCAGCCATGGCCGCACCAGGTCTTCGGGCAGCCGCACCGCCGAAGGTGGCGGTTGCGGAAGCGGCACCGGCACCAGCAGCCGCTCCAAGACACCGCAGTTGCGCCCGCTGACGCTGCGCACCTCGCTGATCTCAACCCGGCCGTCGAGAGCGGCCATGGCCGAGTCGTCGAGCACGACGTCGCCCGGCGTCGCTGCGCCCTCGGCGGCCGCAAGGTCGTCGATGAGGCGACCGGCCAGGACGTCGATGAGCTGGATGTCCGGATCTCCCACAACCCACCGCCGGGCCTGCCCCACCGCGATCGCGACCTTGAGACCGATCTCGAACGCCTGTCCCGACGGCAGGGCGACCCGGTTGACGTTGCGCATAGCGCGCTGCATCGCCAGTCCGCAGGCCGCCGCGACCCTTCCGTCGTCGCCGTCCAGCCAGCAGGTGACCGCGTCGCCGCTGAAGTAGACGACGCTGCCGGAGTGCCGGTGCAGTTCGGCCAGTACCGCGTCGAAGATCGTTGCGAGCGTCGCGGTCAGCTGCTCGGCGCCCCGGGTCGGGCCGTACTCGCCGTGCATGGCCTCCGTGAGAGGGGTGAAACCGGACAGGTCCGCGAACAGCGCGGCTCCCGTGACGCGGTCAGGCATCGGGCGGCCGGCGAGCAGCGCCCGTCGGCGGTCGCCCGCTAGATAGGCCTCGGGATCGTCCCAGGAGTACGTCCCGAGGACGTCAGCCGCCGGCTGCACGCGGCCCAGGATGCCAGCAGCAACAGCACGTCCGTAACCGGATTCCCGGCACTGATCACATTCTTCCAGTGACGATCCGGACAATCAGGGCAGATCGACGACGCGCCGGTCCCAAGCCGAAGACACCGGAATGCCGCACTGGGCGAATCGCGCGGTCATCGCGTCGATCTCGCGGTCGGTGCGCATCGGCGCGTGGTGGAAGAACATGACGGACCGGGCGCCGGCCTCCTTGGCCAGTCCCACGGAGTAGTCCGTCGCCGAGTGGCCGAGATAGGCCTGTGCCGGCATTTCCTCGGGGGTGTGCTGGGCGTCGTGGATGAGCAGGTCGACGTCCTCCGCCAGCGCCAGCGCGGCGGGGTGGTACTCGCCGAGGCCGTCCGGCCCGGAACCGAACTCCAACGGACTGTGATCGGACAGGTAGGCGATCGCCGCGCTGCCGTCGCTGACCCGGAACCCGAAGGTCCGCCCCCCCTTGTGCGGGATGTCGAGAGCGCGGACCGTGAAGCCCTCGAGTTCGTGCTCCCCCGCCTCGAGCCCGCTGAAGGTCCAGTTCTCGCCGAGATCCCCCGGGCGGACCGGAAAGTGCGGCGGGGAGAACGCCCGGGCGAGTACCGATTCGGCGTCCTGGCCCTGCTCCGGGATCACCACGTCCACCCGGTGTGCCGGTCGCGCGCCCGCGGCGAAGAACGGCAGACCGTGCGTGTGGTCCCAGTGCAGATGACCGAGCAGCAGGGTTCCGCGGAACGGGGCGCTGCGCAGAACGCGGGTCAGGTCCAGCAGCCCGGTGCCGGCGTCGAGAACCAGCGTCGGCGACTCGCCGTCATGCGCCAGCGCCACGGCCGAGGTGTGGCCGCCGTACCGGCGCTGCCCGATGCCGGAGACCGGGGTCGACCCGCGCGTGCCGCAGAAGTACAGCCGCATCCCGGAAGCATGACAGGCGGCGCTGTCATCAGCGCGACAGTGAAACCGTCGCGCGCAACACTTACGCCAATGCCGCCCAAGGTGCACGATTCCCTCACTGCGGCCACCAGGGCCGAGGACGACGCGGAGGAGGTCCGCATGCGCGAGCACCCGGTACCCGAGGACGACAGCGCGAGGGGCGGTCTGCCGAGCCAGCAGGACGACGTCGAAGGCCACAAGCTGTTCGCCGACAGCGCGCCGGGCGCCAAGATAGACAAGGCCGGCATTCAGGACGACGACGTCGAGGGTCACAGGGTCCTCAGCGCGGAGCCCGGCATGAAGAATGACGCGGCCACATACCGCGTGCAGGACGACGAGGACGACGACGGACCGGCGATAAGTCACATCTGATCCTGCGAGGATCCGGCCGCGGCGCGGATGCGCCGCGGCCGACTCGTCTCACGGCGGACGGACCCGCCAGACTCCT
>JAICIE010000019.1 GCA_025924515.1 Jatrophihabitans sp. | reverse complement strand
TCGCGTGGAGACCGTGCGCTCCCACGCCGTGCGTTCCGACACCGTGCGATCCCACGCCGTGCGCTCCGACACCGTGCGCGTGGACACCGTGCGGGCAGGTGGTCGCTAAAGTACGCGTTGGTCCTGGAATGGTCCGCGGCCGGACATCCGCCGCTGCTGCGCCGGCCGGACGGATCGGTCGAGGTCCTCACCGGCGGGCACGGGCCCATGCTCGGCGTCTCGGTGCTGATGGCCGAGGGCAGCCGCGGCCACGATGCGGCCCGGCTGGTCATGGAGCCCGATTGCGTGCTGTTGTGCTACACCGACGGGCTCGCCGATGCGGTCGGTCCCGACCTCGACCCGTTCGAGGCGGCCGACGAGCTGGCCCGCAAGCTCGCCGACCAGCCCGCCGACGCGACGCCCGACGAGCTGGTCGGCGCATTGGCTCGCTGCGCGGAGGGCGGCCGCACGGACCACCTCGCTGTGCTGGCGATCCGGGTCGATCCCTCGTGACTGTCAGACGCCGGCGGCGGTGACGATCGCGTCAGTGGCGAATCCCGCCAGAAGGCCGACCAGCAGCCCGAGGCAGACAAGGTCCATGCGCCTGGCGCGGCCAGCAACACCGAGCAGCTGTGCGACCACGTAGAGGATGGAGCCGGCGGCCAGTGTCAGGAAGATCACGCTGACCTGTTCGCTGGTGAAGCCGTGGCCGACCAGCGTGCCGAGGAAGGTGGGGCCGCCTGCGATCAGCGCCATCGCGAGCAGGAACTGCCAGGACGGGCGGTCGACTTGCCCGGCGCCGTCGGTCTGGCCGGCGGTCAGGGGCGCGACGATGCCGAAACCCTCGGTGGCGTTGTGCAGCGCGAATCCGATGACCAGCAGTGTCGCGAGGGCGATCTCGTTGCGGGCGGCGGACTGCCCGATCGCCAGTCCCTCCGCGAAGTTATGCAGGCCGATGCCGACGGCGATGAGCAGCGCCAGGCGGCGCGCCGGCGACCAGGACGCAACCCCCCGGAATGCTGCCGGCCGCTCGCCGACCGACATGGCCCCCGGTCCGAGCCCCACCGCGCCCGGGGTACCGCGCACCCGGCGCGCCTGACGGGCCATCAACCGGTCGTAACCGACAAGCCCCAGTAGGCCGATGGCGAGACCGACCGCGAACAGCGCCCCCCAGCCGATGACGGGCGCGATCCCGCCGGAGTGGTCGTGCACCGCGCCGAGGGCGGCGTCGATCGGCTCCCAGGCCGCGGACAGCACGTCCCAGACCAGGAAGACGAGCACGCCTACCGCTGTGGCGCTGAGCGTCAGGCGCAGGTTCGGCATCGGGCGCCGCAGCCTACCGACGGGCAGGCCGAGCACAATCGTCGCGCCAGCGAGGAATCCGAGCAGTAGCGTCCGGCCAAGGTCCACAAGGTAAGGCTTACCTAACTCGGCGGCCGGCGCAACTTCCCGTCAGCGTGTCGGCCGGCTCGACGCTCAGCGCAGCCGGCTGGATCCACGCGTTCCTTCGGGGATCTCGATCATTCGTGCGATCTGCGAGGCGAAGGTGTAGACGTCGCTCCAGCGCTGCTCCTGGGCCGCGGTGGCGAGGTGCTCCGCAGCCATTTGCAGGGCTGCAACGTCGTCGGGGTCGACGAGGCGACGGGCCACTCGAGGTTCCTCCTCCTGAATCCGACCCGGGGAGCGTCGGCCGGCCGATCCGCCAGCCGTCGGGCACAGCCCCGACGCGCCAGGAACTTGTCCAGGAAAAGGCATTCCTCATCGATCCGCCAGTCGAGACGTGGACGACCTCAAGAGCAGCCCAAGATCAGCCCAGTCCAGCACGGCTTTCGAATGTGGCTCGGTGCGGCCCTCGTGTGTGGCCCTGCTCTGCGCCTCGCCTCGGTGGGGCTCGCTGGTGGGGCGGGCTACTGGGGCTAGTGGGACTAGTGGGGCGGGTGGGACTTGAACCCACGACTGGCAGATTATGAGTCTGCTGCTCTGACCGGCTGAGCTACCGCCCCGGCCGCAACACGGTAACCCAGCGCCCTTCGGCGCGGAACGCCCAGCGTGCACACGGGTGCGGCCTCGCGGTCAACCGGCACGCCGGTTCCTGACAGGCGGCGTCGGCGGGCCGCGGTGACTACGGCGACCTCGACCCGGCCGGCCATGGGCGCGGCCCGATCGGCGTGCCGCTCGAAACCAACTCTGAGCGCAACGGTGCCTCTGTCGACGTCCTCGCCGTCGCCGACCGAAGGCGGCGCTGCGGCCGACCGGGAGGGCACGGTGCGGTTGGGGTAGGTCACTCGGGTCTGTGAAGCGACCCTGAGAGGACGGCAGCCGTGCTGGCCTTCATCTTGTTCTTGATCATTATCTGGATCGTCCTGGGCCTGGTCGGCGCCGTCGTTCACGGCCTGATCTGGTTGACGATCATTGCGGCGGTGCTGTTCGTGCTCACCCTGCTGTTCGGCGGGCGGAGCTTCAACGGGCGGCGCGGCAGCCGGCTCTGACCGGCCGGTGCTCAACGTGGGCCCCGCAGCGGCATAGCCGGGCGTCACGGGTCAGCGCGGTAGGCGGCGACGAACCCAGCGCGGTCGGAAAGCAGCACCTCGATGCCGGGAAGCGCGAGGACGTCGCCGTCGACGTCGTCGGCGCTGTCGAGGCCGTACGACAGTGCGGCCCCCGCCGGCTACCACCTGTTGCGCATCCTCATCGGTGTGGCCGTCTGCGTCACTGTGGCTGTCTGTGTCACTGTGGCTGTCTGTGTCACTGTGGCCGTCGGCCTGATCGGCTGACCGGGGCCAAGGTCCCAGGGCCGTCCGACGCGGTCGAGACCTTCGTCCCTAGGCCGCGAGGGGGTCCGGGCCGGACGCTGGCTGCGACGGCGTGCGCTCGCACGGCGAACGGCGTCCGAAAGGCGGGTCGGGGAGTGGCCGAGGTCGAAGGGCGGACGGATCCGCCCGGGAGGGACGACCTGGACGCGCCGCGACTTTCCTTGGACGGCCTGCTGCGGCAACTCGTCTCGCGCGCCGAGGACGTGATCGCCGGACAAGGCCGGCTGCGGGCGCTGCTCGCCGCGACCGACTCGCTGCTGAGCGCCGCCGACTTCGCCGTGGTGCTGCGTCGCGTCGTCGAGGCCGCCTGCTCGCTCGTCAGCGCCCGGTACTGCGCCCTGGGTGTCCTGACGCCGTCCGAGGACTCGATCGACCAGTTGATCACCTCTGGCACTCCCGAGCCGCGCCCGCTGGCCGTTCCCCCAGGGCCGTCCGGCGGCGACGAGCTCAACATCCCGGTTCGAGTACGCGACCGGCTGTTCGGCTATCTGTACCTCCGCGAGAGCGAGGCCGGAGCCTTCACGACCGACGACGAGGAGCTGGCGACCGCGCTCGCGGCCACGGCCGGCGTCGTGATCGACAACGCGCGGCTGTTCGAACAGGCCCGGCGGCGGCAGACGTGGCTGGAGGCGTCCGCCTTGGTCACCCGCCAGCTCCTCTCCGCCGGCGGCGAGGACCCGCTCGCGCTCATCGCTCGGGAGGCGCGCGCGCTGGGCCATGCGGACGTCAGCGCTGTCGTGCGTCCCGCCCCCGACGGGGAACGGTTGGTCGTCGAGGTGGCTTCCGGTCGGCAGGAAGACCACCTCATCGGGCTTTCCTTCGACGCCGAAACCAGCCTCAGCGGGCGGGCGCTCGCCGAGGACCACGCCGTCCTCGTCCTCGACGCGTCGTCGACGGTGCCGATGAGCGGTGCGATCGCCGCGGTCAACCCGATGGGACCGGCGATGGCGATACCGCTGCGAGGAACCTCCGCGCTGCTCGGCACCCTCTTCCTCGCCCGCAGCCGCGGGCGGCGACCGTTCGACGACAACGACCTGGAGATGGCGAGCGCCTTCGCCAACCACGCCGCGGTGGCGCTCGAGCTCGCCGACGCCCGGGCCGACCAGCAACGGATGGCGGTGCTGGAGGACCGCGATCGCATCGCTCAGACGCTGCACGACCAGGTGATCCAGCGGCTGTTCGCGGCGGGCCTGTCCGTGCAGGGGATCGCCGGAAGCACGCCGGAGTACGAGGACGTCGAAGGCCACCAGGAGCGACTGCGCCGGGTCGTCGGCGATATCGACGACACGATCCGGCAGATCCGCACGTCGGTGTTCGAACTCGGCAGCAGCTCCGCCGGATCCGTGCGAAGCCGGCTGCTGGCCGTGGCGGCGGACGCCGGAGGGGTGCTGACCGCCCCGCCCACCGTGGTGGTCGACGAGAGCGTGGAGCTGCTCGCCGGCTCGGAGGACCTGGTGTCCGACGTCGTCGCGGTGCTCCGGGAGGGATTGACCAACGTAGCTCGGCACGCGTCCGCAACCGGGGTCAAGGTCGAGACGCGGATCGTCGACCGGTCCCTCTATGTGGAGATCACCGACGACGGCGTCGGGATGGGCGGCACCGATCGGCGCTCGGGCCTGGCCAACCTCCGAAGCCGGGCCGAGGCGCGCGGCGGCGGCCTCATGATCGAGCCGGCGTCGGCGACCCGGGATCGGCCCGGCACCCGCCTGGTATGGAGTGTTCGGCTGGGCTGACTGTCAGGCGCAGGCGCGCTCGACGGTGTCGAAGACCGGGATCACCTCGGACAGCCGGGTGATCTCGAACACGCGCAGGATGCTGGGCTTGGCGCAGACCACCTTGAGGACGCCGCCGTTGGCCTGCAGGTCCTTGTTGACTCCCACCAAGGTGCCGAGGGCGGAGGAGTCGAGGAAGTCGACGCCGCTCAGATCCACGACGATGGTCCGTGCGCCGGAGCGCTCCAGCTCGTCCAGGCGAGCTCGCAGGTCGGGCGCGGTGTGGATGTCGATCTCCCCCGCGGCGGTGAGGACCGTGGCGCTCGCGGAGGTTCGCGTCGTCAGGTTCAGTTCCACGCGCGGCGCCCTCTTCTCGTGACGTGCCGTCCTACGATTCTCGGCGAGCAAGCGTATATCGTGGCGCCGGCCGGGCCGACCGCGCGCGCTCCCGGTTCCGCGTGCAGCAAGGAGGTCCCGGATGGCCGACGCGGCCCCCGCCGGCGAGCCGCCGTCCCGCGGATCGCCGGTGGTGCCGCTGTTCCGGCCGGACACCGAATTGGGCCGCGACCTGGCGGCGGTCGATTGGGCTTCGACGCCGCTCGGTCCGCCGGACGGTTGGCCGGCGAGCCTGAACAACGCGGTTCGGCTGATGGTCGGCTCCCGGTTTTCGATGTGGTTGGCGTGGGGCCCGCGGTTGACGTTCTTCTGCAACGACGCCTACCGCCGCGACACCCTCGGCGCGAAGTACCCGTGGGCGCTGGGCAAGCCCGCCGCGCAGGTGTGGTCCGAGATCTGGCCGGACATCGGCCCGCGCATCGAGCGGGTGCTGACGACCGGAGAGGCAACCTGGGACCAGAGCCTGCTGCTGTTCCTGCAGCGCAGCGGTTACCCGGAGGAGACGTACCACACCTTCTCCTACAGCCCGATCGTCGGCGACGACGCGCGAGTGGCCGGAATGTTGTGCGTGGTCAGCGAGGACACCGCCCGCGTCGTCGCCGAGCGACGGATGACCACCGTGCGGGATCTGAGCGCGGACCTCGCCCGGGCGGCGACCGAGGCGGAAGTCTTCGCGGCCGCCCGCCGCCAGGTCGGCGCGGACCCGTACAACATGCCGTTCGCACTGAGCTACCTGTTCGACGCCGACGGCTCGTCGGCCCGGTTGGCGTGGACCGCCGGGATCCCGTTCGGCCATCCGGCCGCGCCGGACGTGATCGAGGTCGACGGCGATGACACGGCCTGGCCCGCGGCCGACGTGCGCGGCGGCGCCCGGCACGTCCGCACCGAACTGGACGGGCGCTTCCCGGATCTGCCGACCGGCGCGTGGAGCCTGCCGCCCGAGTGCGGACTCGTGGTTCCGTTCCGAAGCACCGGCCAGACCCGGCCGTACGGGTTCCTGGCGGTCGGCCTCAACCGGCACCGGCCCGTCGACGACGGGTACCTGGGCTTCGTCGAGCTGGTCGCCGGCCTGATCGCCGCCGCCATCACGCGCGCCCGCGCGTTCGAGGAGGAACGACAGCGGGTGGAGCAGCTCGCCGAGCTCGACCGGGCGAAGACCACCTTCTTCACCAACATCAGCCACGAGCTCCGCACGCCGCTGACCTTGCTGCTGGGGCCCGCGGAGGACGCGCTCACTGACCGGTCCGCTCCGCTTCCGGGGAAACACCGGGCCCGCTTGATGACGATCCAGCGCAACGGTCAGCGGCTGCTGAAGCTGGTCAACACGCTGCTCGACTTCTCCCGGTTGGAGGCCGGACAGGTGCGGGCCCGGTTCGAACCACTCGACCTGGCCCGCTACACCGCGGAGCTGGCCAGCATGTTCGAGTCCGCCTTCGAGCGGGCTGGGCTGGCGCTCACCACGCAGATCACCCCGCTGCCCGAGCGCCTGCACGTCGACCGCGAGATGTGGGCCAAGATCGTCCTCAACCTGCTTTCGAACGCGCTGAAGGCGACCTTCGCCGGCGGGATCACCGTCGGCCTGCGGCCCGTCGACGGGGGCGCGGACCTCAGCGTCAGCGACACCGGGATCGGGATCCCGGCCGGCGAGCAGGCCCGGCTGTTCGAGCGGTTCCACCGGGTGAGCGGCGCACCCCTTCGCACCCACGAGGGATCCGGCATCGGGCTGGCGCTGGTCGCGGAGCTGGCGGCGCTGCACGGCGGAAGAGTGTCGGTCGAGAGCACGGTCGGCGCGGGCAGCACGTTCACGGTGCGGATCCCAGGCGGCACGGAGCATCTGCCCCGCGACCAGGTGACCACAGAGCTCGTCGACGACGTGCCGGAGGCCGCGCACTACTTTGCCGGATACCTCGCGGAAGCGTCCCGCTGGCTGGCGGAGCAGCCCGACGGCGCGGCAACCGACCGGGTGCCCGCCGGCGACGAGCGACCGCGGGTTCTGGTCGTCGACGACAACGCCGACATGCGCGAGTACGTCGCCGGGTTGCTGACCCGCGACTACGCCGTCGAGACCGCGGCCGACGGCCAGGCCGCGCTGGACAAGGCCATCCGTCTCCTGCCCGATCTCGTCCTCACCGACGTGACGCTGCCCAAGCTCGACGGTTTCGGGCTGCTCGCGGCGCTGCGCGAACACTCGGCGACCTTGCACGTCCCGGTCGTCATGCTCTCCGCGCGAGCCGGTGAGGAGGCCACCGTCGAGGGCCTGGAGGCCGGCGCCGACGACTACCTCGTCAAGCCGTTCTCCGGCCGGGAACTGCTGGCCCGGGTGCGCGCCAACCTCGAGCTCGACCGGGTGCGACGGGTGGCATCCGAACTGGAGCGCAGCCGCGCTCTGCTCGACCAGGCCGAGCGGCTCGCCCAGGTCGGCAGCTGGGAACTCGAGCCGGCCACAGGGCGGCTGGTCGGCTCGGCTGAGTACTACCGCATTCTCGGCTTGGACCCGGATCAGCTGGTGCAGTCGCTCGACGCCGTGCTGTCGACGATCGACCCGATGGATCGGAGCCTGGTGAGCGAGGCGCTCGACCGTGCGATCAACGCCGACGAGCCGATCGACGTCGAGGTCCGCCTCGACCGCAGCGAGGACGGGTGCCGGCTCGTGCGGGCGCACGGCGTGGTCGTCCGCGGTGCGGATGCCGGCCCGCTGCTGCGCGGCAGCCTCCAGGACGTCACCGAGCAGCGCGCCGCCGAGCACGCGCTGGCCGCCGCCTCGGCCGCACGGGAAGTCGCCGCCCGTGAGCACGCGATCGCCGAGGAGCTGCAGCGCAGCCTCCTCCCCGCACCGACCTTCACGGCCGACAACCTGCAGGTCGCCACCTACTACCGCGCCGGGGTCGACGGCACGCAGGTCGGCGGCGACTGGTACGACGTGATCGATCTCGGCGGTGGCCGCACCGCGCTCGTCCTCGGCGACGTCATGGGGCGCGGCGTGCGCGCCGCGGCGGTGATGGGGCAGCTGCGCGCGACGGTCCGCGCCTACGCGCGCCTGGACCTCGATCCCGGCGACGTGCTGCAACTGCTCGACGACCCGGTTCGAGAGGTGAGCGAGCACACCATCGTGACCTGCGTGTACGCCGTCTACGACCCTGCCGGCTCGACGCTGCGCTACGGCAATGCCGGGCACCTGCCGCCGCTGTTGGTCGCGCCGGGGCAGGCGCCGCGACGCTTGCTCTGCGGTGATCCGCCGCTCGGCACCGGCAGATACGGCAACCACGTCGAGACGGTGCACCTCCCCGCCGGATCAATTCTCGCGCTGTACACCGACGGCCTCGTCGAGCACCGCGGCAGCGACCTGGACCGAGGCATCGATCAGCTCGCAGACCGTCTCGGCCGGCTCGACGCGCCGCTCGAGGCGGTTCCCAGCCTGCTCGTCGACGCGCTGCTCCCGTCGGGCCCGGACGACGACGTAGCCCTGCTCGTCGCCTCGGTCGGGACGCCGCCGGCCGGTCGCGACGACGCGGTGCGGATGGCGATCACCGACCGCGACAGCGTCGTCGCCGCCGCGCGCGACTTCGCGGTGCGGACGATGCGGCGCTGGGGCGTACACGCGCAAGATCTCTTCGACGTGCAGCTGCTGGTCAGCGAGCTGGTCACGAACGCGCGCCGGCACGGCACGCCGCCGGCCGAACTGCGGCTGTGGCGCACCCGCGGCGAGGTCCTCGTCGAGGTGCACGACTCGGGCGCCGCGCTGCCCAAGCCGCGCGACGCGGGTCCGGCCGACGAGACCGGCCGCGGCCTTCGGCTGGTGGCGGCGCTGTCCGAACGGTGGGGGACGCGTCCCGACGTCGCGGGCAAGGCCGTGTGGTGCACGGTGCGCCTCGGCCGACGCCAATCCTGATCCGCGCAATGCGCCTCGTCAGTCCGGCAGGCGCAGCGTGACCGCGGTCACGTCGTCGCCGATCTCGTCGTTGTGCAGGCGGCTCACCAGCCGGTTCGTCGCCGCGCGGAGGTCGCGGATCTGCAGCAGCCCCGCGGCGTCGCGCAGCCGCTGCAAGCCTTCGTCGATGTCCTCGTCGCGACGCTCGATCAGACCGTCGGTGTACAGCAGCACGGTGTCGTGCGCCCGCAGCCGGTCATGCAGCGGCGTCCGGGGTTCGCCGCCGACCCCGAGCGGACGCTGCGGCACACCCTGTACCAGACGGCTGCCGCCGTCCTCGGCGAGCACCAGCGGCGGCGGGTGCCCGGCGTTGACGACGCTGAGGTCCCCGGTCGCCGGATCGAGGACAGCGTAGATCAGCGTGACGAGCTGCCGGATGCAGAGCGCGGCGAACATCCGGTCGAGAGCGGTGACGACGCTGCCCGGGTCCGGGTCGAGGCTGGCGTAGGCGCGGACGGCGGAGCGCATCTGGGCCATCGCGGCCGCCGCCGGCACGCCGTGACCCATGACGTCACCGATGACCGCTGCGATGCGGCCGTCGCCGAGGTCGAGGATGTCGTAGAAATCCCCGCCGACCTCGGCCCGCGCGCTCGGACGGTAGATCGCGGCCACCGCGCACCGGCACACTGACGGCGGCACCTCGGGAAGCACCGCGCGCTGCAGTTGCAGCGCCACGTCCCGCGAGGAGCGGTAGAGGACGGCGTTGTCGATGGCCGTCCCGGCCCGCCGGCCGAGATCCTCCGCGACCGCCAGGTCGTCGCGACCGTACGGCCGGCCGCCGCCCGCGCGGATCATCGACAGGGCACCGAGCGTCCGGCCGCGGGCGGTGAGAGGAACGGTGAGCCCGCTGGACAGGCCGAGCTCGCGCGCGACGCGCAGGTGCTCCTGGTCGCGCGCCAAGGCGACCAGCATCTCGTCGGTGATCTCCGGGTAGAACTCGCTGCGCCCGGTCCGGACGACGTGTGGACTGCCATTGCCGGCGTCCGGGTCGAGCGGCCAGCGCGCCTGCAGCTGCCAGGCCCAGTTCACCTTGGCGGGATCGCTGTGGGCTACGGCCAGGGTGCGCAGGATGCCGTTCTCGACGATGTCCACGGTGCACCAGTCGGCCAGGCGCGGGACCGCCAACTGCGCGACCTTGGTGAGGGTCGCGTGGAAGTCCAGGCTGCTGGCGAGCTCTGCCGAGGCATCGGCCAACAGGGCCAGCTGCGCCGCCCGCAGCGCGGCGGTCTCGGCCGCGCGGATGCGCTGGATGACCTGGGCGGTCGTGTTCGCGAAGGTGGCCAGAAAGCCCAGTTCCCGCTGCGCGGGCTGCCATGTCTCGAAACTGAGCGAGATCGCGCCGATCGCCTCCCCGGCGGCGATCATCGGCAGGCAGACCAGTGACCGCCCGTGATGCAGGTAGCCGCGCAGCAGCGGGTAGCGCCGCTCGCTCTCCTCCGTCTCTTCGACGAGGACCGGCTTGCCCGTGCGGACGGCCTCACTGGCCGGCGTGTTCGCGGCGACCCCGAACCGGGCCCACTCCTTGACGACGTTCGAGGAGAGCCCCTTCGACGCGACGAAGCGCAGCTCGTCGCCGTCACGCAGCATGAACCCCGAGATCGCGGCGTCGAGGACGTCGTGCACGTGCGACACCACCACGTCGACGACCTGGTCGAGATCCTCCGCGGCCGCCAGCTCCGCGGTCACCCGGGCGAGCTGCTCGAGCCGGTCGATCTGCACGGACGCATCGACGTCCGGCGCGGCGCCGAGGTCGTCGGCAGCTTCGGGGCCGCTGCCGAGGTTCGCGTCCTGAAGGGACATCTCCGGCAGCGGGATCTCGGGGACCGAGGCCACCATTTCGCAGATTGTGCCAGGGTTCGCCCGGAGCGCAGTTCGAATCCTCAGTGCAGGTGCCGGCCGGTGAGGAGCAGCAGGACGAGGTCGATTCCGGCTACGGCCATGATCCCCTGGAACGGCGCCCGGCTGGCCGGGCGCTGCAGCGCGGTCGGGAGCGCCGCCAGCACCAACGCGGCGTCGAGGCCGAGCCCGATCCAGCTCGCCAGCAGCGGCGGGCGCCGCGGCCCGATCGCAACCACCACCGACGCCGCCAGCAGCAGCGCCGCGGCGAGCGCGAGCGAGCCGCGCGCGCCGAGCCGGTGCGGCAGCCCCCGGACGCCGGTGCGGCGGTCCTCGGCGAGATCCGGAACCGCGTTCGCCAGGTGCGCCGCCGACCCGAGCAGGGCGCCGGTCGCCAGGACCCAGCCGGCCGGTGCCACCGGCGTCGGCAGCGCGAGGGTGGCGACCGCGGGCAGCGCTGCGAACGCCACGGCATAGGGCAGCCAGGAGAGGACCGTGGTCTTGACTCCGGCGTTGTACAGCCAGCCGCAGGCCACCGCGCCGAGATGGGTCAGCCCGGCCCGCCAGCCCAGCGCAAGGGACAACCCGACACAGGCGGCGGCTGTCGCGACGAGCGCTGCGTCGAGGGTTCGCAGGGTCACCGCGCCGGTGGCGACCGGTTTGTCGGTCCGGCCGACCGCCCGGTCGCGGGCGGCGTCGATGCGGTCGTTGGACCAGCCGACGGACAGCTGGCCGGCGAGCACCGCGGCCACCAGCAGGATTCCCGTCCCGAGCGGCGTCGCCGTGCTTGCGGCCAGCAGCGCGGAGAACACGGTCACGGCGAGCGTCGGGACCGGGTGGCTGGCACGCGCCAGGGCGACCGGCGTCGCTGCGCGCTCCACTCGGCGAACGCTACGGCGGTTACTCCGGGGCGGCCTGCGCCGGCCCGGAGTAGGACTGGGTCTATGCCGTCGCGCCCGGTCGTGCTGTTTGACGTCAACGAGACCCTGACCGACCTCGGCGGCATCCGCGAGGCCTTCGCCGCAGCCGGAGCCGACCCGACATCGGCCGTTCCCTGGTTCGCGGGCGTGCTGCGCGACGGCTTCGCGCTCACGCTCGCCGGCCGGCGTCCTCGCTTCGGCGACGTCGCGCGGGCCGGGCTGCGCGGCATCCTGCCACCCGACGCAGCCGAGAGCGTCCTCGACCGGTTCTCGAACCTCGACCTGCACCACGATGTCGAGCCCGGCGTGCGCGCACTCGCGTCGCGCGGGGTCCGGCTCGCCACACTGTCGAACGGCGCCGCCTCGGTGGCCGACGGGGTCCTGACCCGCGCCGGCCTGCGCTCGCTGTTCGAGGCGCTGCTCAGCGTCGACGACGCCCCGGCGTGGAAGCCGGACCCGCGAAGCTATCGCTACGCCGCCACGTCGCTCGGTGTGGCCCCGGCCGACCTGGTGCTGGTCGCGGTGCATCCGTGGGACGTCGACGGGGCCCGTGCGGCGGGGCTTCGCGCCGCCTGGGTCAACCGGTCCGGCGCGGAGTACCCGGGCGTCTTTGCCGCGCCGGACCACACCGTCAACGGGATCGAGGAACTCGCCGACCTGGTGTGAGCCCGCGGGTCACTGGGGGGTCTGGTGCGAGTCCCGCATGGTCCCCTCTGGGTCCTCGGTGCGCGCGTCGGAATCCGCGAGGATTATCTCCGCCTGCGTCTCCGGGTCGTCGCTCGTCGCCGTGCGCTCCTCCGGCAACAGTTGCGCCCGGTGTTCGACCCGCTCGTCCTCCTCGGCCACGTCTCGACCGTAGCCGACCGCGGCGGTGAGGACGTCCGCGACCGCTGCCGCCATGGCCGAGCCCGCCAATTCTTCGATCGAAACCGGCAGGGCCCGCGACCAGTTGGCACGGTCGGTGGTTCCCGGGATGTTGGGCCGGATCTCGACGGCCAGCGCGTCCTCGAGCGTGGCGGTCAGCAGGGTGCACGGCGCCTGCGCGAGTGCTCGGTAGGCCCCGACCACCGCGTCCGGCGGCGCGACGGCCGCGCCGATCCCGGCGAGGTCGGTCAACCGGTCGCGCAGCTGCCGCGTGCTCGCCTCGTCCGCAGGCACGCCGTGTGCCTGCTGGTCGCGCAGGTCGACGCCGGACCACAGCCCGGCCACGGTCGGCAGGTCGTGCGTGGTCACGGCCGCCATCGCCTCGACCGGCCAGTTCCGCGGCTCGTCCTCCTCGAACCACAGCAACCGGTAGGAGAGCATCCCGGCGTCGGCCATCGTGTCGCGGACCACGTCCTCGACCGTGCCGAGATCCTCACCCACCACGACCGCTCCGGCCCGCTCGCTCTCTAGCGCGACGAGGTTCACCAGGTCCTCAGCCGGATACCGCACATACGCGCCCTGGGTCGCGTCCAGCTGGGTCGGGATCCACCACAGCCGGAACAGCCCCGCCACGTGGTCAATGCGCAACCCGCCGCCGGCCGCCATGGTGGCCCGGATGGACTCGATGAACGGCGCGTACCCGGCGCGGCGCAGCTTCCAGGGCACGAACGGTGGCAGGCCCCAGTCCTGACCGGCGAGATTGAACGGATCCGGCGGCGCGCCGACGCTGGCGTCGAACGCCAGCACGTCCTGCCAGACCCAGGCGTCCGCGCCGGACGGGTGGAACCCGATCGGCAGGTCCTGGATCACGGTTCCGGCCCGGACCGCGCCGTCGAGCTGCCGCGACAGGTGGTACTGCAACCAGGCGTGGAACCCGACGCCGTCGCCGTGATCGTCGGCGAAGCGCGCGACCTCCGCGGAGTCGGGCCGGCGCAGTTGCCCGGGCCAGTCCCGCCAGCTCGGTCCGTGTGCGTCGACGAGCGCCGACCACGTCGCCCACTGCTGCAGTGAACGTCCCTGCTGGTGCCGCCAGGACAGAAAGTCGGGATCGGAACCGGAGACGGTGAAAAGCTGTTCGAGCACGGGCCGCAGGACCCGCCACACCGCGTCGCGGTCGATCGCCGGGTCGTCGTTGAGTGCGCGCGCCGTTCCCGCCGCTGCGGCGAGATCGACGCGGTCGGCGCCGGGCAGGTCGGCGACACTGAGGTACAGCGGCGACCGGTAGCGCCGGGTGGTGGGGGAGTAGGGGCTGGCCTCGAGCGGTGCGGTGAGCCCGCTGGCGTGCAGTGGATTGACCAGCAGGAATCCGGCTCCGCGCTCGCTGGCCCACTCGTTCACGGTGCGGAGGTCGGCGAGGTTGCCGATCCCCCAACTGGTCCGCGAGCGGGACGCGTAGAGCTGCACCGCCCAGCCCCAGGCCCGCCGCGACGGCCGGCAGCACCTGCCCGGGCTGACGACGAGCTGCCGGGTCGCGCCGTCCGGGCCGCGCAGCTGGTGGTAGCCCGGCGGCAGGGTCAGGGGTCCGGGCTGCAGCGGCTGCTCGGACCCGTCCTCGAGGAAAACCGTGCCGCTCAGGGCCAGCGGCCGCCCGCGGACCACGACCAGTGGCGCGGTCCGCTCGAGGTCGTCCGGAACGCTGCCGATCAGCTCGCGCACGGCGGCGATCGATTCAGCCGAGATGGCGTGCTCGACCTTGGCGGAGTCGAGGTACCGCTCGTCGACGCCCCAGGCGTCCATTGGCTGTCCTCCGCCGTGCGCTCGGGGTCCGCGGTCGGGCGAACACCTACCCCGTGAAATCGACGCCCCTAACCGGCTCGGCGACCCCCGCCAGCGCCGCCCGCAGGCGGTCGGACTCGTCCAGCTGTCGCTGGTACAGCAGCCCCAGAGTGAAGCCGTTGGCACGTCGCCTGCCGGCCTGCCGGCCGAGGTCGAGCAGCAGCTGCGCCGCCGCCACTGCGTCGTGCTGGTCGCCGAGCAGATCCTGCAGCGCCCTGAACCGCTCGAGCGTCTCGGCCGCGTTGCGGGGGAGGACGGGCGCCGCAGCCTCGACCGCATACCGCGCCCGCTTGGCCGCCTTGCGGGCGCGGTGCAGCGACGCGTCGGAGCCGTCGACCAGCGCTGCGTCGATGCGCTTGCCGAACCGCTTGCCGGCGCGCCGCACGTCCTTGTTGATCTTCGCAGCGGGACGCAGGGCGGCCGGCGCGAACGGTGGGTCGTCGGCGAAGCCCCGCACCGAGTCGAGCAGCTGCACGTACTGCTCGCCGTCCATGCGGCGGGCCAGCTGCTCCCCGGCCCGCGTGCGCAGCCCGAGAAGGGCCTCGTCGATGCGGGCCCGAGCCGAGCCGAGTGCGACCTCGGGAGCAAGCGCCTCCACCGCTGCGACCAGGCGGCGGTGCAGCACTTCGGCGTCGCGCACCGCCCCGAGCGCGAGCGTGAGGTCGCGAAGCTGCGCCTCGAGCTCGGCGGCCTCCGTCCCGGTGAACAGGTGCGTGAAGGTGCGCAGGCTCGCACGCAGACGCCGGGTCGCCACCCGGGTCGAGTGCACCACGTCCTCGCCGCGGCGCAGCCCGACGTCGCCGGCGAGCAACGCGGCAACCTGCGCACGCAGGTACGCCTGCACGGTGCTGCCGACCGTGGCCGCCGCATGCTCCGGCGCGCCGGCGACCGGGGCCGCCAACGCCCGCTCGAGCTTGGATCCGTAGGAGGCGGGGGTGGCGCCGGCCCGCTGCAGCAGCGCTCCGACCGATGCCAGCAGGTCCTCGTCCGCGGCGCCGAGCTCCACCTCCAGCTCACGCCAGTCGCTGACGACCGCCTCGGGCCCGGTTCCCGCCGCGTGCACCCGGTCGTCGACGACCTCGGCGAGCAGCGCGGCGTCAGCGTCCAGGAGCCGGCAGACCCGGCGTTCGGTGCGCAGCTCGGCGACCCGGTGCAGCCCGCGGCCGCCGCGTACGCCGAAGGTGAGGTCGAGCAGCCGCTGTGGCATGTCGTCGGTGAGGGGTTCGCGCAGCTCGGTCCGGGCGACGCCGGCGGGAATCTTCAGGTGCCAGCCCACATCCGCGTCGCCGTCGCGGCGGCGCAGGGTGAGGCGGGCGCGGCGCAGGTCGTGCGAGTGGGTGTCGAAGTAAATGCTGGTCAGCTGCAGCGTGCGCTGCTCGAGGGATCCGCCGTCCGGCAGGGCAGGGCGGAGATCCGGCAGGACGAACCCGGGCGGAACCTCGTACTTGTCCTCGCGTTCCCGGGCTGTCTCGGGCATGCGCCTATCTCATCAGTTCGGCGACCTTGCGCGGGAGGGTTATCTCCGCCCACACCTCCTTGCCGCCGTGGTCGACCGGGCTCACACCCCAGTCGCGCGCCAGCATGCAGACGATCGCCAGGCCGCGCCCGCGGACGGCGTCCGTGGCGGCATGCAGCAGCGTCGGGCGTCCCGGAGCGTCGTCCGCCACCCCGATGCGGACACAGGACGGGTCCGTCGTGACCGTCACGGTGGCGGTCGAGCAAGACGCCAGGACCGCGTTGGTCACGAGCTCGCTCACCACCAGCTCAGCCTCGTCGAGCACCTCGGTGACCTGTTCGTGCGGCGGGAGCTGAGCGGCCAGAGCCGACAGCAGCCAGGCCCGCGCCGATCCGACCGCTGTGGTCGAGCACGGATACGTGTGCTGCGTGGTGGTCACCGGTCACCCCTCGCCGTGTCGTCCGAATAGTTCCGTGTCGTCCTGCTGTTAAGGGCCTACCCGTTCCGCGGGGTAGGTACTCGGTGTGGACCTCGACGAGGTGGCCGACGAGCTGTATGCCCTGCCGCTCGATCGCTTCACCACGGTCCGCACCGAGCGCGAGAAGCAGGCCCGCGCCGGTGGCGACCGGGAGCTGGCCGCGAGTATCCACGCGTTGGCCAAGCCCACCACCGTCGCATGGCTCGCCAACCAGCTCGCGCGGCGTTCCGCCGACGAGGTCGGCCCTCTGCTCGACCTCGGGGCGGCGCTGCGCGAGGCGACGGCGACCCTGCAGGGCGAGCAGCTGCGCACTCTCACCCGACAGCGTCACCGGGTCGTGCAGGCTCTGATCGCGCGGGCCCGCGCGATCGGCGCCGAGGCCGGGCATCGGGTGACCGACGACACGGCCCGCGGCCTGGAGGAGACGCTGATCGCAGCACTGGGCGATCCGGACGCGGCCCGCCGGCTGGCCGCCGGGCGGCTCAGTGCGGGGCTGACACCGAGCGGGTTCGGCGGTCCGGACGGCAGCGCGCCGCCGTCGGCCTCGGGCACGGCGTCGCCCGTTGCCCAGGCTCCCGCGGCGGCGCCCGCGTCCGGCGCCGACGAGCGGCGGCGGCGCCGGGCCGAGCAGGCCTGGGAGGACGCCCGGAACGCTCTGATCGAGGCCAGGGAGGAGCGCAGCCGGGCCGACCGGACCGTCGAGCGGACAGCGGCGGCGGTCGAGGAGGCGAAGTCGGCCGCCGAGCGGCTCGAGCACGAGCTGCACCGAGCCGAGCGGGCCGCGCAGGAGGCGGACCGGGCGGCCGAGCAGGCGCGCACGGCTCTCACGCAGGCCGAGGAGGCGGTGGGCCGGGCGCAGGAGGCCGAGCGAGCGGCGCAGCACCGGCTGGCGGGGCTGTCGTGAACCAGGTGCCCGTTGGCGCCGTGCCGGACCGAGGTGGTGAACCCGACGCCGGGCCCCTTCAGGTGCCGGGCGCCCAGCCGAGCGCGGTCAGGTCGCTATCCGGCAGCGCAGCGTGCGCCGCCGTGACGAACGCGCTCAACTCGTCGGCCAGCTGCGCCCGGCGGGGACCGGGAAGGGTGGCCAGGATCTCGGCCAGCGCATGCCGGCGGACGGTCATGATGTGAGCGAGAAGACGCTCACCGTCGGGCGTCAGCTCCACCGACAACATCCTGCGGTTGTCGCGGTGCTCTCGCCGCCGCACCAGCCCGAGGCCGACCAGCCGGTCGCAGACACGGGTTGCATTGGACGGGTGGACGCCCAGCGCGTCGGCCAGTTCGGTCATCGTCAGCCCGGTGGAGCCGCTCACCAGGGCAAGCGCACGCAGCTGGACCGGGGTCACCCCCGGCCGCACCGAGCCCAGCGTGCGCACGCTCAGCGCCACGAGCACCCGCGAGGCGGTCATCAGGGAGTCGACCTGCGCCTCGAACGCCGGTCGCTGCGGGGACCCGGAGGATGCCATCGCCTTCATCGCACCACCCGATTTGCTATAACGCAACTGTTGCGGTACGGATGTATTTAGGTGGTTCACGCCAGCGGGTGGGAAAGAGAGCACGCATGGAACCGACACGAATCCCGCTGCCGGCGGTCATCGACCCCGACCAGATCTACCTCCAGGCGCAGGAGAAGAGCGCCCGGCAGCAGGACAAGGCCGAGATCTACAAGGAGGCCCTCGACAGCGCCTGCGACTACGCGCAGAAGCTGTGGCACGAGGTGGACGTCGTGCGCGGATACCTGCTGACCAGCCTGCCGACCGATCCCCGGTTGCCGGCGCCGCACCGGCTCACCGCATCCCCGACCGGTCCCGACGACGAGCCGGGTTGGCAGGCCTGGATCGACACCTACGCCCGGGCCACGTCGGTGCTCGCCGGGCCGAAGGGTGACGCCGGCTACGGCTACGGGGAGGGGCGCCAGCAGGCTCAACTGCGGCGCACCGCGACCAACCTGCGGGCACTGGCCCGGCGGCCGCATCTCGAAGGCCATCCCAACCCGGAGGAGGCGGCGCAGAACCCCGGCCTGGTCCCGAGGTGGCCGGACGCCCGCACGGCTCTCAGCGTCGCCGTGGTCACGCTAGCCGTTGAGCGGGCCCTCGCCTGGTTCTTCCGTCGCCCGCCCACCATCCCAATTTCCTGACCGAAAGGACCTTCTCCATGACCCGGACCGTCGTTGTCACCGGCGCCAGCGGCGGCATCGGCCGCGCCACCGCCCGAGCCTTCGCCGCGCGGGGCGACTCGGTCGCCCTGCTCGCGCGCGGCGAAGTCGGGCTCCAAGCCGCCGCCGAGGACGTCCGGCAGGCCGGCGGGAAGGCGCTGGCCATCTCCGTGGACGTCGCCGACTGTGACGCCGTTCTCGCCGCCGCGGAACGGATCGAGAACGAGCTCGGCCCGATCGACGTCTGGGTGAACGTGGCCTTTTCCTCGATCTTCGCGACGTTCGACGACATCAGCCCCGACGAGTATCGGCGCGCGACCGAGGTGAGCTACTTCGGCTTCATCTGGGGAACGAAGGCGGCCCTGAAGTACATGAAGCCGCGCGACCGGGGGGTCATCGTCCAGACCGGGTCGGCGCTGGCGTACCGCGGGATCCCGCTGCAGAGCGCCTACTGCGGCGCCAAGCACGCGATCCAGGGCTTCAACGAGTCGCTGCGCTGTGAGCTGCTGCACGACAAGAGCGGCGTGCACACGACGATGGTGCAAATGCCCGCGGTGAACACGCCGCAGTTCTCCTGGGTGAGGTCGAAGCTGCCGAACCGCGCCCAGCCGGTTCCGCCGATCTACCAGCCGGAACTCGCCGCGCACGCGATCGTGTACGCGGCCGAGCACCCGACGCGGCGCGAATACTGGGTCGGGACGACCGCAGCGCTGACCATCGCCGCCAACGCTGTCGTGCCCGGCCTGCTCGACCGCTATCTCGCGAGGACGGGCTTCAAGTCGCAGCAGACCGACCAGCCGCAGCCTCCGGACGCACCGGCGAATCTGTTCGAGCCGCTCGACGGTTCCGGCGGGCATGACTTCGGCGCGCACGGCGAGTTCGACAGCCGCTCGCACCGCAAGGACCCGCAGGTCTGGGCGTCCGAGCATCACGGCCTGCTCGCCGCCGCCGGTGGGGCGCTCGTCGCGGTCACCGGCAGCCTGCTGGCCCGGCGCCGGTGAGCGGCGTCCGCGCCGCGCGGATCCGGCTCCTGGCCGGCGTGACCGGCGCCCTGGGCGCGACCCTGATGCTGCGGCCCGAGGCGGTCGCGAGAGCCAGCAGCGGCCCGGACGCCGTTCCCCGATCCTGGATCGTGCGGGTACTCGGCGGGCGAATGCTGCTGCAGGCTGCGGTGCAGGCGGCCCGCCCCGACCGACGGCTGGTCGACGCGGGCGTCGCCGTCGACGCCTCGCACAGCGCGAGCATGGTCGCCCTCGCAACCTTCTCGCGGCGTTACCGGCGGCCGGCCTCGCTCAGCGCCGCGGTCGCCGGCGTCTCGACCGCGCTGGGTCTGGCCTGCCGAACGGGCCGCCGATGACCCGCAGCGCCATCTCGGCGGCCAGCGCGCGGCCGGACCCGCACGTCCTGCGCGAGTACGCGCTGATCGCCGACGGCGAGCGGGGCGCCATCATCGGTCCCCGCGGCGACCTCTGCTGGCTGTGCGTGCCGCGGTGGGACAGCCCGTCGGTGTTCACCTCCTTGATCGGCGGGATGGGCAGTTACGCGGTGACCCCCGTCGGCCGGTTCGTCTGGGGCGGCTATTACGAGGAACGCTCGCTGATCTGGCGCAACCGGTGGGTGACGACCGACGGCATCGTCGAATGCCGGGACGCACTGCTGTTTCCGCCGGACGCCCACCGGACCGTGATCCTGCGGCGGGTTCTGGCCCGGAACGGCGACGCGAAGGTCGCGGTGCGGCTGGACCCCCGCGGCGAGTACGGCTCGGCGTCGGTGTCCGAGCTGCGGCGGCGGAACGGGATCTGGACCGGTCGCACCGGCTCGCTCTCATTCCGGTGGACCGGCGGCGAAGCGGCCCGACGGGTGCATCAGAAGGACGAGGACGGCCTGGGCCTCGAGCTCGACGTCCCGGACGGGCGCAGCCACGACCTGGTGCTGGAGATCGCCGAGGGCACTCTGCCGGACGACCTGGTCGATCCGGACGAAGCCTGGCGGGCCACCGAGGCGGCCTGGCACGACTCGGTTCCGATGGTGACCGGCTGCCTCGCCGGTCCGGACGTGGCGCATTCGCTGGCGGTCCTGCGGGGCCTCACCTCGAGCGGTGGCGGAATGGTCGCCGCCGCGACCACCAGCCTTCCTGAACGTGCCGAAGCGAGCAGGAATTACGACTACCGGTACGTGTGGATTCGTGATCAGTGCTACACCGGCGAGGCGGTCGCCGCGCTGAAGAGCTACGAGCTTCTCGACGACGCGGTCAAGTTCGTCAGCGGCAAGCTGCTCGAGGAGGGTCCCGAGCTGCGGCCGGCGTACACGACCACCGGCGGCAGGGTTCCTGATCAATGCCACCTGAACCTGCCGGGCTATCCGGGCGGCCACGATCTCGTCGGGAACTGGGTCAACGAGCAGTTCCAGCTGGACAACTTCGGCGAGGCGCTGCTGCTGCTGTCGGCCGCCGCACGCGCGGACCGGCTCGACACGGACGCCTGGTCGGCCGTCGAGGTCGCGGCCGACGCCGTGGCCAAGCGGTGGACCGAACCCGACGCCGGGATCTGGGAGATCGAGCCCAAACCGTGGACGCACAGTCGGCTGATCTGCGCGGCCGGGTTGCGCGCTGCCGGCGCGGTGGCTCCGGCCGGGCCACGCAGTTCGGAGTGGCTCGCGCTCGCCGACCGCATCATCGCCGACACTGCCAGTCACGCGGTGCACGAGACCGGGCGGTGGCAGCGGGCGCCGGAGGATCCGGGCCTCGACGGCGCGCTGCTTCTTCCGGGCCTGCGCGGTGCCGTGCCGGCCGACGACCCCCGCACCCGCGCCACCCTCGACGCGTATCTCCACACGCTGACGCACGACGGCTACGCCTACCGGTACCGCCACGACGAACGCCCCCTCGCCGATGCGGAGGGGTCCTTCCTCCTGTGCGGTTTCCTGGTCGCCCTCGCGCTGCAGCGTCGCGGGGACGCGGTCGAGGCGCGCGCCTGGTTCGAGCGCACCCGCGCGGCCTGCGGCCCACCGATGCTCTACAGCGAGGAGTTCGACGTCGTCGAGCACCAGATGCGCGGCAACCTCCCACAGGCGTTCGTGCACGCGCTCATGATCGAGGCCGCCGCGCGGTTGACCGGCGCCGACCTAGCGGACTGACGCCGCACCTCGCGCATCCTCCTCCCCGAGGAAGCTCGGCGGCGCTGCATCGGATGCAGCGCCGCCGAAGCGAAATCCCGCAGGGGAGGGTCGGTCAGAAGGTGGACGTGTCGATCACGAACCGGTAGCGGACGTCGCTATCCACCACGCGGTCCCAGGCGGTGTCGATCTGCTCGCCGCGGATGCGCTCGACCTCGGCCCCGATGCCGTGCTCGGCGCAGAAGTCGAGCATTTCCTGGGTCTCGCGGATCCCGCCGATCATCGACCCGGCCCAGCTGCGCCGCATCGGGATCAGCGCGAACGCCGGCACCTCGAGCGGCTCGGCCGGAGCGCCGACGTTGACGAGTGTTCCGTTCAGGCGCAGCAGGGACAGGTACTTGTCCATCGGCAGGTGCGCGGACACCGTGTTGACGATCAGGTCGAACGACCCGGCCAGCTTCTCGAAGGTCGACTCGTCCTTCGTTGCGTAGTAGTGGTTCGCGCCGAAGCGCAGCCCGTCGTCCTCCTTTGACAAGGAGGATGAGAGGACGGTGACGTCGGCGCCGAGCGCAGCTGCGATCTTGACGCCCACGTGGCCGAGGCCGCCCATGCCGACGATGGCGACCTTCTTGCCGGGTCCGGCGCCCCAGTGCTTCAGTGGCGAGTACAGCGTTATCCCCGCGCACAGCAGCGGAGCGGCTTCGTCGAGCTCGATACCGTCGGGGATCCGTAGCACGAAGTCCTGGTCGACGACGATGTGGCTGCTGTACCCGCCGTCGGTCCACTTGCCGTCCTTGCCGACGGCGTTGTAGGTGCCGACATTGCCGTTCAGGCAGTACTGCTCCTCGCCGGCCTTGCAGTTCTCGCACTCCCGACACGAGTCGACCATGCAGCCGACGCCGACGCGGTCGCCGATCGAGAAGTCGGTGACGTCGCTGCCGACGGCCTCGACGGTCCCCGCGATCTCGTGGCCCGGCACGAGCGGGAAGTGCGCCTCGCCCCATTCGTTGCGGCCGGTGTGGATGTCGGAGTGGCAGATGCCACAGAAGGCGATCTTGATGAGGACGTCCCGCGGACCCGGATCCCGGCGCTCGATGTCCATCTTCTCGAACGGGGCCTTGGCCGAGGGCGTCGCGTATGCGCGTGCGGTTGGCATGTGAACAGTGCTACCCAGTCAGCTCTCGCGGACCACGTCCTGAAGGGACTTATCGGGACGTAATCCGCGCCACGCCGGATGCCTCAGCCGGCCGTCACCCGTCCACTCGGTGAATCGCACCTCGCCGACCAGGCGGGGGCCGACCCAGGTGGCGTCGCGGGCATCAGGGCGGGGCGGCGGGGGGTCGAACGGGCAGTCGGCCGTCGCGTCCGGGATCAGCGCGCTGCGCAGGTCGTCGAGGAGAGCGTCGCTGAACCCCGTGCCCACCTGCCCGACGTAGCGCAGCCGGCCGCCTTCCGGGATCCCCAGCAGCAGCGACCCGATCGTTCCCTCCCGGCGCCCCTTACCCGGCGCCCAGCCGCCCACCACCACGTCCTGGGTCCGGAGGTTCTTGACCTTCAGCCAGTCGGGGGAGCGGCGGCCCGGCCGGTACGGCGACGAATTCCGCTTGGCGACCACACCTTCCAGGCACGCGGCCGCGCTCGCGCGGACCGCTTCGGCGCCGCTGCCGTCGAACGCCGGAGGCACCTGCCAGGCGGGCGCGTCGAGGCCCAGTGCTTCGAGTTGTTCCCGGCGCTCGACATAGGGCCGCGGCATCAGGTTGCTGCCGTCCTCGTAAAGCAGGTCGAAGGCCAGCAGGACCACGGGCGCCGTGCGGGCCAGTGCGGCGGCCGCCGGCGCCGAGGTGACGTGCATCCGCTTCTGGAGCAGCCCGAAGTCCGGGCGTCCGGCGGCGTCGAAAACGACGATCTCGCCGTCGAGGACGACGCGGCGGCCGGGCAGCGCGGTGCCGAGCGCCGAAAGCTCAGGATAGCTGACTGTCACATCATTCAAGTTCCGGGATGTGATGGTGACGCCGCCCACGTCGATGCTGACGACCGCCCGGATGCCGTCCCATTTCATCTCGAACGACCAACCGTCCTCCTCAGGAACCGAGTCGCGCAGCACCGCGAGCATCGGCACGATCGGCGCCGGCAGCGGCTCCCCGGAACGATTCGACGGCGCTCTGCTCACCCGGTTTTGCGCAATTCGGGGAGGACCTCCTTGGCGTAGAAGTCGAAGAACCCGGCGGCGTTCGTCTGCGTGCGGTCGGCCCCGATCTGCGAGATGTGGATCAGGTCGAAGCCCGCCTCGGCGAAGGGCCGGAACGCCGCGATATGCCGTTCGGGGTCGCTCCCGTAGGCGATCGAGTCGCGGATCTGCTCGGGGGGCACGAGAGTGCTGGCCTGTTCGAAGTGCCGGGGGCTGGGCAGCACCTGGCTGAGATCCCCGGGCAGGGCCTGGTTGGCCCAGCGCTCGTGCGCGACGTTGACGCAGGCGTCGTCGTCGGTTCCCCAGCAGACCTTGTAGCCGGCCTGCAAGGCCTTGCCGGCGCCGCCGTGCTCCCGGAAGCACTTGATCATCTCCGGGTCGGGGCTCGTGGTGACGTATCCGTCACCTATGCGCGCGGCCAGTTCGGTGGCCTTCGGGCCGAAGCCACTGATGTGAATCTCCGGCGTCCTGTCCGGAACGGTGTACAGCCGCGCCTGCTCGACCGTGTAGTGCGTGCCGTGGTGTTCGACGAACTCGCCGGTCCACAGCTTGCGGATGACCTCGACGGCCTCCTCGAGCATCTCCAGGCGCACGTCCGCGGTCGGCCACCGGTCGCCGAGGATGTGCTCGTTGAGCGCTTCCCCGCTGCCGACGCCGAGGGTGAACCGGCCGCCGGTGAGGACGGCGCTGGTCGCAGCCGCCTGGGCGATGATCGCCGGGTGGATCCGCACGGTCGGGCAGGTGACCGCGGTGGTGATCGGCAGCGAGCAGACCTGCGAAACCGCGCCGATCATCGACCAGACGAACGGGCTGCTGCCCTCGGCGTCGTTCCAGGGATGGAAGTGATCGGAAATCCACAGCGCCTCGAAGCCCGCGTCCTCGGCGCGGCGCGCCTGATCGAGCAGGTCGGCGGGGGAGTACTCCTCGCAGGACAGGAAGTAACCGATCTTCATCTACGCTGCCTCCGCGGCGTCGTTCGACGGAGCCGCTGGCTCCTCGCCGGAGGATCTCCGCGGGTCCGGCTCGGCTAACCGCCGACCCGCGCTCGCGAATACGCACCGACCGGCGCAACCTGCTCGATCGGAGGAGTTCCTGGTCCGAACTCGGCTCGCTTGGGCAGGAACCTTCCGTGACCCTGGCCAACGAGCCCCAGTTGCATGCCGGCGCCGATCTGTCGAGCGTGCGCGGACCGGTGGAGCGCGCCCTGCCCGAGGTCGAACGCGCGATTGCCGAGTGCCTCGACGCCCTTCCCGCGACGCTGCGCGCTGCCTGCATCCGGATGGCCTCGGCCGGTGGGCGCAGGTTGCGGGCCCGGCTCGTCCTCACCGCCGCGCAAGCAGCCGGAAAGGACGCCGACCCGACCGCTCCGGGCCCGGTCGCCGCGGCAGCTGCGATCGAACTGGTGCACCTGGCGAGCCTGGTCCACGACGACCTGCTGGACGCGGCGCCCACGCGTCGGGGCGCGGACACCATCAACGCCGTCGAGGGCCCGGCGGCCGCGCTGCTGGCCGGCAACTGCCTGCAGGCCGCGGCGATGGGTTGCGCCGCGCGGATCGGCGCAGACGCGGTCACGCTGCTGCAGGCAGCTGTGGTCGACCTCTGCGCGGGCGCGGCTCTGGAGCAGGAGAACCGCTATCGCGCGGACGTCGGCGCCCGCGACGTCCTTGCGGTGGCCCGACTGAAAGCTGGCACGCTGCTGTCCGCGGCGTGCCGGCTGGGAGCGCTGGCCGCTCCGGGCGCCGACGACGGCGCGGTCGCCGCGCTGGGCGAGTACGGACGCCTGCTCGGGACCGCGCTGCAACTGCTCGACGACCTGCTCGACGTCACGTCGAGTCCGGCGCTGCTGGGCAAGCCGGTCGAGTCCGATTTCGCCAACGGGATCGTCACCCTGCCTGCTCTGCCGGCCCTCGCGGCCGACCCGCTGCTGCGTTCGCTGCTGCGCCCGGACCTCAGCCCGCACGAGCGGCGCTATGCGATGACGAGCATCCGTCAGGGCGGCGGGGTCGACCGCACGCACCGCGCGGCGGTGCGGCACATAGCCCGGGCGAGGATGCTGTGCACCGGTCGCGCCCTGCCGCCGACCGCGGCGGCCGAGTCGCTCGCCGCGGTGCCGCACCGGTTCCTGAGCACTCAGCTGAGCCTGGTCGACCCGACGCACCGGCCGCTGTTCTCGTCACTCGGCTGAGGGCCGCGCGACTGCACGGTGAGCGTGCCCCGGTCAGAGATCTCCCAGCGCCCGGATCGGGGCCTCGACGCAGTCGGCCAGAAATCTCAGGAACCCGCCGGCGGTGCCGCCGTCGCAGACCCGGTGGTCGAACGCCAGCGTGAGCTCGGTGACCTTGCGGACGGCCAGCTGCCCGTCGACGACCCAGGGCCGGTCGAAGATCCGGCCCATGCCGACCAGCGCCACCTCCGGATGGTTGATGATCGCGGCCGAGCCGTCGACGCCGAAGACGCCGTAGTTGTTGACCGTGCAGGTGCCGCCGGTCAGCTGCCCCGGACGCAGGACACCGTCGCGGGCGGCTCTGGTCACTTCCTGCAGCCGGGCGGACAGCTCGCGGGTGCTGAGCCGGTCCGCACCGTGCACCACGGGAACGACGAGACCCCGGTCGGTCTGCGCGGCGAAGCCGAGGTTGACGTGGTCGGGAACGACGATTTCGTCCCCGTCGAGCCGCGCGTTCAGCTCGGGATAGCGGCGCAGCGCCAGCACCGTGAACCGCGCCAGCAGCGCCAGGACGCCGACCTGCTGGTGCGGTTGGTTGTCATTGAGGACGGCCCGCGCGCGCAGCAGCTCGGTGGCGTCGACGTCGACCCACACGGTCGCCTCGGGGATCTCCCGACGCGAGCGGGCCAGCTTCTCCGCGCTCGCCCGGCGCACCCCGCTGAGCGGGATCCGGGTCTCGCCCGGATGCGCGCCGATCCTGCCCTCACTTCTGGGCGACCGGACGGCTTGGAGCGCCCGCTCGACGTCGTCGCGGCGGACGATGCCGCACGCACCGGTGGCGGGAATCCCGGTGAGGTCGAGGCCGGCGTTCCGCGCCATCCGCCGCACCAACGGAGAGATCACGGGAACCGGCCCCGTGTCGGTGCGGGGCTGCCCCGGGACGGCGGCGGGCTGCGGCGCCGGAGGAGGGCTGGGTCGTCGCCGGCCCCCTCTGCCGCGGCGCGCGGTTCCGCTCGTCCCGTAGCCGATGAGGACGTTCCCGCTGGCCTCGTCGTCCGCCGCGGCCGTCGCGACCCCCGGCTCGCGCCACCCCGACGGCGTCCGCGCCGGCAGCGGCTCGACGGTGAGCAGCGGCGCGCCCACCCGCACGCTCGACCCGGACTCGGCGTGCAGGGCGGTGACCGCGCCGGAGAAGGGAACCGGCACCTCGACCGCAGCCTTGGCCGTCTCGACCTCCACGACGATCTGGTCGACCTCGACCCGGTCGCCGGCGGCGACCCGCCAGGCGACGATCGAGGCGTCCTCGAGACCCTCGCCGAGATCGGGCAGCCGGAACTCAGGCACGCCCCACCTCCGGTCGGTCGTCCCATTGCAACCGGGCTATGGCGTCGAGGATCCGGTCGACACTGGGCAGGTGGTGCTGTTCCAGCTTCGGCGGCGGGTAGGGGATGTCGAATCCGGCGACCCGCAGAATCGGCGCCTCCAGGTGGTGGAAGCACTGCTCGGTGAGCCGGGCGACGACCTCGGCGCCGTAGCCGCCGAAGGACGGGGCCTCGTGCACCACGACCGCGCGCCCGGTGCGGCGCACTGACTCGGTCACGGTCGCGTCGTCGAAAGGCGCCAGGCTGCGCAGGTCGACGACCTCCACGTCCCAGCCCTCGCCGCCGGCGGCCTCCGCGGTGTCGAGCGCGGTGGCGACCGTGCCGCCGTAGGTGATCAGCGTGACGTCTCGGCCGGACCGGCGAATTACGGCCCGGTCGATGCCCGGACCGTCCACGCTCAGCGACGTGGTCTCCTTGGCCCAGTACCGGCGTTTGGGCTCGAGGAAGACGACCGGGTCGGGACAGCTGATCGCCTGCCGCAACAGCCGGTACGCGTCCGCGGGAGTTCCGGGCGTGACGACGCGAAGGCCCGGAGTCGCGGTGTAGTAGGCCTCCGAGGAGTCGCTGTGGTGTTCCACCCCGCCGATGCCGCCGCCGTAAGGGATCCTGATGACGATGGGCAGTTGCACGCTGCCGCGGGTGCGGTTGCGCATCTTGGCCAGATGGCTGACGACCTGCTCGAAGGCCGGGTAGGCGAAGGCGTCGAACTGCATCTCGACCACCGGGACGAGGCCGTTCATGGCCATCCCGATCGCCGTGCCGACGATCGCCGATTCGGCGAGGGGGGTGTCGAAGACCCGGTTCTCCCCGAACCTGCGGGCCAGCCCGTCGGTGACCCGGAACACCCCGCCGAGCACCCCGACGTCCTCGCCGAACACCACCACGCGGTCGTCGGCGGCCAGCGAATCGGCGAGCGCGGCATTGAGCGCGCCGGCCATGGTGACCGGCGGAGTCGGGCCCGCGCTGCCCTCCGCCCGCCGCTCGAGCACCCCGGTCATCCGCCCGCCTCCCCGTCCGCGAGTTCGGCGTGCAGCAAGGCGCGCTGTGCCAGCAGCGTCGGCGGCGCGTCGGCGTAGACGAAGGCGAACAGGTCGTCCACGTCCAGCGGTGCGTCCTCGGCCGTCCGCGCCCGCAGGTCGGCCGCGGCCGCCTCCGCCTCCGCCTCGATCGCGGCCTGCGCGGCCGGGTCGAGCGCTCCGGTGGTGCGGAGATAGGCGCCCAGCCGGACGATCGGGTCGCGCTGCAGCCAGTACGCGACTTCCGCCTCGTCGCGATACCGGCCGGCGTCGTCGGCGTTGGTGTGCGGTTCCACGCGGTAGGTGAGTGCCTCGATCAACGTCGGGCCCCCGCCGGTCGCCGCCCGGTCGACGGCCGCCCGGACCACGGCGTGCACCGCCGCGGCGTCGTTGCCGTCGACGAGCACGGAGGGCAGCCCGTAACCGACGCCGCGGTAGGCGAGCGCCGGCGCCGCGGTCTGCTTGGCCAGCGGCACGCTGATCGCGTAGCCGTTGTTCTGGACGAGGAACACGACCGGCGCCCGCCGCACCCCGGCCACGTTGAGCGCCTCGGACGTGTCGCCCTCGCTGGTCGCGCCGTCGCCGAGCAGGACGAGCGCGACGGTGTCCTCACCCTTGAGGACGGCCGCGCACGCCAACCCGACCGCGTGCAGCGCGTTCGTGGCGAGCGGGGTGCACTGCGGGGCGACCCGGTGGCGATACGGGTCGTAGCCGCAGTGCCAGTCGCCGCGCAGCAGGCTGAGCGCCTCCACCGGGTCCACTCCGCGCTGCAGCACCGCGACCGAGTCCCGGTAGGTGGGGAACAGCCAGTCCTGGTCCCGCAGCGCCAGCACCGCCCCGACCTCGCACGCCTCCTGGCCGCGCGACGACGGGTACACGGCCAGGCGTCCCTGCTTGGTCAGCGCCGTGCACTGGGCGTCGAGGCGGCGGCCCACGACCATGCCGCGGTAGAGCTCGCGGAGGATGTCGACGTCCGGCAGCGACGGATCGTCACAGCCGGTGCGGGTCCCGTCCGGAGCGATCAGCCCGACCGGATTTGCGGTCGGAAGCAGGCCCGCGACGGCGGGAGGCACGGCAGTGGTCATCCCTACTCCTTGCGCTCCGGCCTGACGGACCGATTGTCGCCGCAGCTGGGGCCATTCATCCACCCGGTCGTAGGAAGTTAAGACGAACGGACCGCGGGGACGCTAGGGTTCGGCAGCATGGACTCCGCGCCGCCGCCCGCCGCCCGCTCGGCCGGACAGATCGTTGCGCTCGACGACCTCGACCGGCGGATCATCGCGGTGTTGCAGCAGGACGGCCGGATCTCCATGCGGGCGCTCGCCGGGCGGCTGCACATCTCCCGCGCGAACGCGTACACCCGCGTCGAGCGGCTCGAGCGCGCCGGGGTGATCGCCGGGTACAGCGCGATCGTCGACCCGATCCGGTTCGGCTACGGCCTGTCCGCCTACGTCTATCTGAAGATCGAGCAGCAGTCGTGGAAGGCGGTGCGCGACCGCGTCCTGGCCATGGCCGAGGTCGACCACGCGGCGCTCGTCTCCGGCGACAACGACATCGTCCTGCTCGTGCGGGCGGCCGACGCCGCGGCATTGCGCGACTTCGTCCTGACCGGCCTGCAGGAGATCCCGCAGGTGCTCGGCACCCAGACCGTCCTGATCTTCGACGAGTCGGCGCCGCGCCGTCCGCGCTAGCGCACCGCCCGGCCGTTCCCCGTCGGGTGCCCGTGGCGCGCCGAACGAGGCTACGACGAGGGTGTCGGACCGCGCGGGCCCAGCGCGGAAGCGACGGTCAGCAGAGTCGCGGACAACAGCATCCCGCCGAGCACGTCGCTGGCCCAGTGCACGCCCAGGACGACCCGGGTGGCGCACACGACCAGCACGAGGACGGCGGCGCCGGCGTGCACGAGCCGCCGCGCCGCGCTGCCCGCGGCCAGCACCATCGCCAGCACCGCGGTGTTGCCGAGGTAGGTGAGCACCCGGGCGGCATCGGCAACGACCGGATGGCGCAGCACGAACCGGTGCACCGCGTCCTCGACCGTGCGGTCCGGCCGATCGCGCGGAGCCGCGGCGACCGCTCCGGCGAGCGCGGCGAACAATGCCGCCGGCGGCGCCGCTGCGACCAGCCGGCCGCTGCGGACCGCGGTCAAGGAGCGGGATAGACGTCGAGATCCGTCGCCTTCGCCGCGAGCCACACCGACGCTCCCTCCACCAGGCCGAGCTCGGCCACCGCGTCCGCGGTGATGTCGACGAGGGCGGCCGGTGCGCCTGCCACGTCGACCCGCACCCGGTCGGCCAGCAGCTCCATCCCGGCTATCCGGCCGGGCCAGACGTTACGCGGGCTGCCGGACGGCCGGGCGGCGTGCAACGTGATCGCGGCCGGGCGAACCGCGACGAGGACGCGTGCGCCGCCTGTTCCGGCCGCCGCGACCAGCTCGCCGCCGCGGTCGAGCACCACCCGGCCGTCGGCCGAACCGGAGCCCGAGTACAGGTTCAGCCCCATCAGCCGGGCCACGTACTCGGTCGCCGGCCGCCGCGCCACGTCCTGCGGCACCCCTTCCTGCACGGCCCGGCCGCGCTCGAGCACCAGCAGCCGGTCGGCCAGCACCAGCGCCTCCAGCGGATCGTGGGTGACGAGCACCGTCGCGCCGTCGAAGGCGCGAAGATGTCGGCGCAGTTCGCCGCGCACCTGCGCGCCGGTCCGGGCGTCGAGGGCGGCCAGCGGCTCGTCCAGCAGCAGTACCCGCGGCCCGGCCGCCAGCGCCCGGGCGAGCGCCACCCGCTGGGCCTGCCCGCCGGACAGCTGCGCGGGGCGGCGGGCGGCGAGCTCGGCCAGGTGCAGCCGGCCGAGCCACTCGTCCGCCATCGCGCGCGCGGCCGCGCGGCCGACTCCGGCGCTGCGCGGCCCGAAGGCGACGTTCTCCCGGACGGTCAGGTGGGGGAACAGCCGGTAGTCCTGGAACACGAGCGACACGGCCCGGTGCTCGGGCGGCAGGAAGGCCGCGCCGCCGTCGTCGACGACCAGGCCGTCGACCTCGACGGTGCCGTGCGACAGCGGGGTGAGCCCGGCCACTGTGCGCAGCAGGGTCGACTTCCCTGCGCCGTTCGGGCCGAGGACCGCGACGACCTCGCCCGGGCGCACGGTGAGATCGAGATCGAGGTCGAAGCTGCCGCGCTGCACCCGGCCGCGCACCCGCAGTCCGTTCCCGGCGGCTGCGGTCACCGCCGTCCCGGAGCCCGCAGCCACCGGTCACGCAGCAGGCCGAGCACCAGCACGGCGAGGGCGACCATGAGCAGCGACAGCGCCACCCCGACCTCCGGATCGTTCTGCATGGCGAAGTAGACGTAGATGGGCATGGTCTGCGTCACGCCCGGAACGCTGCCGGCGAAGGTGATCGTCGCGCCGAACTCCCCGAGCGCGCGCGCCCAGCACAGCACCGACCCGGCGAGGACGGACGGCGCCGCCAGCGGGAGCGTCACCCGCCGGAACACCGTCAGCCGGGAGGCGCCCAGGGTCGCGGCCGCCTCTTCCAGCCCCGCGTCACTCGACCGCAGCGCCCCTTCCACAGTGAGGACGAGGAACGGCATCGAGACGAAGGTCTCTGCGACCACGACGCCGGGCGTCGTGAACGGCAATCCGAACCCGAACGAGTGCAGCAGCAGCCGCCCGAGGATCCCGCTGCGTCCCAGCGCCAGCAGAAGAGCGACCCCGGCCACCACCGGGGGCAGCACCAGCGGCAGGGTGAGCAGCGCCCTCAACACGGCCACGCCGCGCAGGGGCACCCGCGCCAGCACCCAGGCCAGCGGCACGCCGAGAAGGATCGAGAGCACGGTCGCCGAGGTCGCGGTGAGCAGCGACACCCGCAGCGCCTCGAGCGCCTGCTGGTCGCTGAGGATCCGCCCGAGGCCTCGCCAGGGGGCGCGGACGACGACCGCCACAAGAGGAAGCAGGAGGAGGGCGACGGCGACGAGGGCCGGGATCCCGAGAACGGCCGGGGCCCCGTGGCCGCCGGTGCGCCGCTGTCGAGCCGCGTCGGTCGCCACGGGCCGTCAGGGGGCCAGGAAGCCGTCGCCGGTGAGGACCTTGCGTCCGGCCGGTGAGAGGACGTACTCGACGAAGGCCTTGGCTGCGGCCGGGTTGGCGCTGTGCGTGAGCCGCGCGATGGGATAGGTCGTCGCCGCGTTCACCGACGCCGGGATTGGCACGGCGCCGACCTTGCCGGCCGAGGCGCGGACGTCGGTCACGTAGACCACGCCGGCATCGACTTCCCCGAGCTCCACCTTCGCCAGGGTCGACTTGACATCGGCCTCGACCGTGGCCGGCCGCACGGTGATGCCGGCGTTGGTGAAGACCTGCTGGGCGATTGCGCCGCAGGGAACCTGTGGTTGGCACACGGCGACCTTCACGCCGCGCCTGGCCAGATCGGCGACCTTCGTGATCGAGCCGGGATTGTTCGGCGGCACCGCGATCTCGAGGGTGTTCTTCGCGAAGTCGGTCGGTGTGGCCGCGTCCTCGGCCTGGGTCACCTGCTGCATGTTCTTCGCCGAGGCCGATGCGAAGACGTCGGCCGGGGCTCCTTGGGTGATCTGTTCGGCGAGGGTGGAGCTGGCGTCGAAGTCGAACCGGACCGTCGTGCCCGGGTGCCGGGCCTCGAATCGGGCGGCGATCGTCCCGAACGCCTCGGTGAGCGAGGACGCGGCGAAGACCGTCAGATCCCCTGAGAATTCGCCCCTGCCGGCCGCGCTGCTCGCCCCGGGCGCGCCGCCGCCGCCGGCACCGGAGGACGAGGCACAGGCGGTCAGGGCCGCGGCGGCGAGGACAACCGCGACGCTCGGCAGTGGGCGGAGCAGCATCAGGGTTCCTCGGTGATCACTGGACCGGACGGCCGGGGCGGGACTCGGGAACCTCGACGACGACGGAGGTCGCCTTCACCGACGCGACGGCGATCATTCCGGGCTCCAGCGCGAGCGCGTCCGCCGCCTCGCGGCTCATCAGCGACACGACCCGATGCGGCCCGGCCTGGATGTCGACCTGGGCCATCACGGTGTCGCGCAGCACGCGGGTCACCAGGCCGAGGAACTGGTTTCGCGCCGATTGGGCGACCACCCGGCGCGGCTCGGGACGTTCGGCCTGGGCTGCCAGCTCCTCGGCCAGGCGAGCGAGGTCGGCCCCGGCGATGACTCGGCGGCCTGCTTCGGTGCCGAGCGGGACCCGCCCGGCCTCGGCCCAGCGACGCAGGGTGTCGTCGCTCACCCCGAGCAGCGACGCCGCTTCGGAGATCCGGAAGCTGGGCACGAGCGTCACTCTAGCCGCAGTTGCGCCATGGCGGACCCTCGCGCTTTCGAGATCTGCGGCGCTTCGTCCGCCGAGCCTCCCGCGATTGCGGATCAGCCGTGGGTCGAGCCGGCCCGGTCGCGCAGCGACCGAGCCGACGCACCGGACCGGGTCGCCAGCATCTCCGCGGCGATCGCCAGCGCGATCTCGGCCGGTGTGCTGCCGCCCAGGTCGAGTCCGGCGGGTCCGTGGACGGCGGACAGGTCGGTGATCCCGCGCTCGGCCAACCAGCCCCGGCGCTCCTGCTGCGTGCGGCGAGAGCCGAGGGCGCCGACATATCCCGCGCGGCTCTTCAGCGCGGCAGCCAGGCCCGGCCCGTCGAGCGACCGGTCGTGACTGGTCACGACGACCCCGTCGGCGCCGGAGAGGGCAGCGATGGCGGCCTCCGCGGCAGCCGCGTCGGTCACGACGTCCGGCGCCCAGCCGAGCAGTCGGGCCTGCGCCGCGATCGCGTCCGGTATCGCTCCCGAGCCGACGACGACGACCCGCGGTGCGGGCCACAGGACGGTGACCACGGCGTCCGGTGTCCGGACCGTCTGCGATACGCCGCGGCGCAGCCGCTGCGGCAGGTCCGGCTCCGGACTGTCGACGGCACGGGCCAGCCGGGTCCGGCCCACGGTGCCGTCCGCGGCGAGCGGGGTGACCAGGCGGACCGGCTCACGGTCGAGCAGGCGGCGCCACAGGTGGGGCGGCACGGATCCGGTGACCAGCACGCGCGCGAGGCCACCGCACGCCAGGCCCGCGGCCGCGGCGTCCTGATCGGACACCAGGAGTTCGGCCACCCTCGGCGTCGGGTCGGCGAGCAGCTGGCGCACCGACTCGGTCGCCGCGGCGCCCAGTAGCGCGCCGACGGGGGTCTGCCCCGGCGTCGCCGCAGCCGCCGCGGCCGGGTCGCGGTTGCTGAACCCTGTGGTCTCCACGACCATCGCCACGGTCACCGGCATGTCGTGGTCGATCCAACCTTGCACCTTCGGGGCGATCTCGTACACCCGGCCATGGTGGCACGACGATCAGGTGCTCGATTGGTCAGGAATCCGTGCCGTCCTCGGCCAAAACCTGTTGGGCGATGGCAAAAGCCCGGTTGGCCCGCGGCAGGCCGGCGTAGATCGCGGTGTGCAGCAGCACCTCCGCGATCTCCTCTTTCGCCAGCCCGTTGCGCAGGCCCGCGCGCAGGTGCAGGGCCAGCTCGTCTTCGGCGCCGATGGCCACCAGCGCGGCGATCGTCGCGATGGAGCGGTCGCGGCGCGCCAGGCCGGCGCGGGTCCAGACCTCGCCCCAGGCGTAGCGGGTGATGAACTCCTGGAACGCCTCGCTCAGCGGCGTCGTTGCGGTGACCGCGCGTGCCACGTGTTCGTCGCCCAGGACGGCCCGCCGCGTCGCCATGCCGGCAGCCGCGGTGCCCGCCGCGCGGAAGTGGCCGAGCAGCAGCGCGGCGACCCGGGCCGGCTGCTCTACCGCAGCCAGGTGGGCTGCGGGGGAGAGCACCTCGACCCGCGCGCCGGGAATCGCGGCCGCGATCGTCTCCGCGTGCGCCGGCGGCGTCGCGCTATCCTCCGCGCCGGCGATCAGCAGGGTCGGTGCGGCGATCCGCGACAGGTCCGCCCGCAGGTCCATGGCGGCGATCGCCTCGCAGCACTGGGCGTAGCTCTCCGGGTCGACGGTGGCGAACACCGCTCGCAGCCGGTGCCCCGTTCCCGGGTCGCGATCCGCCAGCGCCGGGGTCACCCAGCGGGCGGTGACCGCCTCCGCGACCGCGCCCATCCCACGCGCTCGCACGGTCGCGGCCCGGTCGAGCCAGGCCTGTGCGGGCGGCAGGTACGCCGACGTGCACAGAAGCCCCAGCCGGCCGACGCGCGCCGGAGCGTGTGCGGCCAGTTCCATGGCGACCATCGCGCCGAGGGAGACCCCGGCCAGGTGGGCGCGTTCCAGGCGCCGCTCGTCGAGGACGGCGAGGACGTCCTCGGCGAGGTCCCGGATGCGGGGACGGTCTCCTGGCGGGGCCGGTGGCGAAGCCCCGTGGCCGCGGGTGTCGACCCTGATGACGCGATGGTGTTCTGCGAGCGGGCCGACGACGGGATCCCACATCTGGGTGGAGCAGCCCAGGCCGGCGAGCAGCACGAGCGGCGGGGCTCCCGCGGGACCGTCCTCCCGCCAGCGCAGCCGCACGGTCACGTGCGCCGCCGGTGCAGGTACTCGTCCACCTGCTGGGCGGCGGCGGTCACGTCCGCCGGGTCCGCGCTGCCGCTGAGAGCCCGCCGCATCGCCTCCTGGTCGACGTGCAGCCCGCTCAGTGAGGTGCGTAGTCGGGAGGCCGCGCCGCCGGTGTACTTCAGCAGCGCGGTGAGCGCCGGCCATTCGGCGTGCCACGGGCCGGCGCCGCGCTGCAGCTCCGGTGCGGCCGCGGCCTGCAGGGTGGCGGCCAGCCCGGGGGCCTGTGCCGCGGCGGCGCGCGCGGTGATCGCGGCGATGGGATTGCGCTTGTGTGGCAGCACCGAGGAGTCGCCGGGCTGATCCTCGCGGACCTCGCCGAGCTCGCTCTGCGACAGCAGGACGATGTCGGTGGCGCACTTGGCCACTGCCGCCGCAGCGGAGCCCAGACCGGCCGCGAGATCGAGGACGGGCCAGCGGTCGGTGTGCCAGACGCCGTCAGGGGCGGCCAGGCCGAGCTCGTCGGCCAGCGCGGCCGCGACCGCGCTCCCGTGCGGATGCCACGCCGCGCGGGTGCCTGCAGCGCCGCCGAGCTGCACCGGCAGGCTCGCCCGGACGCTGTCGAGATAGAGCGTGGCGCGGTCGAGGGCGCGGCCCCAGCCGGCGGCGAGCGCCCCGAACGTGGTCGGCAGCGCGTGCTGCAGCAGCGTCCGGGCGATCATCGGGGAGTCGCGGTGGTCGGCGGCGAGCTCGGCCGCCCGGTCGGCGCAGTCGCGCAGTTGAGCGCCGATGGTGCCGCACGCTCGGGAGGCGAGCAGCATCGCGGCGGTGTCCAGCACGTCCTGGCTGGTGGCGCCGAGGTGCACGGCCGCAGCAGCGTCGTCGCCGGCCGCCGTACGCACGGCCGCACGCAGCCGGCGCGCCAGCGGGATGACCGGGTTGCCGCCGGCGACCGCCTCGCGCCCGAGATCGGCGGGATCCCCCCGGCCGAGCTGGTCGGCGGCGGCGCCGACCTCGAGCGCCGCGGCGAGCGGGACGAGGCCGGCGCGGGCGCAGGCCCGTGCCAGCGCGGTCTCGACCTCACACAGCGCCGACAGCCACGCCCGGTCGTCGATCGCGGCGTCGACCGCAGTCGCGCCGAACAGCGGGTCGAACAGGGCGCTCGTCACCCGGCCAGCCTCGCAGACCCCGTCCTCCGGCCCGTAGAGGCGCCTGGGGCCCTTGCCTTCGCCCGGGCGAAGTCCGGCGCGGGAATGCATTCTCGCCGTCCTGCCGGTGTTTCTGGTGCCGTGTCGGCAGGTTCCCTGTTAGTTGCGGCCGAGGACGCGGCAAAACAAAGGAAACCTGATGACAGATCCGCACTCCTGAGCTTCGGGCTGGCAGACTGAGGACGCTCGTCCCGTGTCCCGCCTATCCGTCAGTCCGGGAAGGACGTCCCGTGCCGAACTCGCGAACCGCCCCGACCCGCGTGTCAACGACCCCGCCGCCGTCAGAGCCGACCATGCTGTATTTGATCAAGCAGGTCGAGCTTGCCGTCCGCGACCGCCTGGACGACCTGTTCCGGCCCGTTGGGCTCACCGCGTTGCAGTACACGGCATTGACGACGCTCGAGCAGTATCCCGATCTCACCTCCGCGCAACTGGCCCGGCAGTCGTTCGTCACGGCGCAGACGATGGCGGACATGGTGGTCGCGCTCGAGAAGCGGGGGCTCATCCAGCGCCACCGCGACGAGTCCGACCGCCGCCGGCTCGTCCTGTCGCTCAGCGCGGACGGCAAGGCGCTGCTGCGCAAGTTCCGCAAGCGCGTGAGCACCCTCGAGGAGCAGATGCTGCGGGATATGTCCGAGCGCCAGGTGAGCACCGTCCGCAAGACACTGCAGTCCTGCCTGACCTCCATCGCCACGGCCGACTGACCCCCCTCCCGGGAGGGTAGGCCGCCAGGGCCGGAGGGGTTCGCGGCTGCCTGCGGCCGTGCGGCCGGCCGGG
>JAICIE010000018.1 GCA_025924515.1 Jatrophihabitans sp. | reverse complement strand
TAGGAACGCCGTGCGCGGGCACCCCCCCCCTGGGACCCACGACTCCACCACGGGGCCGGCGCGCCGCCGCGGTCCGCGTGGGCCCGGGACAGGCGACTTCCGGCCGATTCAGCGCTAATCTCTGCGATTGCACAGGGTCCCTGAGGTCTTGGCCGACGGGAACCGCGCCGATCCCCCGGGGAGGCTCCGATGTCCTCAGTGCCGCCGTCGTTGCAGTCCGATCGGCCTGCTCCGAACCGAACCGTGCCGCCGTTACCGTGGCGCACGGTGGTCCTGGCAGGCATCCTCATCCTGATCCCGCTGGTCGCGCTGGCGGTGGTCCCGCTCTACACCTCCCACGACCCCCGGCTGTTCGGGTTTCCGTTCTTCTACTGGTACTCGATCATCTGGGTCTTCCTGACCTCCGCGTTCACCTGGGCCGCCAACGTCCTCATCAACCGGGCGCGGGGTGAGCGGCGATGACCGCCCTGGCGTCCGGGAGCGGCGTGCACGGCGTGGAACTCGGCATCGTCATCTTCTTCTTCCTCGTCGTGTCCTTCGGCGGGTTCCTCGCCGCTCGTTGGCGACGCGCGGAATCGATGGCGACCCTCGACGAGTGGGGCCTCGGCGGACGCGGCTTCGGCAGCGTCATCACCTGGTTCCTGCTGGGCGGCGACCTGTACACGGCATACACGTTCGTCGCCGTGCCGGCGGCGATGTTCGCGACCGGAGCGGTCAGCGGCTTCTTCGCAGTGCCGTACACCATCGTCGCGTACCCAATCGTGTTCATCTTCCTGCCGCGGCTGTGGAGCGTCTGCCAACGCCGCGGCTACGTCACACCGGCGGATTTCGTGCGCGGCCGCTTCGACAGCCGCCTGCTGGCGCTGGCCATCGCGATCACCGGGATCGTGGCGACCATGCCGTACATCGCGCTGCAGCTCGTCGGCATCCAGGCGGTGCTCGACACGATGGGACTGGGCGGGTCCGGCAACGTCCTCGTCCGAGACCTTCCGTTGATCATCGCCTTCGCGGTTCTGGCCGCGTACACGTATTCCTCGGGGCTGCGCGCTCCCGCGCTGATCGCATTCGTGAAGGACACGCTGATCTACATCGTGATCGTGGCGGCGATCGTCGCGGTGGCGGTGAAGATCGGGTTCGGTACCGTCTTCGACGCCGCCGAGAAGCAGATGGCCAAGCCGAACCCGGTGACCGGCAAACCGACGGGTGTGTTCCTGCCCAACACGGCTACCTACTGGGCGTACGGAACCCTGGCTTTCGGGTCCGCGCTGGCCCTGTTCATGTATCCGCACTCCATCACCGGTGTCCTCGCCGTGCGTCGTCGCAATGTGATCCGCCGGAACACCGCGATGCTGCCCACCTACTCGCTGATGCTCGCCTTCCTCGCGCTGCTCGGATATGCCGCCATCGCGAACGGCACCTCGGTGGTGGGGCAGGACGGCAAGCCGAACGCTCAATTGGCGGTGCCGCACCTGTTCGAGCAGTTGTTCCCGTCGTGGTTCGCCGGCGTCGGCTTCGCCGCTATCGCGATCGGTGCGCTGGTGCCGGCGGCGATCATGTCGATCGCAGCCGCGAACCTGTTCACCCGGAACGTCTATCGGGAGTTCTTCGTCCGCGACGCCTCTCCCGCCCACGAAGCGCAGGTGTCGAAGATCGTTTCACTGATCGTCAAATTCGGCGCGCTGCTGTTCGTGCTGAGCCTCGACCGGCAGAACGCCATCAACTTCCAGTTGCTGGGCGGCGTGTGGATCCTGCAGACGATCGTCGCCCTCGTGGGGGGGCTCTACACCCGGTGGCTGCACCGGTGGGCGCTGCTCGCCGGATGGGCCGCGGGAATCGTGTACGGGACGGTAATGGCCTACCAGCAGGTCTCGGCCAGCGCGCCGACGGTGATCAAGCATTTCGGCAGTTCGCTGGCCCCGTTCCCCGGCAGCACGGTCAAGGTTTACATCGCGGTCACCGCATTGCTGCTGAACATCGTGGTCTCAGTAATCCTGACGATCGTCCTCCGGGCCGTGCGCGCGCCCTCGGGCGTCGACGCGACGGAGCCGACCGACTACCTGTCCGACCGCACCGATCCCGGCGTCGTCTCGACCGCGGAGCGCGAACTCGCGGGGGCCTGAGGCTCACGCGGTCGCGGTCGACCGCCGCCGCTGCAGCCAGCGGCGCTCCGCACCGTCGTCGGTCAGCGCCAGGGCACGGTCGTAGGCGGCGACGGCGTCGTCGGGCCGGCCCAGGCGCCGCAACAGCTCGGCGCGGGTTGCGTGAAAGTAGCGGTACCCGTCGAGCCCCAGCCGATCGACGAGCCGCAGCCCCGCCTCCGGCCCGTCGACCTCGCCCACGGCCACCGCGCGGTTCAGCTCCACGACCGGCGAACCCGATCCCTCAGCCAGCTCCCCGTAGAGAACGGCGAGCCGGCGCCAGTCGCACGGGTCGTTCATGTGCTCCGCCGCGATCAGCGCCTGCAGCACGTACTGGCCGCGTCCGTCGAGGTCCAGTGCGCGGCGCAGTGCGGCCTGCCCGCGGGCGGACAGGGCGGCATCCCACCGAGACCGGTCCTGCTCCCCCAGCAGGACGAGCTCGCCGTCGACCAGGCGCGCGTCACGACGCGACTCGTGCAGCAGCATGAGGGCGAGAAGCCCGTGCGCTTCGGGTTCATCCGGAAGCAGTTCCACCAGGGCGCGGCCCAACCACAGCGCCTCCGCGGCCAGCGCGCTGCGCGAGCCGTAACCCTCGTTGAAAATGAGGTAAATGACTGCGAGGACGGACCGCAGCCGCTCGGCCAGCAGCTCGCGCGGCGGAACGCGGAAGGGAATGGCGGCTGACCTGATCTTGCGCTTGGCCCGCACGATCCGCTGGGCCATCGTCGCTTCCGGAACGAGGAACGCCCGTGCGATCTCACCGGTCGTCAGGCCGCCGACGGCGCGGAGCGTGAGAGCCACCTGGGCCTCGACGGCGAGCGCCGGATGGCAGCAGAGGAACAGCAACTCGAGGCGTTCGTCGGGAAAGGCCGTCGACGGCATCCGGTCCTCCCGCTCGGCCTCGCGACGCAGCAGGTACGTCTTCGCGGTCAGGGTCCGGTCGCGGCGGATGCGGTCGATCGCACGGTTGCGTCCGGTCGCGATGAGCCAGGCCCGCGGGTTGGCGGGCGTCCCGTCGCGCGGCCACCGCTGCGCCGCCGTCGCGAAGGCGTCCTGCGCGGCCTCCTCGGCCAGGTCGAGATCACCGAGGATGCCGGTGAGTGAGGCGACGACGCCGCCCCACTCGTTCCGGAAGATCTCCTCGAGGCTCACCACTCCATGACGGGACGGACCTCGACCGCGCCGCCGAGGCGGGCCGCCGGGATCTTCGCCGCGAGTGCGATCGCGGCGTCGAGGTCGTCGGCCTCATACACGAGATAGCCGTTCAACGCCTCCTTGGTGGCGACGAACGGGCCGTCGGTGGTGAGCGTTCTGCCGTCCTCCACGCGAATGGTCGTCGCGGTCTCCGGCGGCTGCAGCCCCAGCCCCGGCGTGACGCCGGGCGTCTGGTTGATCTCCTGGTAGGCCGCGTAGACGGCCTGCTGCTCGTCGGGACCGAGCGCGGCCCAGGCCTCCGGGTCGAGCGGCGTCGGCGCGGTTCCCTGGTGGATCAACAGCACGTATTTCATCGCGTCCTCCTCGAAGTGGGTGGTCTTCGTTGAGACGAACGGGAGGCGCGGATCTCGACAGCGTCGGCCGATTAATCAGGACGGTATTCCAGGGCCGAGCTCTGCACCGAGATCTCGGTGATCCGCACCCGGATCCGCTCGCGGAGGGTCGCTGGTGCCTGCTCATTGCCGCAGCAGCGCAACACCAACCGCCGGACGTCCTGCTCGAGTCCGTACTGCTTCAGGCACGGCGTGCAGGCGTCGAGGTGCTCGCGGATGCGGTTGCCGAGCTGCTCGTCCGCCTCGCCGTCGAGATAGAGGTAGACGTCCTTGAGGACGTCGTCGCAGTCGATGTTGCCCGGACCGAAACCGAAGCCGCTCACGACTCACCTCCGACACCGGCCGGGATCAAACCGCGCTCGCGGGCATAGTCCGCCAGCTGCCGCTGCAACTGCCGGCGTCCGCGGTGCAGACGGGACATCACCGTGCCGATGGGGGTCCCCATGATCTCGGCGATCTCCTTGTAGGCAAATCCCTCCACGTCGGCGAGGTAGACCGCCAACCGGAAGTCCTCGGGCAGCGCCTGCAGGGCCTCCTTGACGTCCGAGTCGGGGAGGTGGTCCAACGCCTCCATCTCGGCCGAGCGCAGCCCGCTCGACGTGTGCGACTCGGCGCGGGCCAACTGCCAGTCCTCGACGTTCTCGCTATTGGCTTCCTGCGGTTGGCGCTGCCGCTTGCGGTAATTGTTGATGAACGTGTTCGTGAGGATGCGGTACAACCAGGCTTTGAGGTTCGTGCCTTCCTCGAACTGGTGGAAGGCCGCGAAGGCCTTGACGTAGGTCTCCTGAACCAGGTCCTCGGCGTCGGACGGGTTGCGCGTCATGCGCATCGCCGCTGCGTACAGCTGATCGAGGAACGGCAGCGCGTCGCGCTCGAAGCGTGCTCGTCGCTGCTCGACTGTTTCCTCTGTCACCGTGCTACCCCGGCTCCCTCGCTCGCGTCCGTCCTCCGCCGACCATACTTCCCGCGCCGGTAGCGGATAGATCGCGTCGCGAACGGCCGACCCGCAGGTCGCGATGTCGCCAGTCACGTCCGTCCCGAACGCAGCCGGGCCGCCGCGGCATTCCCGGTTACGGTGACGGACCATGGCGAGCGGCACACCGGCGACGGCACTGCTGACCCGAAACGGCGTACCGCACACGCTGCACCCGTACGCGCACGACCCGCGCGCCGAGTCGTTCGGCGAGGAGGCGGCGGCGGCGCTGGGCGTCGACCCCGCTCGAATCTTCAAGACGCTCATCGCTTCCGTCGACGGCAGGTTGACCTGCGGCGTGGTCCCGGTGGCGCGGCGGCTCGACCTGAAGGCGCTGGCCGCCGCGGTCGGCGGCAAGCGGGCCGAGCTCGCCGAACCCGCCGCCGCGGCGCGGGCGACTGGCTACGTGGTCGGTGGGATCTCCCCCCTGGGCCAGAAGGCGCGGCTGCCCGTGGTGGTGGACGCGTCGGCGTCCGACTGGGCGACCGTCTTCGTGTCGGCGGGCCGGCGGGGGCTGCAGCTGGAACTGACGCCGGCCGACCTGGTCGCCGCGGCCGCGGCCCGGTTGGCGCCGATCGCGACCGGGTGACGCACCGGTCCCGAGGCGTGCCCCGGCGTGGTCGCGAGGCGAATTGATCACGTCTGTCCCTGGTCTGCCCGCCGGCGGCACCGGGAATGAGCAGACGCGGGGCAAACCCGATCGACCGGCCGGCGGACGATCGGGCTCGAGCCGGCGTCCTCGGAACGACGCGGGGGCTGCTAGACGAAATCCTCCTCGCGGTACTCACCCGGCGGGCGGTCCTGCGCGTGCAACTCCTCGGCCTCGCGCAGTTCGACCCGTCGGATCTTGCCGCTGATCGTCTTCGGCAATTGAGCGAACTCCAACCGTCTGATCCGTTTGAACGGCGCCAGGTTCTGGCGGCTGTGCCGAAGGATGTCCGCTGCGAGCTCGGCGCTCGGCTGGCGGCCGTCGACGAGGACGACATACGCCTTGGGCACCGCCAGCCGCACCGGATCGGGTGCGGGCACCACGGCTGCCTCGGCAACGGCGGGATGCTCGATGAGGACGCTTTCCAGTTCGAAGGGGCTGATGCGGTAGTCGCTGGCCTTGAACACGTCGTCGGTGCGCCCGATGTAGGTGATGTAGCCGTCCGGGTCGCGGCGGGCCACGTCACCGGTGTGATAACGCCCGCCGGCGAACGCCGCCGAGTTGCGCTCGTCGTCGTGCTGGTAGCCGGGCATGAGCCCGACCGGATGGGTGTCGGCGGCGACGCCGCGCTCGACACAGATCTCCCCTTCGTCGCCGGGCTCGTCGGTGCCCGGGTCGATCAGCGAGATCGAGAAGCCGGGCATCGGCCGTCCCATCGAGCCGGGCCTGACGGGCTGGCCCGGCGAGTTGCCGATCTGCAGCGACGTCTCCGTCTGGCCGAACCCGTCACGGATCGTGATCCCCCAGGCTCGCTGCACGTACTGGATGACCTCGGGGTTGAGCGGCTCGCCGGCGCTGACGAGCTCGCGCAGCGAGCCCTGCCGGTCGGACAGGTCCTGCTGGATCAGCATGCGCCAGACCGTGGGCGGCGCGCAGAACGTGCTGACTCTGGCGTCGCGCAGCACGTCGAGCAGCGCCCGCCCGTCGAAACGCTCGTAATTGAATACGCAGATCGTCGCCCCGGCGATCCACGGGGCGAAGACGCAGGACCAGGCGTGCTTGGCCCAGCCCGGACTCGACACGTTCAGATGCACGTCGCCCGGCTTGAGGCCGATCCAGTACATCGTCGAGAGATGCCCGATCGGGTAGCTGATGTGCGTGTGCTCGACCAGTTTCGGCAGGGCGGTGGTGCCGCTCGTGAAGTACAGCAGCAACGGGTCGGTGGCCCTGGTCGGCCCGTCGGCGCCGAACGGTTCCAGGCTCACCTCGGTGTCGGCGTAACGCAGCCAGCCCTCCACCGGATCACCGACCGCGATCCGCAGGTAGGAGCCGGGCACCTCGTCGAAACGCCCGGCGATCTCGGTGCGGGCGATGACGGCCCCGACGTCCCCGCGGACGACGCGGTCGCGGAGATCGGCCGGCGCCAGCAGCGTCGCGGCCGGGATGATCACCGCGCCGAGCTTCATCGCCGCGAGGGTGACCTCCCAGAGCTCCACCTGGTTTCCGAGCAGGACCAGCACCGGCATCCCGCGCCCGACGCCGCGGCTGCGCAGCCATCCGGCGACCTGGTCCGAGCGCCGGGAGAGTTCGCCGAAGGTGTAGCCGGCGTCGCGGCCGTCGGTCTCGATGATCCGGAGGGCTACTCGTTGCGGATGCTCGGCGGCGAGCACCGCGTCGAACCAGTCGAGCGCGAAGTTGAAGTGTTCCGGGCGCGGCCACCGGAACCCGGCGTAGGCGGCGTCGTAGTCGTCGCGGCGCTCGAGGAGGAAGTCTCGGGCGGCGCGGAACTCCTCGGTCGGGGTGGGCACTGTCAGACCCTCGCAGACGTCACGGTGCTTGTCACGAACCGGACCACCGCGTCGGCGACCACCGCCGACGCCTGCCGCAGCGAGTGGTCTGCGCCCGGAACGACGACGAGTTCCCGGCCGGGCGCGCCAGGCGGCAGGCCGAACGGGTCCCGCTCGCCCTGCACCACGAGGACCGGGACCGGCGGAAGCTCCAGCTCGGCCAGGCGGGACACTTCGGGTCGCCCGGGCGGATGGACCGGGAAGGCCAGGGCCACGACGGCGCGCGCTCGGGCTGTCGCCGCGGTGCGGCAGGCCACCCGGGCGCCGCTCGACCGGCCACCGACGGCGACGGGCAGCTGGGTCAAGCCGCGCCGTGCGCGCAGCGCGGCCAGCACTGCCAGCCATGCCTCGTCGAGCCGGGCAGCCGGCGCCGGTGCGCGGCGTCCGGCCACTCGGTACGGCTGGGTCACGCGCGCGACGGCGATTCCCTCGGCCAGCGCGGCGCGGCGTACGGCGCGGAGGTCGGGGGCGTCGATGCCCCCGCCGGCGCCGTGACCGATGACGAGCAGCGCCGCCGCCGCGCGCGGCCGGTCGAGGTCGACCAGTGCGGCGCCGCTGGGCGTGTCGATCTGCAGCTGCACGGTCAGAACAGACGCTGCGCTTCGAGGTCGGCCGGCGCCGGCCGGAGCAGCTCGGGCCCGTTGTTGTCCACCTTGTTGACCGCCGGGCTCACCGGACGCAGCTCCAGGTGCTCGCCGGACACTTCGTCCCAGCTCTTCAGGAGATCTAACGGATCGTCGACCGCCGGATCCAACCACCGGTCCCACGCGCGTCGCGGCAGTACCAGCGGCATCCGGTCGTGTATCTCGGCGAGCGCACCTTCGGCCGCAGCTGTGACGATGGTGCAGGTGGTCAGGGTTGGTGCGCTCCCGTCCCCGGGCGGCGACCAGAACTCGTACAGCCCGGCGAAGCCCAGCACGTGACCGTCCTGCGGCGTCATGTACATCGGCTGCTTGCGGGGACCGTCAGGAGTGTCGACCGTCCGCCACTCGTACCAACCGTCGGCGGGCACCAGACAGCGCCGCCGCGCGAACGCCTTGCGGAAGGCCGGCTTGGTCGGCACGCTCTCAACGCGGGCGTTGATCATCTTGGCGCCGATGGACCGGTCCTTGGCCCAGGACGGCACGAGGCCCCAGGTGACGACCCGCAACTGCCGGGTCGGCGCCGGCTGGGGAGTTCCGTCGGCGTCGCGCAGCGGGCGGTTGACGACGATCCGCACCGGCTTGGTCGGCGCGACGTTGTAGTCGGGCTCCATGGCGGCCTCGTCGACCGGGACCGCGTCGAACTCGCGGAGCAGGTCCGAGTCCGAGCGCACCGACACATAGCGACCGCACACGACCCGGACGGTACCCGCCGGACGGGGTCATCCCCTGCCGGCGGGACGCACGGCGACCTGCGTCACCGGGCCGCCGGCCAAGCGGGTCAGGTCGACGACGCCGAGCGTCCGCGAGTTGACCGCCTCCAGGCGCCCGCTGCCGTCGGCCACGACCAGCCAGGGTCCGTCCGGGTCCCAGGCCAGCGACTGCGAGTCGGCGGCCGGCCGGAGCGGAAGGGTGTGGTCGCGGCCGGTGGGCAGGTCGGTGAGGACGAGGCAGGACGTCCGCGGGTCGATCCGTGCGGCGGCCGACCCGTCCGCGGAGATGACGCCGGGGATGCCGACGAGGTCGAGCGCAGGGCCGAGACGGGCGCGCCGCCCGGTCGCGCGGTCGACGAGCACCTCGCTGCAGATGCCCGCGCGGCACTCGGAGATCAGGTACCGGCTCGGCCCGACCGCGACCAGGTTCCCGGCGGTGACCTGGACGGCGCCTGCCGGGCGCACGTCGAACCAGCCGGACGCCGTCTCGAACAGCAGATATCCGCGGCCGTCCGCCCATCCGGCGAGCGCGGATGCGCCCGGCGGCACGGCAAGCGCCCGGCCCAGCCGTCGGCCCCTCGGTCCGACGAGAGCGATCCGTTCGCCGACGTCCACCCACACTGTTCCGGCCGCCGGCGCGGGCCACGCGGGGCCGGCCAGGGTGAGCTCGCCGTGCGGCACGCGCGCCGCGCGACGGTCCGGTACCTCGTAGCCGAGAACGCGGTCGAGGGGCCGGACGAGGACCCCGCCGCTGAGCGGGAGGAACGACACCGGCCCGCTGGTGGCCAAGCCGGGGACCAGCGTGCGGGTGACGACGCCGCGGGCAAGCTCGATTCGCGCGACGAACCCGGGCCCGCGCGCGAAGACGTCCTCGCCGGTCCGCGCGCCGAGCACCGCGGCGCCGAAGCGCTCCACCTTCACCGGGAGCTTCTGCACCGTCGCGGCCACGGCGCCGTCCGGAGCGGACGTCGCGGGGCTGGTCAGTGCGGTCGGCGGCGCGAACGTCGGGCGCCGGGACGGTCCGGTCGACATGGTGGCGCCGATGAGGGCCGCGGCCGCGGTTACCACGCCGAGCCCGACGACCCACGGCCGTCGCGCCGGCAGGCGGGAACCGGCGAGGTCGTCCTCGCGGCCCAGGGCGGGGTCGACGTCGAGGAACTCGACGGACCTCTCCTTCTCCGCCACCCGCTCGATTCTGCGCCGGGACCCGTGCGTCCGCATCACCGATGCTCACGACGAGCCCCAGCCCGCCGAGCGCGTCACCGACGCACCGCGCAAACGGTGGGCCGGCGCCTGCTTCGCATCACTCCCCGGCGGCCGGGCCGGTCCGGCACTATGGGCGCGTGACCTCGGCCGCCGCACCCGTCGCCGCGCGCTGGTGCGCGCCGCAGGCCGCCGGCCCGCTACGCGGCACGGTCGACCTGCCCGGATCCAAGTCTCTGACGAACCGCCTGCTGGTACTGGCGGCGCTCGCAGAAAGTCCCTCCTTGCTGCGCGGACCGCTACAGGCCCGCGACACGCTTTTGATGGCCGGTGCGCTGCGCTCGCTCGGCGTCACCATCGACGGCGAGGACGGACACTGGCGTGTCGCACCCGGACCACTCGTCGCGGCGACCGTCGACGTCGGCCTCGCCGGTACGGTGATGCGCTTCGTCCCGCCGCTCGCCGCGCTCGCCGACGGACCGGTGCACTTCGACGGTGATCCGTACGCCCGCCGCCGTCCTATGGCGACCCTTGTCGACGGCCTGCGCCAGGCCGGGGTGGAGGTCGACGACGGTGGCACCGGCAGGCTCCCGTTCACCGTGCTCGGGCGCAGCCGCGTTCGCGGCGGAACGGTGGAGATCGACGCGTCAGCGTCCTCGCAGTTCGTCTCCGGTCTGCTGCTGGGGGCCGCGCGGTACGACGACGGGATCACCGTCCGGCACCTCGGCGAGCGAGCCGTGCCGTCCCAACCGCATCTGGACATGACGCTCGACGTCCTGGCCGCGAGCGGTGTCGACGCGTCTCGACCCGAGCCAGGTGTCTGGTCCGTGCGTCCGGGCCCGGTCGCCGGCCGGACGTGGGAGGTGGAACCGGATCTCTCCAACGCGGCGCCGTTCCTGGCCGCGGCCGTGGTGACCGGCGGGACAATCACGGTGCCGGGATGGCCGGCCCGGACGACCCAGGCCGGCGATGCCCTTCGTGACCTGCTCGCCCTGATGGGCGCCGCCGTCACCCTTGACGCGCGCGGACTGACCGTGAGCGGACCGGCGCGCATCAGCGGGCTCGACGCCGATCTGGGTGACGTCGGGGAACTCACTCCGGTGCTGGCCGCAGTGGCAGCCGTCGCGGACGGGCCGTCGCGACTGAGGGGCATCGGCCATCTGCGCGGCCACGAGACCGATCGGCTCGCGGCGCTGGCCAACGAGATATCCGCGCTGGGGGGCGACGTCGACGAGCAGTCCGACTTCCTGATGGTGCGGCCGCGCCCGCTGCACGGCGGCACGTGGCACGCCTACGACGACCACCGCATGGCCACTGCCGGAGCGGTGCTCGGCCTGGTCGTGCCCGGAATCACGGTGGACGACGTCGCCTGCACCTCGAAGACGCTGCCGGATTTCCCCGGCATGTGGGCGACGCTGGTGGGTGCCTGAACGGTGGCTCCCCGCGACGTGCGGCGCCTCGACGAGGACGACGTCCGCGTGCGCCCAGGCCGCGGCAGTCGGCCCCGCTCGAAACAGCGGCCGGCGCACGACGACGCGACAGAGGGCGTAGTGCTCACGGTCGACCGCGGGCGTTACACCGTCCTCGTCGACGACACCGAGCTCAATGCTGTCCGTGCACGCGAACTGGGCCGGAAAGGGATCGCGGTCGGTGACCGCGTCAGCGTTGTCGGCGACGTCTCCGGCGATATAGATGCGCTCGGCCGAATCGTCAAGATCTCTGATCGTGACACCGTGTTGCGCAGGACTGCTGACGATACGGATCCTTTCGAGCGGGTCATCGTCGCCAACGCCGACCAGCTGGTCATCGTGTCGGCCCTGGCCAACCCCGACCCGTCCTACGGGCTCATCGACCGGTGCCTGGTCGCGGCTCTGGCCGCGGGGATCGAGCCGCTGTTGCTGCTGACGAAGTCGGACCTGGCCCCACCCGACACCGTCCTCGACAACTACGACGAATTGTCGGTGCCCGCCGTCGTCACCCAGAAGGGCGCCCCACTGACCGAACTTCGAGACCACCTGCGCGGCCAGATGTCGGTGTTCGTCGGACATTCCGGGGTCGGCAAGTCGACGGTCATCAACGCCCTGGTCCCGTCGGCCGGCCGGGCCACCGGTGCGGTGAGCGCGGTGGGAAAGGGCCGGCACACCTCGTCGTCAGCAATCGCGCTGCGACTCCCCGAGGAGGACGGCTGGGTGATCGACACGCCGGGCGTCCGGTCGTTCGGACTGGCCCACGTGACGCCGCAGGACCTGCTGTGGGCCTTTCCCGATCTCGAGGACGGGGCGGTGCAGTGCCCACCCGGCTGTGAGCACCTGTCCGCACAGACCGGGTGCGCCCTGGACGGATGGGTCGCCGGCGGACAGTCCACGCCCGCCCGGCTGGGCGCCTTCCGTCGGTTGCTGGTCAGCAGGGCGGCCGAACGGTGATCGAGGTGAGCGCCCTGCGTCGCTATCCGGTGAAGTCCTGCCGCGGCGAGGACCTGCCGGACGCCGCCGTGGAGCGGCAGGGCCTGGCTGGCGACCGGCGCTGGATGGTCGTCGACGAGAGCGGGTCGGCGATCACAGCCCGCGAATATCCGGTGCTGGTCCTAGTCCGGCCGGAGATCCGGCCCGGCGGGCTGCGACTCACCGGGCCGCACGCCCCTCCCCTGCTGGTCGACGAACCGGACGGGACGACGGTCGTGCCGGCCGACGTCCACGGCAGGCCCGTCCCGGCCGCGCCAGCCGGTTCGGCCGGCGACGCCTGGTTCAGCGCGCTGCTCCAGCGTCCGTGCCGGCTGCTGTTCCTCGACGATCCGAACCGACGGCTGCCGAACCAAAGCCGCACCCTGCCGACCGACCGGGTGAGCCTGGCCGACGGCTACCCCATCCTCCTGACCACGGAGGAGTCCCTGGCTGCTCTGAACGACGCCATCCTCGGTGGGCGGTTCGCCGAGGAGGGTCCGGTTCCGATGACCCGGTTCCGCCCGAACGTGGTCGTCCGAGGCGCGCCGGCGTGGCGCGAGGACGGCTGGCGCCGGGTGCAGATCGGCGACGCCCGGTTCCGAGTGGTGAAGGCGTGCGACCGATGCGTCCTCACCACGGTCGACCCCGCGACCGCCGCGCGCGGCCGGGAACCGCTGGCCACGCTGGTCCGGACCCGGCGCTGGGACGGCCTGTCATGGTTCGGCGTCCAGCTCGTCCCGGACGACCCCGGTGCCGTACTGCGGGTCGGCGACGCCCTGGCGGTCACGGTGGACGAACCGGATTTCGACGGCCCGCAGCGCTAACCGACCCGCGCCAGCCATTCGCCCAGGACGTCGACCGCGGTGTCGAGCTCCGCGCCGTCGCCGGCGAACGACATCCTGACGAATCGGGGTCCGTCCACGACGTCGAAGTCGATACCCGGCACCAAGGCGACCCCGGTCTCCTCGAGCAGCCGTGCAGCGAAGCTCAGGGAGTCTGACGTCCAGCGGGACACGTCGGCCCAGATGTAGAACGCGCCGTCGGCCGGAGCCAGGCGGTCGAGTCCGATTTCGGGTAGCCGGTGTAGCAACAACCTTCGGTTATGCGCATACCGCGCGACGTTGGCGTCGGCCTCGTCGTAGGCCTCGAATGCGGCGACGGCGGCCAGCTGGGACAGCGCCGGCGGACAGATGGTGAAGTTGCCGGCGAGTCGATCGACGGAGTCCTGCAGCTCATCGGGCACCAGCAGCCAGCCGATTCGCCAGCCCGTCATCGAGAAGTACTTCGAAAAGGAATTCACGACCACCGGCCGCTGGCTGTACCGCCAGGCACTCGTCGCCCGCTCGCCATAGGTGATGCCGTGATAGATCTCGTCGCTGATGAGCCTGGTGCCGTGTGCGTCGCACCAAGAACTCAGCTCGGCGAGCTCGGCGGCCGTCACCATGGTGCCGGTCGGATTGGCGGGGCTCGCGACCACGAGCCCGGAGGGGGCGTCCGGAAGGGCGTCCAGCGCAGCGAGCGTGGGCTGGAATCGGCTCCTCGGCCCGGTGGGCAGCTCGACCACCCGGCACCCGAGACCCGTCAGCATGTTCCGGTAGGCAGGGTATCCCGGGCGGGCCAACGCAACTGTGTCGCCGGCGTCGAAGGCGGCGAGAAATGCGAACAGGAATCCGCCGGACGATCCGGTTGTCACGGCGACCGAGCGCGGATCCACGTCGAGGTTGTCGGTGTGCCGGTAGTGGCGCGCGATGGCTTCCCGCAGCGCGGGAATGCCCAACGAGTTCGTGTAGCCGAGCGTCTCGATATCGAGGGCGCGACGGGCGGCCATCCGCACGGCAGTGGGCGCCGGCGTGGACGGCTGACCGGCCGAGAGATTCAGGACCGGAAGGCCGGCCTTCTGCCGCGCCATCACGGCGTCGATGACCCGCATCACGTGAAAAGGTGCGATCTTGCCCCGCGCGGAGATTCGCGCGGCGTCTGCGGGTTCCACCTGCTCGACGGTAGAGGATGCGCACATCATCACTTGTGCGCCGGACGCGATCGTCGCAGCGTCCGCGAGAAATCTGCAACGAGAATCAGTTCTCCGACCCGTTCGTCGGCCCGGACGGTTCGCTCCACGTCAGGTCGGTACGCCGACGACCGAGACATCTACACGGCGAGCGTGCTGGTCCCGGATCGCGACTGATCCGCATGGAAGAGGGCGCCGAACCGTTGCCCGGGCGCCCCTCAATTCATGTCTCGTCGACGTTTACCGGGCCGCCGCAACGCCAATAGCTGCGGCTGTCCCGGTCGAGCAGCTCGTCGTCGACCAGATAGCGGCGCAGTGCAGCGACGTCGGGATGGGCTACTCGCAGCCGGTCGTTGACCTCCGCCTCGGAGTACCTGCGGCCGGGCTCGAACCATTCGGCGAGATGTTCGAGGACGATTCGCCGCCGGCGTCCGCGGCGGGGCATGGCCGCGAGTCGGTCGCCGACGAAGTACGCGCGCAGCACCCGGTCGCGGTCGGCCTCGGGAACGGTCACCGCACGACGGTAACGGCCCTGCTAACCGGATAGCCTCCGTCCGTGCCGTCCTCTTCCGTCGACGACCTGTCCGTGGCGCTGCGGCTCGCCGACGCTGCCGACGCCATCACGCGGTCCCGGTTCCGGGCCGGCGATCTGACCGTCGAGACCAAGCCCGATCTCACCCCGGTGACCGACGCCGACCGCGCCGTGGAGCGGGAGATTCGGCAGCTGCTCGCCGAGCTGCGTCCTGGGGACGCGATCACCGGCGAGGAGTACGGGTCCTCGGACTCGGGCACGGGACGCCGGTGGGTGATCGATCCGATCGACGGCACCAAGAATTTCGTCCGAGGCGTGCCGGTGTGGGCGACCCTGGTCGCCCTGTTGGTCGACGCGGAGCCGGCCGTCGGCGTGGTGTCCGCGCCGGAGCTCGGGCGCCGCTGGTGGGCCGCCAGCGGGGACGGCGCGTGGACCACCGCGCTCGGCGACCCGCCGCGCCGGCTGCGAGTGTCCCGAGTCCGCGACCTCGCGGACGCCAGCCTGTCCTACGCGTCACTGGGCGGGTGGGCCGAGCGCGACCTGCTCGACCGCTTCGTCGGCCTGACCGGTCGCGTCTGGCGCACGCGCGCCTACGGCGACTTCTGGTCCTACATGCTGGTGGCGGAGGGCGCGGTCGACCTTGCGGCTGAGCCCGAGCTCTCGGTGTGGGACATGGCCGCCGTGGCGCCCATCGTGACCGAGGCCGGTGGCCGGTTCAGCGGCCTGGACGGCGTCGACGGCGTTCATCGGGGCAGCGCGGCGGCGAGCAACGGGCTGCTGCACGAAGCGCTGTTGGCCGCCCTCGGGACCTGAGCCGAAGTACTGCGGAACGGCCCGATGTCGCGCTAGCGGGCCAACCCGTCGATCACCTCCGCGTTCGGCAGGTCGGCCAGCGCGGCGCTGGGCAACGCGAGCTTGCTCGAGCGCAGCCCGCTGCCGACGACCACGACGCCGCGGCCCAGCACGGCCGCGTCGACCAGGACCGGCCAGGAGGGCGGCACGCCGATCGGCGTGATCCCGCCGTACTCCATGCCGCTGAGCGCCACCGCATCGGACATCGGCGCGAAGGAGGCTTTCCGCGCGTCGAGCCGACGGCGGACGAGGCCGTTCACGTCCGCCCTCGTGGTGGCAAGCACGACGCACGCGGCGTAGGACACCGTTTCCCCGCGGCGTCCGGCGACGACCACGCAGTTGGCCGAGTCGTCCATCGGGACCTCGTAACGGGCGCAGAAGGCCGCGGTGTCGGCGACGTCGGGATCGATCTCGGCGACCCGCACCTGCGCCGCGTGCGGCCATGTGGCCAGCGCGGCCCAGACCGGAGCGGCCACCAGGCTGCGCTGAATTTCCTGCCAGTCGAGGTTGCCCGGGCCGGTCACCCGTCGACCCTACTGTTGGTCGTGTGAGCACCGACGCGATCGTCGAACGGATCCTCACCAGCTACGACAGCATCACCGTCGTCGGCGCGAGCAGCCATCCGGCCAAGGCCGCGCACTACGTGCCCGAGCACATGCAGCGTCACGGCTGGCGGATCGTGCCGGTGAACCCGCGGGGCGGGACGATCCTCGGCGCGCCGGCCTATCCGACCCTCGCCGAGGTTCCGGAACCGGTCGGGCTGGTCGACGTCTTCCGGCCGTCGGCAGCGACACCCGCCGTCGCGCGGCAGGCGGTCGCTGCCGGGGCGACCGCGCTGTGGCTGCAGCTCGGCATCGCTTCGGCCGAGGCTCGCTCGATCGCAGAGGAGGCCGGCCTGCTCTACGTCGAGAACCGCTGCCTGATCATCGAACAACGCCGGCTCGGGGTGTCGGCGCCGCGGCGCTGAGGACCCGGGCGGAAGCCCGCCACTCGGTGAACTCGGCGAGCTGCCGAGCCAGGATGCGCAGGGCCCCGCGCACCCGTTCGTCGACATCGTCCTTGCCGACATGCTGTTCCGCGCTGTTTACGGTCACCCCGAAGGGGGTGGGCCAGCCGCGCAACGCGTGCACGGCCGAGCGCACCGAGACGAGCGCGGTCCCGCATGCCTGCCAGCCCGCCGCGGTGACGATAACCCCGGCGGCGCGGCCGTCGAGATAGGGACGCTCGTCGCCGCGCAGCAGCTCCAGGTGATCGAGGGCGTTCTTCACCAGCCCCGACATCCCGCCGTGGTAGCCGGGTGTCGCGATGATCACGGCGTCGGCCGCGCGAACCGCGCTCAGCAGGTGCTCGGCGGCCGACGGCACGATGAGCGCCGCGGGGTCGAAGATCGGAAGCTGCGCCAATTCATCGCCGCCTACCACCGCCGTGCGCACGCCGAAGGCCGCGGTCTCCGCGAGCGCCTGTTCCAAGAGCCGATTGGTCACCGAATGCGGGCCGGTCGAGCCGCCGATCCCGACGACCATCGGCTCGCCGGGCATCCGCCGCTCCTCGTTTCGCTACCGCAGTGGTCCCGCTCCACTCTAGAGTCGGGCCCGATGGACGTCGCCATGGCTCAGGAGTACCTCCGCCGCAATCACCGCGCCGTGCTGGCGACTGTGCGGCGCGACGGACGGCCGCAGCTCTCGCCGGTGTTGGTGGCCGTCGACGACGCGGGGCGGGTGATCGTCAGCACCCGCGAGACCGCGGTCAAGGTCCGCAATGCGCGCCGCGACCCCCGGGTGTCCGTGATGGCGTTCCCCGACGAGTTTTTCGGTGGCAGCGTGCAGGTCGACGGGACGGCCGAGATCGTCGAGCTGCCGGCGGCGATGGACCTGCTCGTCGACTACTTCCGGCGGATCTCCGGCGAGCATCCGAATTGGCCGGAGTACCGCAGCGCGATGGAACGCGACGGGCGGGTGCTGCTGCGGTTCGCCATCGAGCGCGCCGGGCCGGACGTCAGCGGCTGACACCGCTCACCCGACGCCGAACCTCATCCGACGCTGAAACCGCCCGCTGCGTCGTGCGGCTCGGTCCAGTTCTGCTGGATCATCGTGACCGCGCCGGGCGGCTCCGCGCCACGCAGCGCGTCGAGCAATTGCTCGCACCGCTCGCGCGGACCCTGGGCGATGATGGACACCCGCCCGTCGGGAAGGTTGGTGGCCGACCCGGTGAGCCCGAGCTGCCCGGCCTTGCTGCGTGCCCAGTACCGCAAGCCGACGCCTTGTACGCGTCCTTGCACGCAAATCTCGATCCTGCTTTCGTCCACGTTCACTAGCCAATCAAAACGATCCCGACCAGGGCTAATCCGGTCAGGGCATACCCGGCATAGTCATTGACCGAACCGGTGTGCAGCCTTCTCAGCCACGTCACCGGTCGGGGTTCACGTACGCGCAGGTAGACGACAGCGAGGATGACCCCGAGCGCAATCTCCGCCAACGCGACGAGCAGGTCGCTTAGCTTGCCGTAGTCGAACATGACGGGCAGCTTGGCGACCGTGCCGGAATCTGACAGTACAGCCCGCGCGTAGGCCGGCGGATGCAGTAGGACCGAGGCAGCCGGGTCGGCGACGTCGGCGACGACGGGGTTGGGCAGCACGCCGAAGGCGATGCAGCCCAGGATCAGTGTGCCGAAGGCCACCCGCATGCCGAGCTTGGTGCGATCCACGCGCTCGTACGGTTGCTCACGGCGGCGGTAGAAGCCCAGCCAGGTGGCGCGGGCAAGCGCCGCGACGGTGATCACCTGCGCGAGGAGCGCGAGCGCGTAGATCACCGGTTCGCGGTCGAGCAGGCCCTCGTGGATGAGGCCGACGGACACGTAGCCGTTGAACCCGGGTACGCCCGAGATGGAGAGCGCGCCGACCGTGAAGGCGACCGTGGTGATCGGACGCCGGCGGAGCAGCCCACCCATCTCCGAGAGCTTCGTCGCGCCGGTCGCGTGCACGACGGCCCCGGCGCAGAGGAACAGTAGAGCCTTGAACAGCGCGTGGTTCAGCAGGTGGTAGACGGCGCCGACAACCGCGTGCTGCTCGTCGGAGGCGAAACCCACGGTCAACAACCCCATCTGCGAGACCGTGTCCCACGCCAGCAGGCGCTTGAGATCGTCCTGCGCCAGAGCGAGGACGGCACCGAGAAGAGCCGACACGATCCCGATACCGGTGAGCAGCCCGAGGGCGTGGCCGCGGTTGGCGGGCTGGTAGACGAGCAGCACGATCCGCGCGATCGCCAGGATCCCGAAGTTGACCATGAGGCCGGAGAACAGTGCGGAGATCGGTCCGGGCACGGGACTGTGCGCGTCGGGCAGCCAGCCGTGGAACGGCATCACGCCGGCCTTGGTGGCGAAGCCGGCGATCAGCAGGGCCAGCGCGACCAGCGTCGCCTGCGTACCCGACCGGGGCAGGGCGTCGTGCAGCTGGCCGAAGTTGAGCGCACCGTGCGAGGAGTACAACATCGCGGCACCGATGAAGACGGCGAAGCCGGCCATGCTGGTGAGGACGAGGTTCTTGAAGGCCGCCTCGAGGGCGATGGGCCGTTCGAGGAAGAATCCGGTCAGTCCGTAACTGGCGAGCGCTGCCACCTCGAACCACACGAAGATGTTCACCGAGTCGGCCGTCAGCCCGCCGGCCATGAGCGCCGCCAGCAGCAGTTGCGTGAGCGAAGCCAGACCACCGAGCTCCCGTTTACCGATGTCGCCAAATTCTGAGAGCAGGCTGATTATGAGCAGCAAGCCCAGGACGGCGACCAGTAGCGCATAGCCGAGCCCCAGCGGGTCTGCCGCGAAGGCGATGCCGAGCGCCTTGCCGCGCACCGGCCGCTCCGCGCTCAGATAGTGCACGAGGAAGTGGCCGTGCCCTGCGTACACGGTGCGTGTCATGGCCGTCAGGAACCCTGCCGACCCGAGCAGTGCGAGCGCTGCGATCGCCAATGGCAAACGCCGGTGTATCCGCGCTGCGAGCGGACTCAGCAAGGACCCGAACAGGGGCAGCACCACCGGCAGCGGCAACAGCGCCGACAGGGTCATCCGCGCAGCCCGCGCACGTCGTTCGAGTCGACGCTGCGATAGTGCTGCGCGGCCCGCACCGCAACGGTGAGGAAGACCGCTGTGACGGCGACCCCGATCACGATGGCGGTCAGACAGAAGTTCTGCAGTACCGGGTCGGCGACGTTCCCGTGCGCCAGGTCTTTCTCGGTGACGCCGGTCGGTCGCGCGGCGAGGACGGGTGCGGTGGCGCCGCGCCGGTACGCCATGGAGACGAGCAGGACGTACGTCGACGCCTCCATCACCGACAATCCCATGATGATCTTGATGAGGTCGCGGCGAGTGAGGACGGCGAAGGCGCCGAGACAGAAGAGGGTCGCCGCCGTCAGGTAATTGGCGAGTATCACGGTTCCCCGGCACCGCCCTCGCCCTGGTCCTCGTCCTCGTCAGGGGTCCAGTCGTGCCCCATTCCGAGCAGCGCGAAAATAGCGATCGTCAAGCCGGTGGCGACCTCCACGAGCTCACTGGCCGAGTACAGCTGCTCGGTGCCACCGGCACGAATCGTCTGTTGCGGCGCGAGGGGCACCCAGTTGGCGAACATGGAGTTCTTCAGGAACAGGCCGATGAGGCCGATCGCCATGATTGCCGCGCCGCCGAGCATTTCGATCGGCTCGAGCACCGCCGGCCGGACGAATCGCGACACCGCGCGGTGGCCGAGCGCCGCATAAAGCAGCACGGCGACCCCGGTCAGCGCTGCACCGGCGGGGAAGCCGCCTCCCGGCGTGTATCCCCAGGCGGCCAGGTAGACGCTCGCGACCGCCAGCACGATCGCGGCCGGGCGCGCCGCCGTCCGAACGACGACGCTCATCGCCGCAGCGTGTTCGGGTGCGGGCTCGCCCAGCGGGATGGCATCGGGGTCCGGCAGCGGATCGTCGCCGTCTTCCTCGTCCCGCTCGGCCTGGCGGGCCTCGCCCTCCTCCCCCCCGTCGCCGCGGCTGGGATCGTGCTCGCGCTGCTCCTGCCGGCCGGCTGCCGCTTCACCGACGTACTCGTCGCGGGATTCCCGCGAGCGCGACAGCGTCACCACCGAGACCACGGCGGCCAGCAGGAGGAACGTTTCTCCGAAGGTGTCGAATCCGCGCGATCCGTAGACGACCTCGCTGACCGGCTCGGTGGTTCCCCACACCGGTAACGCGATGAGAAGCGCGTGCCGGGCGATCGCCGGAAGCGGCGCGAGCTCGCGCGGCAGCCCGAGGACTCCTACGACGAGAACGGCGGCCAGCGCCGCCGTGACGACCAGGCCCACTGCGGGCCGGTGCCACTCCTCGTCGGGGGCCTGACCGCTGTGGTCCCTCGGCGCATCGTCATTTGCGGGAGGCATGTTCCTCACCCAGCTCCCCCCGGTCGGGGACGTCGGTGCGGATCTTCCCGATGGCGACCAGGTACAGGACGGGAAGGGCGATCGCACCGACGATTACCTCGGCGTGCGCGACGTCCGGGGCGCCGAGCACGACGAACAGCACACTCATCAGGGTGCCGACTCCGGACAGCGCCATCACCGAGCCACTGCGGTTGTTCATGAAGACCACCAGCGCCGCGCAGGTCAGGATCCCGGCGAGGCACAGATAGTCGAGCACCCAGAAGCCGGTCATTCCGACTCGTCCTCCCGCCTCAGCTGTACCTCGTCGACGACGGAGCCGGACCACATGGGAACCCCGGTCTTGTACGCCGCACGGGCAACCGCATGCGACGCGGCGGGGTTGACGATGAACAACAGGATCCCGACCACGAGCGCCCGGGACCCGTACGTGCTCAGCGGTCCCTCCGCGATGGCCAGCGCCACGAGGAACGGGATCGCTCCCATGGTGATCGTCTTGGAGGAGCACTGAATGCGGGTGTAGACGTCAGGCATCCGGACGATCCCGATGGCGCCGGTGAGCGAGAAAAACAGACCGACGGCACAAAAGGCGGCGGCGACCCAACCGTGCACGCTCACAGCAGACCTCGCTCCAGATAACGCGCCCAGACGAAAGCGCCGAGATAGCTGAACGACGACAACCACAGTGCGACGTCGCAGTAGATCGACCGGCCGGCGTACGCGGCGAAGAACAGGACCGCGATCGCACCCTGGGTCGACATGGTGTTCAGAGCGATGATCCGGTCGGAGACCGTCGGCCCGCGGGCCAACCGGATGATCAGGACGGCGATGACGCCGAGTTCGGCGATGCACACGCCGAGCAGCAGATCGCGCACGTCTCACCTCCTGTCGATGCGGGCGAGCAGTCGCTCGATCGGCGCGTTGATCTGCTCGGCCTTCTGCTGGTCGTCGCCCTCCGGGACGGCGACAGCGTGGTACTGAAGGACGTGTCGATCCGTGTCGACGTCGACGATCTGGTTGTCGACGATGAGCGAGGTGACGAGGCCGGTCGCGCCGATGCCCGCGTCGGTGCGCATCGTCGTCGGGACGACCACCATGCCGCTTCTCAATGGCCGGCTCGGCGCCAGGATGCGGTGGGCCAGCGACACGTTGGCGCGGACGATCCGCACGGCGCAGGTCACGAGAAGCGTGGCCAGGGCGACCGCGCGCCGCGGGTCGAGCACCCGCCACGGGGCCGCCACGTCGCCGAGCGGCGCCAGGGCGAGCCCGACCAGCAGCGACAGCACCGCGCCGAAGATCAGCTGTTCGGCGGTGGCCGTCCAGGTGATCACCAGCCAGACCGCGTAGGCCCAGACGCCGGTGTACAGGACCCGCAGGATCATGGGTAGATCATGCGCGCCAGTGTCACGCGCGCTGGGCGACCCGCCCCAGCACCGCGTCGTCGAATTGCTCGACCAGTTGCGCAGGGTCGCGCCATACCTCCACGGCGCCCGCGGAACGCAGCTCTTCTTCGGAGGTCCCGCCGCAGGTCACGCCGACGAAGGGCAGGCCGGCCCGCCCGGCCGCGACTCCGTCCCAGGTGGCGTCGCCGACGAAGACCGCCCGGTCCGCCGACACTCCCGACTTCTGCAGGGCGACCTGGACGATGTCCGGCTGCGGTTTGCCGGCGTCCGCGTCGTTCTTTCCGGTCGCGACGGAGATGACGTCGTCGGCGTCGATCACCGAGCGGAGCATGGTGAGTTCTTCCGACGACGCGGACGAGGCCAGGACGACGGTCAGGCCTGCCGCGGCACAGCGGCGCAACAGGTCGGCGGCGCCGGGCAGCGGGCGCAGCCGTCCCCAGTACTGCTTGTAGAGCGTCTTGTGAGCGTCGTCGAGCAGATCGTCCTCGTCGGTGTTGCGATCCTCGCCGAGTACGGCCCCGAGCAACTTGTCGGCGGACATCCCGATGTGATGGTGCACCGTGGACATCGGCACGTCATGGCCGTTCTGCCGCAGCGCCTCGGCCCAGCACACGGCGTGCACGTATGTGGTGTCGACCAGCGTTCCGTCGACGTCGAACAGGATCCCGGGCGCGCCGCCGTCCGCGCTCCCGTCCTCGGTACTCGCGGAATTCGGGCGACGACTCGTCTCGGCCATGGTTGCTCGTTTCCCAGCCGCGTCGACACCGAAACCCGGCGTGGTCCTCCGGGCCTCGTCGGACCTACGGACTCAGCCGCCCGCGAACGGCGGCAGCACGTCGACCACGGCACCCGGTCGCAGCGGTGCTGCCTCGCCGGCCTGCGCACCGTCGACCAGGAAGGACGCGACGCGGCTCACCGCGGTGAGTGACGGGCGGGCCGCAAGCAGGGCGCGAAGTTCGGCCACCGTGCCGACCTCCACGACCTCGCCATCGGTCCCAGCGGCGCGTGCGGCTCCCGCCCAGTACCGCACCGTCACCGCCGCCATGCGGTCAGCCTGCCACGACCGATCGGAGCGGCTTTCGGTCGCAGCCTCACCGATCGAGTCCCGGGACCTCCACCCGGTAGACCCGGGCGGCGTTGCCCGCGAGGACCAGCCGGCGCGTCTCCTCGTCCGGGCACAGGGCGGCGACCGCGCGGGCGTTGGCGGCGATCCCGGGAATGCCCGGCCAGTCGGTCCCGAAGATCATCTTCCGGACCAGCCGGTTCCAGTTGCTCCGGGCGTAGTACTCCGGTAGGCGGCGCGGGGGCAGCCCGGACAGCTCGATCCACACGCGCTCGTTCGCCAGGGCGAGGAACGCCGCGGCGTCGTACCACCATCCGCGTCCGCCGTGCGCGAGCACCAGGTGCAGACCCGGGAAGTTCCGGATCACGTCGTCGAGGTGCACCGGGTCACCGAAGCGGTTCTTGGCGCCCGCGAAGGTGCTCGTCCCGCAGTGGACGACAACCGGGACCCCGGCGGCGCGGCAGACCTCGTAGGCGGGGAAGAACTCCGGATCGTTGGCCGCGATGCCGGCGTGCACCGGGTGCACCTTCAGGGCCACCGCCCCGAGCGCCAACTGGCGCCGGACCTCGTCCTCGACCGGGAAGTGGTAGTGCGGGTTCACGTTCGCGATGGCGCGGATCCGCGGGGTCTCGCCGGGATCGCCTGCCAGCGCCAGGACGTCCTCGATGGCCTGGATCCCGGTGACCCGCGGGCTGTACTCGGCCATCAGTAGGGCGACGTCGACGCCCTGCTCGGCCAGATGACGCCGGAAGGCGACCGGATCCGGGTCGCCGGCCTCGGTGTAGAGGCCTGCGGTGGTCGTCGGGAAGCCTTGCACCCACTGCTGCCAGGGAACCTTCAGCGTCGCGCGGCGCGCCGGATGCAGGTGGACATCCGCCAGCGGAAGACCGTCGATCATCCCCGCGGACGCTACCCGCCGTTAGCTTGTCGGGGGTCGGGGGGAAGCCCGGAGCAACGGCATCCTCCGTTCCCTTCCGGCGCCGATGCGGAGATCATCATGGCCCTTGACTCGCAGGCTCGTCCGTCCCCTTCCGAGATCGCCGTCGTAGGGCGCGCCCTCGGCGTGGTCAGTGCGGCCCTGGGCGTCCCGCTCGTCGCGCGGCCCGCCGACGTCGCGGACGCGATCGGCGTGGGACGCAAACCGCGCGCGCGGCTGGCGGCGCAGATCGTCGGCGGCCGCGAGCTTGCCGCGGCCGCAGCGCTGCTCGTGCGTCCCTCGGCGCCCTTCGTGTGGGCCCGCGTGGCCGGCGACGCCATGGACCTGACGCTGCTCGGCCGGGCACTGGCCGGGCACGGCCGCCGGCACCGCAACCGCACGGTCGCGGCCACCGCGGCCGCTGCCGCCATCACGGCAGTGGACGTGGTTGCGGCGCTGCGCGCGTCGCGGTCCGGGTCGGCGACGGAGCTGACCGCGTCGACGACGATCCGCAAGCCGCCGCAAGAGGTCTACGAGCGCTGGCGGGCATTCTCGAACCTGCCTGAGTTCATGGCGCACTTGGAACGGGTCGACGTCCTGGATGAGCGGCGTAGCCACTGGGTGGCCTCGGCGCCGTTCGGGTCGGCGGAGTGGGACGCCACCATCACCGAGGACGTTCCCGGCGAGCGCATCGCCTGGCGCTCGGACCAGGGCGCGACCGTGCCGAACGAAGGCGTCGTGCGGTTCGTCGACGCGCCGGGCGGCCGGGGTACCGAGGTGCACGTCCAGATGCGCTATTCGCTGCCCGCCGGAGGGGCGGGCAAGCTCGTCGCCCGGTATTTCGGCGAGGAACCGCACCAGCAGCTCGACGACGACCTGCGTCGGTTCAAGCAGGTCGTCGAGATCGGCGAAGTGGTGCGCTCCGACGGCGCGCCCGGGGGGAAGCGGGCCCGCAAGGAGTTCCCGCAGCGCCCCGCCCAGCCGTTGAGCACCGACGAGTACACGGAGGTGACCTGGTGAAGGCCACGACCTGGGTCCAGCCGACGATCGTGACGGTGCAGGACGTACCGGACCCGAAGATCCTCAACCGCCGCGACGCCATCGTGAAGATCACCTCGACGGCGATCTGCGGATCGGACCTGCACCTGCTCGACGGCTACGTGCCGACCATGCAGACCGGCGACGTCATGGGCCACGAGTTCATGGGCGAGGTCGTCGAGGTCGGTGCGGACATCGGTCCGGACAAGCTCGAGGTCGGCGACCGGGTAGTCGTGCCGTTCCCCATCGCCTGCGGCGTCTGCACCCCCTGTGTGCAAGGGATGACGTCGGCCTGCGAGAACTCGAACCCGAATGCGGGCGCGGCCGAGAAGCTGTTCGGCCATCCTCTTTGCGGGATGTTCGGGTATTCGCATCTCACCGGCGGCTTCGCCGGCGGGCAGGCCGAGTACGCGCGCGTGCCGTTCGCCGACTTCGGCCCGCTGAAGATCGAGTCCGATCTCACCGACGAGCAGGTTCTCTTTCTGACAGACATCCTGCCGACCGGGTACATGGCGGCCGATTTCTGCGATATCGAGGACGGCGACGTGGTAGCCGTCTGGGGTGCCGGTCCCGTCGGACAGTTCGCCATGGACAGCGCCCGGGTGCTCGGTGCCGGGAAGGTCATCGCGATCGACAAGGAACCGTATCGGCTGCAAATGGCCGAACAGGCCGGCTACACGACGGTCAACTTCGACGAGGTCGACGTCCGAAGCGTCCTGCTCGAGCTCACCGGCGGGCGCGGGCCGGACAAGTGCATCGACGCCGTCGGCATGGAGGGCAGCCACGGCAGCCCGCACATCTACTACTACGACCGGATCAAGCAGCTCGCCCGCTCGGAGACCGACCGTCCGTACGCGCTGCGCCAGGCCATCCTGTCCTGCCGCAACGGCGGGATCGTCTCGGTCGTCGGCGTGTACGGCGGCATGATCGACAAGTTCCCGTCCGGGTCGTGGATCAACCGCGGGCTGACGCTGCGGGCTTCCCAGACCCCGGTGCACAAGTACCTGCGTCCGCTGCTGGAGCGCATCGAGCGCAAGGAGCTGGACCCGACTCGGATCATCACGCACACGCTGCCGCTCGATCAGGCGCCGCACGGCTACCACATCTTCAAGCACAAGCTGGAGAACTGCGAGAAGGTCGTGCTGAAGCCCTGACGAAAGGGTTCCGGCTCGTGGCCGGCGGTCCGGCCGCAGGCTCGGCTGGCGCGGCGGGTCCGCCACGCGCAGGGTTGGAATTGGATCACGGATGCACCCGTCGGTACCTCGCCCGTCAAACGCATCTGTGATGCGCCGCGCGTTCGGCCGCGGCTGCCGGCGAGGAGGACGGGCCGGGGCCGTCGAGTCGATCACGTCTGCCCCGGGTTCGCTCATTCAGCTTGCGCGGATCGAGCAGTGGCGGGGCGAACGTGATCGTCCGTCTCTCCCGCGGCCGCACCGTGATCGCCCGCCTCTTCGGCGGCCGAACCGGCACGCCGAAACCTGCCGGCAGGACGCTTGACATGTGACCGTACGGTCACATAATGTCGTGTGCGTGGACGAGCAATCGGATGCGGTGTTCCGGGCGCTCGCCGACGCCACCAGGCGCAGCCTGCTCGATGACCTTTACCGCGAGGACGGCCAGACATTGGGCGCACTCGAGCAGCGCTTCGCCATGAGCAGGTTCGGGGTGATGAAGCACCTCAAGGTGCTCGAGGATGCGGGGCTCGTGGTCACCCGCCGGCAGGGCCGCGAAAAGCTGCACTTCCTCAACCCGATGCCGATCCGCCTCATTCACGACCGGTGGGTGAGCAAGTACCGCGAGCCGTGGGCCGCCACGCTCAGCGAACTCAAGCAGAGGTTGGAGAAAACCATGGAAAAGATCTACGAGATCTACATCCGCACGACGCCGGAGCGTCTGTGGGAAGCGATCATCGATCCCGAGATCCGGGCGAGGTACAACTTCAGCATGAGCGCGCAGTCGGATTGGCAGCCCGGGTCGCATATCGAGATGACGAGTCCGAACGCGCCTGCCCCCCTGGGCGAGGGAACCGTTCTGGAGATCGATCCGCCTAAGCGTCTGGTGCACACGATGGTCGCGCTCTGGGGTGAGGACGTGAAGGCGGAGGGCGAGTCACGGGTCACCTGGGAGATCGAGCCGATCGCCGACTCGTGCCGGCTGACCGTCACGCACGACCAGTTGCGCGAGGGCGCCAACGATCAGCTCTACGGCGGTTGGCCGATGATCCTGTCTGGGCTCAAGACGTGGCTCGAAAGCGGTGAGCTGCTGACCACCCCCGGCTCCCTGATGTACAGCGGCCGAGCAACCACGGACAGCTAATAGAGCCTGCACGCATACGCGGGGCCGTAGTAGCGCTCCAGCTCGGCGACCGAGTTTTCCGGTCGCTCGAGCTGGTGCGCGATCCGCGCCCGCGAGGTCACGGCGTCCGGACGCCAGGTCCCAACATCCCACAATTCCGAGCGCAGGAAAGCCTTCGCGCAGTGGTGGAACACTTCTTCGACCTCGACCACCGTGGCGAGGACGGGTATCCGGTCCCGCACCGCCATGCGGTCAAGAAGGTCAGGATCTCGAACGATCCGGGCTCGGCCGTTTATGCGTAACGTGTCGCCGCGTCCGGGCAGCAGGAAGATCAACCCGACGTGCGGGTTGCGCAGGATGTTGCGCAGTCCGTCACCGCGGCGGTTGCCCGGTCGTTCCGGCAGCGCAATCGTCCGGTCGTCGAGGACGAGGACGAAGCCCGGCGGGTCGCCCTTCGGAGACACGTCGCAGCGCCCGTCTGCGTCAGCGGTCGCCACGAGACAGAAGGGCGAGGCCGCCAGCCACTCGCGATCGAGCGCATGCAACCGGTCACGTTCTTTGCGGAGCGCCGCGGGCACCGGGGCTCCGCCGAGCAGGCTGCGAAGCTCGTCCTCGTCGGTGATCTCGTCCATGGCGGCCATCCTCCCGCACCAGGCCGCCAGCGCCGATACCGCGGAATCTAGGGTCGGGGCTATGCCCACCCACGACCTTGCGCACAGCACTCCCAGCGCGGAAGGAGTGGACGCCGTCGGCATCGAAGCGTTCCTCGACGCGATGCAGTGCTCACCGCAGACCGAATTGCACAGTGTGATGGTTCTACGCCACGGCAAGATCATTGCCGAGGGTTGGCGGGCGCCGTACTCGGTCGACCGGGTGCATCTGCTCTATTCGCTGAGCAAGAGCTTCACGGCGACAGCGGCCGGCTTCGCCGTGGCCGAGGGGATCATCGACCTCGACGCCACGGTGCTGTCGTATTTCCCCGAGCTCGATGCCGAAGTGACCGACCCGGGCAGCCGTGCGATCAAAGTGCGCCAGGTCGCCTCCATGGCCAGCGGCCACCTCGGCGAGACGAGGCCGAAGGCGTTCGGCAACGATCCCGCCAATCCGGTACGGGGCTTCCTGCTCATTCCGCCCGATCGGAGCCCGGGCACGGTTTTCGCCTACAACCAGCCGTGCACGTACAGCCTGGCCGCGATAATTCAACGCCGATCGGGTCAACGTCTGCTCGATTACCTGCGGCCACGCCTGTTCGACCCGCTGGGCATCGACGACGTCGCCTGGGTGGAGCAGCCGCCCGGTCAGAACATCGGCTACAGCGGGATGTATGCAACGACCGATGCGGTCGCCCGGCTCGGGCAGCTCTATCTGCAGCGCGGACGATGGGACGGTCGGCAGCTGCTGCCCGCCGCCTGGGTCGATCAGGCCACCGGTAAGCAGATCGACACGCCGCGGGAGCCGAACCCGGATTGGCAGCAGGGATACGGCTTCCAATTCTGGCGATCTCGGCACGGCTACCGCGGCGACGGCGCGTTCGGACAGTTCTGCCTCGTGCTGCCCGACCAGGACATGGTCGTCGCCATCACTGCGGAAAGCCAGGACATGCAGGGGATCCTCGACGCGGTTTGGCGGCACGTGCTGCCCGCGGTCGACTCTGCCGATCCCGATCCGCAGGCCGACGGCCGGCTCGCTGCAAGGTTGGGCAGGGACGCCCTGCCGGTGATCGCCGCCGAGGCCGAGCCGGGCGAGCCTTTCTCCCGGACGGGTGCCAAGTTCACAGGCGGCCCCTCCTCGGGACACCACGCGACAGGGATCGATGAACGGGTCGGACCGGTCATCACCGAGGCCGCGTTACACGGCTCCGCGGAGGGTTGGGAGCTCTCGATCACCGATCCCGGCGGCCGGCTCGACATCCGGGTCGGCACCGGCCGATGGGCAATGAGCGAAAGCGGCGGGATTCCGGTCGCGGCGAACGGCGGCTGGGTCGACAGGACCACGTTCGTCGCGGACGTCGTCTTCGTCGAAACGCCACACAAAGTGCGGGTCACCTGTTCGGTGCGCAGCGGGGTCGTGACGAGTCACTGGTTCACGATCTCCCTGCAATCCACCTCGATGGCCGAGCTGCGCCGGCCATGACGCCATCCGGCCGACGCTAATCCCGGTAGCCTGGAAAGCTGAAGAATACGGTCTCGTCCTCGCCCTGCAGGCGAATGTCGAAACGGTACCCGGCGCCCTCGCGCCCGACGATCAGACTCGCCCGTCGATCGTCGGGGATCGAGAGGGGGACGTCGTCAGAGGTGAGGTAGGCACGTGTGAAGAGCCGGTCGAGCAGCCCGCGGGCGAACACGGCGATCGACCAGAATGACGGCGGCGCGAGCGTGGTGAACCCGTACTGTCCGGCGTCGTCCGTTGCGCAGCGACCCCAGCCGGTGAACGTCCAGCCGTCGCGGTGCAACGATCCGGCGCGTTGGACCACTGATCCGTCGGGGGCCGGCTGCCAGATCTCGATCAGCGCGTCAGGAACGGGGTCGCCCGCCCCATCGAGCACCCGTCCGAACAGACGCACAGCGCCAGGATCGGAGCGCGGAACGAGTTCCGAACCCCCCGGATAGGCCAGCGCATACTCGAAGAACGGACCGACGGTCTGCCCGGGTGTGCCGGTCACGACTGCTCCGTCGGCGTGCGCCGGGGGCCGGTGAGCACGACGTCCCAGCGGTAGCCGGTGGAGATCTGCGGGATGGTGAGATCGTGATCGTAGGTCGCGATCAACCGCTCGCGGTCGCGCGCACCGGTGATCGCCTGGAGAATGGGGTCGTACGGGAACAGCGGATCGCCCGGGAAATACATCTGCGTGACCAACCGCTGCGGGAATGCGCTGCCGAACAGCGAGAAATGGATGTGCGCCGGTCGCCACGCGTTGCGGTGGTTGCCCCACGGATACGGCCCGGGCTTGACGGTCGTGAACCGGTAGCAGCCGTCCGAGTCGGTCAGGCACCGGCCCGCCCCCGTGAAATTCGGATCCAGCGGCGCGGGATGTTGGTCGCCCTGGTGGATGTAGCGACCGGCAGCGTTGGCCTGCCAGACCTCGAGCAGTTGGTGCGCGACCGGACGCCCGTCTCCGTCGCTCACCCGCCCCGTTACCGTGAGCCGCTCGCCGATCGGCACGCCTCGGTGCTGGATCGTGAGGTCGGCCTCGATCGGGTTCACGTCCTGCGCGCCGAACATCGGCGCGAACCACTCGACGCCCTCCGGGTCGGCCTGCTGCAATGCCTTGCTCGGGTGGCGTAGCAGGCTGCTCCGGTACGGCGGATAGTCCATGCGCGGCTGGGCGCCCCCGGAACCCCCGAGCGCCGCGATCTCGGCGGTGACGCCTGCTTGGGACGGTTCGGCGGGTCGGCGCCGGGCCGGGTCGGTCACGGTTGTGACGCTAGCGCTGCACCGAAAGGATCGACACATGCGCACGCAGGTCGCCATCATCGGCGCCGGGCCGGCCGGCCTTCTGCTCTCCCACCTGCTGGCCTCCGACGGTGTGGACTCGGTCGTGATCGAGACCCGTTCGCGCGCCTATGTCGAGGCTCGCATCCGGGCCGGCATCCTCGAGCACTCGACGGTGGAGCTGCTCGACTCGCTCAGGTTGGGCCACACGCTGCGTCGAGAGGGTCACGAACATCGCGGGATCTACCTGCAGGAGCCGGGAACGCGCCACCACATCGACTTCGTCGATCTCGTCGGCCGCAGCGTCTGGGTGTACGGCCAGACGCAGCTGCAGCGCGATCTCGGCCAGGCGCGCGACGCGGCCGGGCAGCAGATCGAGTACGGCGTCTCGCACACCCAGCTGCACGACCTGACCACCGACTCGCCGTGCGTCACCTATGAAAGTGAGGACGGTCGCGATCAGCGACTCGACGCCGACGCGATCGCCGGCTGCGACGGATCCTTCGGGCCGAGCCGCGCTGCGGTGCCAGGGTCCGCGCACCAGACCTGGGAGCGCGTCTACCCCTATGCGTGGCTCGGGATCCTGGCCGACGTGGCCCCGTCCACGGACGAACTGATCTACGCGTGGCACCCGGACGGCTTTGCGCTGCATTCCATGCGCTCCCCGACCGTCTCGCGGCTCTACCTGCAGGTTCCGCCGGAAACCGACGTCGAGACCTGGTCGGACGACCGGATCTGGACCGCCCTGTCCGAACGGCTGGGCGCCGGGATCGACGGCTGGACCTTGCACGCCGGACCGATCACCGACAAGAGCGTCCTGCCGATGCGCAGTTTCCTGCAGGCACCGATGCGCTTCGGCCGGCTGTTCCTCGCCGGCGACGCCGCGCACATCGTCCCGCCGACCGGCGCCAAAGGACTCAATCTGGCCGTCGCCGACGTGGCCCTTCTCGCGCCTGCGCTCGAAGCGCTGGTGCGGAAAGGCAAGCCTGCGCTCGCGGACGGCTATTCCGAAGCAGCGCTGCGGCGCGTTTGGCGATGCACCCACTTCTCGTGGTGGATGACCACCATGCTGCATCCCACCGGCGATCCATTCGATGAGCAGTTGCAGCTGTCGCAGTTGCGGTGGGTCTGTTCGAGCGCCGCCGGAGCTACCGGTCTGGCGGAGAACTATGCCGGGCTGCCGCTCCGCTCGTGAGTCGGCCACGGCAGTTCGGCGCGACCGGCCGGCCCCCGGCGCCTCACGAGACCCGCCGCCCGGAAGCCGCGCGCTCAGTCGAGTTCCCACACCTCGACATCGGCGCCCTCGGCCAACGCGGTGACGTCCTCGGCCAGATCCAGCAAACAGTCCGCCGAGGCGAGATACCGCAGGAAGTGCGAGCCAGGCGGCCCGATGGGACGGACTGTTCCGTTCTCACGGTCCAGAACGCCGCGGCGGAACTGCCGCCTGCCCGCCGGCGATGTCAGCCGTTCGCTCAGCCGCGCCCGCAGCCGGGGCCGCTGCACCCGTGGCAGCCGCATGGCGGCGCGCAAGGCCGGCCGCAGGAAAACCTCGAAGGAAACCAGCGAGCTCACCGGGTTGCCGGGAAGAGCGACCACCGCCGCCCCGTCGACCGTTCCGGCGCCCTGCGGCATTCCCGGTTGCATCGCGACCTTGACGAAGTCGACGCCTCGACCGGTGAACGCGTCCTTGACCACCTCGTACGCGCCGGCGCTGACACCGCCCGACGTGACCACGACATCGGTGTCACCGACCAGTTCGGCGAAGACCTCGGCGAATTCCCCGACGTCGTCGGTCACCAGGTGCGCCTGCTCGGCCCTCGCTCCGGCCGCGCGGACGGCGGTCGCGAGCATGATCCCGTTGGACTCGTAGATCTGTCCGTGGCGCAGCGGGCGCCCCGGTTCGACGAGCTCCGAGCCGGTGGAGAGGACGACGACCCGTAGCGGCGGGAAGACCGGCACGCGGGGATGGCCGAGGGCGGCCAGGAGGGCGAGCTGGGCGGCGCCGAGTTGCTGTCCCGAGCGCAGCACCGGCTCCCCTTCGGCGACGTCCTCGCCCGCTCGGCGGACGTGTGCGCCGCTTTCCCGCGACTCCCGGATCGTCACCTTCTCCGTGCCGGCGTCAGTCGCTTCGACCGGCACGATCGCGTCCGCGCCGCGCGGCAGGGCTGCGCCGGTCATGATCCGGTGCGCCGTTCCCGGACGGAGGACGAGCTCATCCACCCGCCCGGCGGGGATGTCCTCGGCGACCGGCAGGACGACCGGGTTCAGCGCGGAGGCCCCGGCGATCTCGGCAGCTCGCACGGCGTATCCGTCCATCGCCGAGTTGTCGAACTGCGGCAGGGGCAGGCCGGCGCGGACGTCCGAAGCGAGGACGAGGCCGGCGGCGTCCACGAGCGGGACCTCGACCGGGTCCCGCGGTCGGACGAGTTGGCGTACCACCCGCTGGTGCTCCTCGACTGTGCGCACGTAGCCATGCTGCCGTAGCCCGTGCGCGGCGCTGCGTTGTCGCCGCCTTAGTGCTGCCCAACCCGTCCTCACCCGGGACGCTGCGCCGCCCTCCGACGCCGTCGACGTTCCAGCGTCGCCGGCCCGGTCCGCGGCAGGTGTCGATCCGCACCGCCGGGCTCGTCCTCGCCGTCTGGGGCCTCGACGGGCTGCCCTCCCAGGCCGATCGGCGGGGCGCCGATCGCCGTGCCGGTGATCGTCCTCGGCACTGTCGCGGACCGGCCGCCTGCTGGTCGGCTGTGTGGCCGCGCTCGGACAGTCCGGCCGTAGCGTTCGCCCCGGTTGCGCTAGCTCGGTGAGCCGCGGCGGCGCAGCGCCACGAGCAGCAACCCGACCGCCGCCACGCCGGCCAGCGCGACCGGAAGGGGGTGGTCGGCCGAGCTGCCGAGCCCCGAGACCACCGCCGCTGCCGCCGCGCCGATCGCCGCCAGCGCGAGCGGCGCCGCCGCCCACCGCAGGACTACAACGGGCGCGCCCCGGCACACCTCGGCCGCGGCGGCGAGAGCCAGATACGCCGCGATCAGCACCGCCTCGACGACCGCCCAGACCGGCGATACGGGACGGACGAACAGATGCGCCACCGCAGCGACGAGGCACCCGGTCGAGAGCGCTGCTCGTCGGCCACCGAGTCCGTCGGGCCCGACCGCGCCCACCGCAGCCGTCGTGCCGGCGAGGACGAAGGCGAGGTCGGCCGCCGACGCGCCCGCCACAAGAGGCAGCACCGAGACCGCCGCTCCGGCACCCGCAGAGGCCGAGCGCAGCTGGAGATCGGCGCGAATCACCATGAGGCTCGCGGCGTTCGGCAGCACGCGGGCCCGCGCCTGGTCATGCGCCCGCGACCCGACCCGCGGCAGGCGTCAGGACCAGGTCGAGCGGCGCGAGGCCGTCCCAGGCAAGGACGGGCACTCCTCGGCCGGCGAGCTCGCTCTGCAGCGCGGCGCGCTCGAGCAGCCAGATCCGCCGCGCGAGCCGCTCGAGCGCAGTCGCAGGCGCCGGTAGATCCGGCAGCACGTCGATGACCGTGACCGGCGAGCCCGAATCCCGCAGCGCGGTCACGGCGCTGAGCGCGCGCTCGTCGGTCAGCGGGCTGAAGACCACTACCCGGCTGCCGGCGGGCACCGCGACGGCGGCCGCCGCGGCGACGTCCGGATCGAGATATGTCTCGTACATCCGCGCCTCGAGCAGGCCGGTCATCATGCGGGTGAACTGACGCTGTCCGTAGGCCGGCCGCAGCGCCCGCAGCCATCCGCCGAGCACGATCAACCCCACCCGGTCCCGTTGGCGCAGGAGGGCCTGCGCGGCGCCGAGCGCTCCGCGGACGGCAACGTCGAGGCTGCTCGCTCCGGCCGGTCCCACGTCGGCGAGCCCGTCGACCACCAGCACCAGGTCCAGCGCGTACTCCCCCACGCCCTGCCGCACGTGCAGGTGGCCGCGGCGCAGGGTCGTCGGCCAGTGCACCCGCCGGGCCGGATCGCCGGGCCGGTAGGGGCGGGTTCCGGCGAACTCCGTCCCGGTGTCGGCGGCCGGCCCCGCATGCTCACCGACGGCGCCGGCGCGTGTAGGGCGCAGCCGCAGCGCGCGAACGGGTGCGGGGCGGGGCGCGAACGTCACCGCGGGCAGTACGACGGCCCGGGACGCGCTCTGCCGCAGCTCGTCGCAGTACAGGGTGACGACGACGCCGCCCAGGGGCCATCGGCCCCATCTCCTGGCCGTGAAGTCGACCTCGACCTCGACCTCCGCGCCCGGGCCGGCCACGCGGACGCCGGGTTCGGCGACGGTCAACGGGCCCGGACGGGCGCCGACGCGCACGGCGTCGACGCGCTGGTCGGTCCGCACCCGAACGGTGGCGCGCACGGTCTCGTCCTCGACGGTCCAATCCGCGTCGACCGTGACGGCCACGTCGAGCGCAGCCGCCCGCGGGTTCATCCCTCTGATGATCAGGAAGGCTGCCGGCGCCGCTGCGATCACGACGAGGTCCGGGCGTCCGAAAGCCAACGCGAGGGTCAGTGACAAGGTCAGCACGACCACGCAGCGGCGCGCGTGCGGAGTGCCGCCCCACCGGACGCCGGAACTCACCGCGGGGCCATCGGCGTCGGGATGTCAGTGAGGACGTCGCGCACGACGTCCGCGCCCGTCACCCGCCGGACCCAGAGTTCGGGCCGCACGCTGATCCGGTGCGCGAGCGCCGGCCCGGCGGTCGATTTGATGTCATCGGGCAGCAGGAAGCTTCGGCCGTCCAGCAGCGCTCGGGCCCGTGACAGCTGCAGCAGCGCGATGCCCGCCCGGGAGCTCGCGCCGACCGCGACGTGCGGATGCGCTCTCGTGGCGTCGAGCAGCTTCGTCAGGTAGTCGATGAGTTCGGGATGGACCTCGACGGTCTCGACCGCCTCCCGCATCCGCAGCACGGCCGCGGCGTCGGCGACCGGCCGTAGCTCGACTGCGTCAGTGCGCCGCTCGATCCGACGCGCCAACAACTGCGCCTCTCCCGCCGGGTTGAGGTAGCCGACGGAGATGCGCAGCGCGAAGCGATCGAGCTGGGCCTCCGGCAAGGGATAGGTCCCGTCGAGCTCGATCGGGTTGTCGGTGGCGAGCACGAGAAAGGGGTCGGGCAGGCGGTGCGTCACGCCGTCGACACTGACCTGCTGTTCGGCCATCGCCTCGAGGAGCGCGGCCTGCGTCTTGGGAGGCGTCCGATTGATCTCGTCGGCGAGCAGGACGTTGGCGAACACGGGCCCGCGGCGGAAGGTGAAGCCGTTGGAGGACGGATCCAGAACCGTCGTCCCGGTCAGGTCCGAGGGCAGTAGGTCGGGGGTGAACTGGACTCGGGTGAATGACAGCCCGAGAACCCGGGCGAGCGACCGCGCCAACAAGGTCTTGCCGAGCCCGGGCAGGTCTTCGACCAAGGCATGGCCGCCGGTGAACAGCGCCAGCAATACTTGCTGCGCCGCGTGCCGCTTGCCGACCACTGCGCGACCGACCTCGTCGAGCACCGCGTCAGCGACCCGGCGTGCCTCGTCCCGAAGCGCCTCGGCCTCGTCCGAGTCGGTGGTCACGTCGGTCACGGCTGCTCCATCCGCTCGACGAGGGCGTTGAGCTCGGGCAGGCTCGGCGCCCGACGCGAAGGAGCGGCGAAGCCACGTAAGGCGCCGTCCGCCGGCTCGGTGCTCGCCGCGATGCGTGCCAGCAGCGGACGGACGACACGATCGAAGTAGAGACCGTCAGACATCCCGATCGACAGCTGTCCTGATATCCGCTCCAGTCGTCGCACCGTGTGGGTCGGTCCGGCCGGAGGTTCGGGAAGGTCGACGACAGGCGCAGGGGCAGCGGCGTAGTCGGCGCGCAGCGCCCAGCCCGCACACGCGACGATCACCGAAGTAGCGACGACCGCGCCCGCCGCACCTGCGGCCAGCGCGGCGAGGAGTACACCGGCGGCCGCGGCCAACACCCGCGCTACCACCGCGCCGCCCGGGCGGCGAGGGCGTCCAGCGCGGCAAGCGCCCGGTCGCGGTCCGCTGCCGTCAGCGGGTGCCTGCTGAAGCGCGCTCGTTCGAACAGCCGCACGAGAACGGCCGCCGCGCTCCCGTCGACATAACCGCCGCCGGCAGCGCCGGTCAGCACTTCGCTCGCCGTCCGCGACCGCGACAGGACGAACCCGTTGTTCGCCAGCTGCTGCTCCATGGCCAGGTAGGCGGCGACGACGGCCTCGCGCGGGTCGCGCGCTCCTAACAGCGCCCGCCGCCCACCCTCGGCCGCATCGGCCAGCAGCACCGCCGTGCGCTCGGCCGCCGGCGTCGCGCGCCGGTGCCTCGACGCCATCAGCAGCAGGAGCACCGTGAGGATGATCAGGACGACCGCGAGAACGACCGCGCCCGTGCCCGTCCCGAGATGCCAGGGGCTTCGCGCGCTGCTTCCGCCGCCCTGCTGGGAGTGCGACGGACGCGGCACCGGCCGCGCGCGGCGTGTCGACGTCACGGCGCGGGCGGTCATCACCGCGGCGAGGGCCAGGAGCGCGGCCACCGCGGTGAGAGCCCGCTCCCGCCGGGTCATCCGACGCCGACGTGGGCCGTTGCGCCCAGCGGGACGGCGACGTCTGGTGACGGACAGGAGCACGGTCAGCGCAGCGACCCCGGCGGCGATCGCCAGCGGGACGCTCGCATGGCGCAGCGCATCGACGATGCTTTGCGCCGCGGTGAAGGCACGGTGGGACAAGAAGCGGCGCGCCTCGGCTCCCGCGGCCGCGGCCGACAGCATGACGACGGCCGCGGCGCCGGTCAGCGCCCCTCGTGCCGAGACGGCGGACGGTCGCCGTGGGGCGATCATGCAGCGACGATAGCGAGCCCGGAGGCGCCACAGCGCTCTCTTGCGGGACGCGATCGCGTCACGATCCCTGCGGCACGGGTCGGAACCTGCCCGCCGACGACTCCGGTATCGACCCGCCGAGCGCGGTCGCTGCTCTGGCGGATCCCGCTGGCGCGACCCCCAAAAATGGACGAAGGCCCCGGAACTCCGGGGCCTTCGTCGTTTCGAAACAACAGTAGCGGAACTCATGCGTAAGCCGGATCGCGCAACCGTCGAGGCCCGCAAGATGCCGGGTCCGACCCGGGACGAAGCTTCCATACGGCTGGTTTGCCTCGCGCTGTTATTGTCGCTGGCAGTGCTCGGATGCCGGATTTTGAGCATCTGGTAGCATCGCTCCCGCTTTCCGATTTTTTCACCACTCGCGGCTAGACTTCGGCGATCCGATCTTCCGCGAGAAATCCGTGGTTCCGATGATCCTCGATATCGCCCGCCTCATCGTCTTTCCTGCCCTGATGGCGTTCGCGGCGGTCAGCGATCTCTTCACG
>JAICIE010000017.1 GCA_025924515.1 Jatrophihabitans sp. | reverse complement strand
TCTCCCGCGCCGTGCCGGTCTAAATTACACTTGTTTGCCCGGGCGGCCCGGCCGCGGCCCCGGCGCCCCCGCCCCCGACTCGTCTCACGGCGGACGGACCCGACATACTCCTCGCATGCCCGAAACCGTCGGCGGCGAACTGGCGTCGATCGACCTCTTCGCCGCGGTCGACCGGGATTCCCTCGAGGATCTCGGCCGGTCCGCCACGGTGCGCCGGCTGGCGCCCGGGCAGATCCTCTTCGTCCAGGGCGACCCGAGCGAACACCTCGTCGTCGTCCGCAGCGGCCGGCTGCAGGTCCTGGTCTCCTCCGACCGCGGGGACGATCTCGTGCTCACCGTTCTCGGCACCGCCGACGTGCTCGGCGAGCTATCCATGATCGACGGCCTGCCGCGGTCGGCGACGGTGTCCGCGCTGGACCCGTCCGTCGTCCTGATGCTCCCGGAAAGCGCCGTTCGCTCCGTCCTTCTGCGCTCACCCGAAGCGCTGCTCGCCGTCGCCCACCAGCTGGCCGAGCAGGTCCGCCGGCTCACCGGCAGCGCGGCCGACCTGGTTTTCCTGGACCTCTCCCGGCGCCTGGCCAAACTCATCCTCGCCCACACCGAGGGTCCGGACGGTCACCGCGTCGCCGACCTGGGGGTGAACCAGACCGGCCTCGCTGCGCAGCTCGGGACCACCCGCCAGTCGGTGAACCGGGCGCTGGCCCGGTTGGTGCGCCGCCAGTGGATCGTCCTCGACGGAGGGCGCGTCGCCGTCCGCGACGAGGGGGCGCTTCGCGCGTTCGCGGGGCTGTGATGCCGGATCCGCTGCAGTTGGTCGTCGACGAGGCGCGGGCCGCGTTCGGCGCCGCGGCCTGCTCGGTCGCCGAACTCGACGAGGACGAGGGCGGGCTCGTCTACCGAGCCGCCTCGGGAAGCGGCGCGGATGCGATCGTGGGCGTCCGCCTGCCGGTCACCCGCGGGATCGCCGGATGGGTTGCGGTCAGCGGGCAGCCGTTGATGGTTTCCGACCCGGCAACGGACCGCCGGTTCGCTCGGGACGTCGCGGAGTCGACCGCATTCGTTCCGCGCAACCTGCTCGCGGCTCCGATCATGGGACCGGAGGGCGTACTCGGCGTGCTCAGCGTTCTCGACCGCGACGCCGACCGCGCCGATGCCGGGCGGGATCTGCATCTGGCCGCGTCCTTCGCCGCTCGCGCCGCCGCGCTCATGACGGAGCCGACGCTCCGGCGGCCACCGGAGCTGCTCGCGCTCGCGGACCTGCTCCGCCGGGCCGAGCCCGCCGAGCGGGAGCGACTTCGCGAGGCGGTCCGCGAGCTACTGGCTGAGCTCGGATGACCGACGTCCTGCCGGCATGGTCCGACCCGTTCGTGCCGCCCCGGGAGGTTCGCACAAGCGGGCTTCCCGTCTCCGAGGACTGGGCCTTCGGCGACTCGCAGGGCGCCGGAGTCACCGTCGCCGTGATCGACAGCGGCGTCGACGCCGAGCATCCGAAGGTCCGCGAGCCGATCGCGCCGGGCGCCGCCCTCTCGTACGACGCCGGTTCCGGCGACGTGCTTGTCGCGGAGGGTCCGCACGAAGATCTGTACGGCCACGGAACGGCGTGCGCCGCCATCATCCGAAGTCAGGCCCCGGCCTGTTCGATCATGAGCGTCCGGGTGCTGGGCGAACGGCTCACCGGGAAGGGTCCCGTCTTCGCGGCGGGGCTGCGCTGGGCGCTCGACCACGGCGCCCGAGTGCTCAACCTCTCTTTGTCGTCGTCGAAACCGGCGATGGCGGAATTGTTCCGTGAGGTCGCCGACGAGGCGGCGCACGCGGGCGCCGTCCTGGTGTGCGCGATGAACAACATTGCGGCGCTGACCTATCCGTCGCAATTCGCGAGCGTCATCTCGGTCGCAGCCGCGGCAGAGGACCGGTTGCTCATCGCCGACAGTGCGCCGGCGGATTTCGGCGCCCCTGGCCTGGACGTGACGGTGGCCTGGCTCGACGGCGGTTTCCTGACCGTCACCGGTAATTCCTTCGCGGCGCCGTGGGTGGCCGGCCTGGCGACCCGGGTGATCGGCGCCCATCCGGAACTACGGCCCTATGAGGTGAAGACGGTCCTGCGAAATCTCGCGGCCAACGCGCGCCCCGGGGTGACGTCCTCTCGGTGAACTCACGAGGCGGCGACGGTGGCGTCCGTTCGGGCGAAGCGGTCCCCGGCGAGGGAGACCATCGAGCGGGACGCGGAGGACGTGTCCAGAGCCGCGCGGAACTCCGCCGCCTCGATCCGCAGCAGCGAGCAGCGGGTCGCCGCGCGCACGGTCGCCGTCCGCGGGATGCGCCGCAGCAGCCCGATCTCCCCGACGTACGCCGGCGCGGTGACGTCCGGACGCGGATGCGTACGTCCGTCCTGCTCGATTTGGACGTGGACGGTCCCCTCGGACAGCACCAGCAGGGCGTCGGCGGAATCCCCCTGGCGGATCAGGACGGTTCCCGGTTCGACGCTCTCCGGCTTCGCCGCACGACCGAGCTGTTCCAGGGTGGTCCGGGACGCACCGGCGAACAGGTCGAGCGACTGCAACAGCCCGACCCGTTCGCTCAATTGCGCCACGAACAGCTCGGTCATCCGTTCATTGCGTCGCACGGTCGGAATGCCGAGCAGCGCAAGGAGCGGGAAGCCCACCCCGACCGCCACGACGGTCGCCGTGAGCCCGGCGGCGGAGAGCAACACGGTCGCCACCAGGCTCGCCGCCGCGGTCGCCGCCGAGACCATGCCCAGCATGAGGGCGTTCGCCCGGCCGAGAACTTCGCGCGGCAGGTCCCGCTGCAGGGCGGTCATCCCGAGCACGTCGATGATCACCATGCCGACACCGAACAGAACTTGCAGCATCGCCACCAACACCGCCGAGGACGTCGCGGTGACGAACGCCAGCGGCACGCATTCGAGGAGGAAGCCGCCGATGAGCACCGGCGCCAGTCGTGGACGCGCGGCGAGCCGGTCGCCGAGTGCCGCGCCGACGACGCCGCCGAGGGCCTGACACGCGATCAGATAGCTGTAGCCGTTGGCGCCCGTGCCGACGTGCAGGGACAGCGGGCCGTAGAAAACGCTGGCCGCGCCGAACACCGCTGAGTCGAGCACCATGAGAAGTACCAGCGTGAATGCGGTGCGGTGGCTGACCATGACGCGCCAGCCCTGCACCAGTTGGCTGAGCATTCCCTCGCCGGGCTGCGCGTCCCCGCGCGCACGGGTGCCGACCAGGGTGAACAGCAGCGCGGAGAGCAGGAAGCTGACCGTGTTGACGCCGATCCCGGCGGCCGGTGTGCCGGTCAGCAGGAGGAGGCCACCGAGGGCGGGGCCGAGGACGACCACGAGGTTCTGCAGCGTCGCGATGATCGCGTTCGCGGCCGACAGGTCGCGCTCGCTCACGACTTCCGGCACCAGCGCGTCGGAGGCGGGCCGGTTCACCGACGAGGTGACAGTGAGCGCTGACGCGCAGACGAGCAGCGTCCATAGCGGCGCATCGGCGGCCACCAGAACGGTCAGCACACCGGCGACGGCCGCGGAGACGAGCGCGCCGAGCTGCACCACCCGTCGGCGGTCGTACCGGTCGCTGATCACACCGGCCGGACCGCTGACGATGACGCCGGTGATCCACCGGGTGGAGACGACGGCCGCCACCCAGCCCGGCGACCCGGTGCGTCCGAAGACGTACGCGGCGAGCACGACGTTGTAGGCCCAGCTGCCGGTGTCGTCCAGGAGATACGCGGACAGGATCAGCCGGAGGTCACGGCTGCGCAGGGCTTGGCGGTACCGGCTCCGGGCTGCGGGCACCGACGCTCCTCTGCGCTTGGCAACCCCTGGACCCTAGCGGCCTCGCCGGGGCGGCGTCCGGCACGGACGATCACGTCGGTGCCGTAGGTTTCGCGTATGACCAGCTCCTCGGGCGCGGCGATCCTGCCGATCACGCTCACTGTCAACGGGCGGATCGGCGTCACCCTGTGGGCGCCGCCGTGGGAGGACGAGGACGGCGAGCTGTGGCAGGGATTCCTCGGCGACGGCTCCAAGATTCTGCTGTTCCCGAGCACCCGTGACTTGGCGTCCTTCGTCGCGTCGGGTGAGGAGAACGACCTGTCCGACCACCCGGCCTGGGGCCTGGTACAGCAGTTGCCGCCGGACGAGCTTCGTCCGAGCAGCGACGACAGTTATGACCTCGACGGCGTCTACGAATGGGCGTCCGGCGAGCCGGACCCGGTGCACGTGTCGGCGCTCGGCGACGTGGTCGACATGGTCGCCAAGATCGCCGACTGCTGCGACGACGGAGCGCTGCGCAGGTTGATCGAGGGGACGCCGGCCTACGCCGACCTCGTCGATGAGGACGTCAGCTACCAGGGCAAGGAGGGGCGGCGCCGCTGGAACGAGCTCGGGGACACGATCGCCGAGACGTGGGAGCGGGCGATCGCCAGGGTGCAGTCCTGGCTGTCCTGGCGCGGCGACTTCTCCACCTCCGAGCTCGGCGCGTCGACGATCTGGGAGCGGATCGGCGCGGAGCCCATCGAGATCCGATTGCCGGACGCGCGGTTCCTCACGGTCCGCGGGTACCTGCCCACCGATACCGAGGACGAACACGGCGAGGCCGTCTTCCTGGGCAGCGGCGATACGGTCGCCGTCTTCCGGGACGTGTCGACGCTCGCCGCATATTGCCGCTCGGACACGAACACCCGGTTGCACAAGCTCGAGTGGTGGGGCGAACTGCGCGAGGTCGACGACGACGAATTGTTCACGCCGGGCCTCGACGCGTCCTACGACCTGAGGCGTCCCTCGCCAGGAGCGGACGAGCTTTTGCGCGAGCTCGTCTCGTTCTGCAACCTCGACATCGATCTGAGCGTCCTGGACGCGAGTCCGGTCGACCGCGACGACTGGCGAGACGTGGTGCACGAGGTCCGGACCTGTCTGGAGCTCGCCGAATAGCCTGCTGCCGTTCTGATTTCAGCGCCGCCGCGCGTAAGCCCGTGCGGGGACATGCGGATCATCGACGGCATTTCGGCCCGGTCGTCGACGCTTCGGATCTCCGCCGGCGGGGCCCACCTTGCCGACGCGGCGTCCTGGCTATGGCTTGCGGGCGAGCACGTAGAAGCGCTGCGTGTTCTCGCTGCGGAAGGCGAGCGGCCCGCGCAGATACCACTCGACGTCGACCAGACCGGCCTGCTCGACAACGGCCAGGACGCCGGCGGGGTCGTGCAGCACGAAGTCCAGGTCGGTCCGTTCGCCGAACCAGTCGGTGACGGCCCGCACTCCGGCGCCGGCATGGAGCGCGAGGACGAGCCAGCCCTCCGCGCGCAGGGGGCGCGCGAGCGCCGCGACGGCAGCCGGCAATTCGGACGGGGCCAGGTGGATAAGTGAGTACCAGGCCAACACCGCGCCCCAGCCATCGGAATTCGGCGGACGCAGCAGCCGGCGAAGGTCACCCACCTGGTAGCTCGGACCGGGGTGCCGGCGGCGGGCTTCTTCGATCATCTCCCGGCTCAGGTCCAGACCGGTCACCTCGGCCCCGGCCTCGGCGAGGAAGGCGGCGACATGACCGGGGCCCGTGCCCGCTTCGATCACCGGCGCGCCGCCGGACAACTCGACCACCCGAGTCAACAACCACGACTCGAACGGCAGGTCGGCAAGCTCGGCGCCGAAATGGTCGGCATACGACTCGGCGAGCGCCCCGTACGCCGCGCTGACCTTCGCGTCGCGCGCTTCCGGCCCGTCCTCGAGCACCGACTCGCCGTCTGCCGCCGTCGGTCCGGCAGGTACGGCAGTCGTCTCTACCGGGCCGAGCAGGTGGATCCATCGGCTGTCCTGCTGACCCGGCTGGCGGGCGAGTTCGCGCACCAGTGGGGTATCTGTCGCGGCCATGCGGGCAAGGCAGTCCTCGACCTCGCTGCGGTCACGGAAGGTGTGCAGGCGCTCGGTGCGGGTCTTCAGCGCTCCTGCGGGTTGCGGGCCGCGGAGCAACAGCACGGTCAGAAGCGCTCGTTCGTCCGACCCGAGCCCGCGCCGCTGCGCGAACGTCTGCACGTACTTGACGACGCGGCTCCCGGCGCCCTGCCAGACGAGCGCAACGAGATCCTTGTCCTTCAACGCCCGCAGCGTGCGGTGCACGAGGTCTTCGTCGTAGTCGACAACGGGATCACGGCTGGTGGTCTGATTGCACGCCGCACGCACCGAGTTCAGGGTCATCGGGTACGACGCCGGAACCGTGATCTCCTTCTCCAGCAGGCTCCCGAGGACACGCTGCTCGGCGGTATCCAGCACCGGTAGCTCGGACACGACGCCGAGGCTAGCGCGAGGGCTCGACCGATCACCTGCGCCGGTCCCCGAAGCGACCATCGGCGCAGGATCGGTGCCCGAGGCAGCGGCCTGGACGTTGTGCGCGGAGGACGTACCGCCGGGCTCGCCAGACGATTCGGTGGGGTGGTCTCCGGCATTCCCAGGAATCGCACGCTGCCCCTGTATCGTGTCCCGAGCCGATGGGTCGTCGAGGCGGGTGACGGTGGTGACTGTGGTCGAACTGTCCGACGCCGATTATCAACGGTTGCTGACTTTCCGCACCCAACTGCGTCGCTTCGATCAATGGAGTGCGAAGCGGGCGAGCGATTTCGGACTGACGCACACGCAACATCAGTTGTTGCTGGCGATCCGCGGGCACGCCGATGCGCGCGGACCTACGATCGGCGAGGTGGCCGAGTACCTGCTGGTCCGTCACCACACTGCGGTCGAGCTGGTCAACCGTTCACAAGACCTCGGTTTGGTCACCCGTACGCGTGATGGTGACGATCGGCGGGTCGTGCGGCTGGCCCTGACCGCGGCGGGCAGACGCCGAATCCGGTCTCTCAGTGCGGCCCATCTGGACGAGCTGCGCGAGCTCGCCCCCGTGCTGGCGTCGGTCATTCCTGGCACCACGAACCGGTAGCCGCACGAGCTGCAAGGCTTCCACCAGGGTGTTTGCACCTCCATAAATATCGTGGCACGATAGAAGTTTGGTGCTCTCGTCCAGGAGGTGGGTGACATGTCCACGGAGAGGACGGCCGACGAGCTGTCGATCTCTAACCATCCGGATCTGATCGCGCTGCGGGAACGCTACGAGCGGGCGTTCGATACGCCGCAGGCGTGGGCATCGGAAGGGCTGATTCTGATCGCCGGGCTCTACGCAGCGATCTCCCCATGGGTGATCGGATTCAACGCCGGCTCGAGGGCGCTCGCAGTCAGCGACCTCGTCGTCGGGCTGGCCGTCGCGATCCTGACGCTGTGCGCAGCGGCGTCGAACCTTCACCTGCACGGCTTGACGTGGGTGGCGCCCCTGATGGGCGTCTGGCTCATCGTGACGCCGTGGTTCGTGCACGGCACGGATATCACGACCGGGCTGATCATCAGCAACGTCGTCGTCGGCGCCTGCATCGTGGTCCTCGGCTCAGCGATGACCGGGGTGTCGATGCGCGGGCCGCGTGCTGCCTGAGGGCGAGGTAATCCGCGCCCGGCCCCACCCATCAGGGAGGTGCCCCATGGTCGAGCTGAGCAACGGCGAGCGTCAGCGCCTTGACGAATTGGCCAGTGAGCTCGCGCGGGACAACCCGCGCCTGGCCCGTGCCCTCGCGGGGCGGCCCTTGCGCGTGCGGCCGCGGATTCCCCGCAGCCGCGCACTCGACTGGCTCGCGACGGTGCTCATCGCTGCGGCGGGGCCACTCCTGGCGGTGGGCGTCGTGCTCGCCCAGCCGGTGGTGACCGCGGCCGGTGCGGCCGCCATGGTGACCGGACCACTGGTGTTCACTGCCGTCCGCACGCGGTGGCCGCCCAGGTTATGAGGCCGCGCCCCCGTCCGCGTCGGGGTGCGGCGGAGGATGGACGGAGCCGACCTCGAAGCTCGTCGGGTGGCTACCCCGCGGTCATGGCAACCGGCATCGTGTCCATCGCTGCCAGCGCCCGGCATGACCCGCTGGTCGCGCTCGTGCTCGGTGTGCTGGCCGGCGTCGTCTTCGGTCTGCATACCGTGCGTGCAGCCGTGCGGGGTCGGCGCGGCGGGGGTAGCCGCGATCCGGGCATCGCGCTCCCTGCGTTCAGCATTGTGGCTGCGTGCGCCGTCCTTGCCGTGCGGTGGCGCACCGGGCCATACGGCGTGGTGACCTGCGCGCTGAGCGCCACCGCCGTTGGCGCGTGGAGCTGGTTGGTCGCGTCAGCGCTCGCCGCGGTGCGCTCCCGGCCCGTCAGCCAACTGCGGGAGTGGGCTCAGGGCTCCTGGCTGCTCGCCGTCGTGGCCTGCCAGTCGCTGGCCATAGCCGCCGCCGATCTGGCCCATCCTGGAACCGACGGGTTGCTGGACGTGGCCCTCGCCTACTGGACGCTCGGCCTGCTCGGCTACGCCGCCGTCGCGGCACTGGTGATCGGCCGGGCCGTTGTCGACCGCGGTGTGATGCGGGGCCCCGACGCCTGGATTCTCATGGGTGCGCTGGCCATCGCCGCCCTCGCTGCCTCGGCGATGGGCACGGCCGGCCAGACAGTCGCAGCGCCGGAATGGCTGGTGGCCGTCATGCGCGCAGCTGCGCTGGTGCTGTGGGCACTGGCGACGGGGTGGATCCCCGTGCTCCTGTACTTCCAGGTGCGTCGGCTGATCCCCGCGCTCTACGGCGACAGATCCCGCTGGGCGGCGGTGTTCCCGCTCGGGATGTACTCGGCGGCGACCTCGGCCCTGGCCGTCCTGCTGCACCTCGCCGGCTTGCGCCCTGTCGCGTTGGCGTCCTTGTGGGTCGCGCTCGCTGCATGGGCGCTGGCGACGGTGGGATGCGGAGTACATATCGTAGTACGATATTCTTTTACCACCTGAGATCTACAGTCGGAAGGAGATGACCGCGCGTGGTTGTCGAAGCGGTGACCGCTGCACTGGTGGTCGTGCTCGGAGTTGCGACCCTCGTCGTCGCCTACATCGGAGTGCTCGGCCTGACCGGCGCGCTCAACCTGGCCCGCTGCGAGCGTTGCAACAAACTATTGGTGATCAGAACCGACGCCACGCCCGGAACCTGCTCATACTGCCGCCACGATCGCCTGTTGCACCCGATGCATGCCATCCACCAGGAGCACCGATCCCACGGGATCCGGCACCAGGCCGGGTAGCGCGCTCGACTTCGAAGCTGGTCGTCGAAGCCGACCGCGGGTGAACTGAGCGACCAAGGTCGCTGGGGAGCAGGAGGTTTCCTCCCCTCACTTCCAAGCTATATCGCAGAGGGGGTCTTGCGGCAAGACCCCGGTCGTGCCCCACACTCGCCGGGCTGGGATGAGCCCGCAGGAAGTGGAGCTGCGACCGACGTGTCCGCACAGACCCGAACACAGCACGAACGTTCCGCGCTGACCGCTCCGTTCGATCTCCCCGGCCACCGTGCTGCCAAGGCCGACCCCGACCTGATCGCCGGCGACGTGGAACATTTCGCGGCGATCGCCGACAGCCTCGATCAGACCATGGCCGAGCTGTCGGACCGGCTCGACGACGTGCGCAAGGACCCGGTCGGCGAGGGGCAGGCGGCGCTGGATCGGGATCTGGAGATCCACCGGCTGACCGTGCGGCTGCGTACGCTGCGTCGCTTCGGTTCGGACCTCTGCCTCGGCCGCATCGTCGCGGTCGGGGGCCCGGAGCCTGTGTACATCGGCCGGCTCGGCCTGACGGACGCCCGGGGGCGCCGGCTGTTGATCGACTGGCGATCCCCGATGGCCGAGCCGTTCTTCGCTGCCACGCACGCCGACCCGAGAGGTCTCGCGAGCCGCCGCCGGTACCGCTGGACGGATGGCCGGATCACCGACTTCTGGGACGAGGTGTTCATTCCGGACGCGCTGGAAGGGCACGCCGCGTTGGACGACCAGTCGGCGTTCATCGCCAGCCTCGGCGCCGCTCGGTCGGGACGGATGCGCGACGTCCTCGGGACCATCCAGGCCGACCAGGACGCGATCATCCGTGCCGGATCCGCCGGCGCCCTCGTCGTCGACGGCGGGCCGGGCACGGGCAAGACCGTCGTCGCGCTGCACCGTGCCGCCTATCTGCTGTATTCCGACCCGCGTCTCGGCCACCGCCACGGCGGCGTGTTGTTCGTCGGGCCGCACCAGCCCTATCTGGAGTATGTGTCCGACGTCCTGCCGAGCCTCGGCGAGGACGGCGTGCACACCTGCCTCCTGCGCGACCTTGTTCCCGAGGGCGCCGGCGCGCAGCCCGAGCCGGACCCCAAGGTGGCGCGCCTGAAATCGTCAGCGGACATGGTGCGGGGTGTCGAGACGGCCGTCCGGTTCTACGAGGAGCCGCCTACCTCGACGATGACGGTGGCGACCGATTGGGACGAGGTGCGGCTCACCGCGGACGACTGGGCCGAGGCGTTCGAGTCGGTGGAACTCGGCACCGCGCACAACGACGCGCGCGACCGAGTGTGGGAGCAGCTGCTGACGATCCTGGTCGACAAGCACGACGACACGGTCGGCGCGGACCAGGTGCGGGCCTCGCTGCTTCGCAACCGTGATCTGGTGCGGACCTTCGGTCGCGCGTGGCCGCTGCTGGACGCCGGCGACGTCGTCGGAGACCTGTGGTCCGTGCCGGCTTATCTGCACAAATGCGCGCCGTGGTTGAGCCACGAGGAGATCCGGGCACTGCAGCGGGACCGACCGCAGGCGTGGACGACGTCCGACCTGCCGCTGTTGGACGCGGCCCGACGGCGTCTCGGCGACCCGGAGGCGGGCCGGCGGGCGCGACGGCAGCGCGCCGCCCTGGTCGCCCGGCGCGAGGACATGGCACGTCTCATCGACGATCTTGTCGCGGCAGACGACTCCGAGATGCTGGTCATGTCGATGCTGCGTGGGCAGGATCTGCGCCAGGCCCTCGACGGCGATCCCGGTGAAGAGGGCCCGGCTCCCGACCCGCTGGCCGGACCGTTCGCGCACGTGATGGTCGACGAGGCCCAGGAGCTGACCGACGCGGAGTGGCAGATGCTGGTGCAGCGGTGTCCATCCGGCAGCTTCACGATCGTCGGCGACCGCGCGCAGGCTCGGCACGGGTTCACCGAGTCGTGGCAGCAGCGACTGACGCGGGTCGGCGTCGACCGGGTCGCGATGGCGTCGCTGACCATCAATTACCGGACTCCGCAGGAGGTCATGGCCGAGGCCGAGCCGGTCATCCGTGCCGTCCTCACGGACGCGAACGTGCCGGTCTCGGTTCGCAGCGCCGGGGTACCGGTCGTTCACGGTTCGCTGGCGGACCTGCCGTCCGTCCTCGACAGCTGGCTCGCGACCAAAGCCGACGGGATCGCCTGCGTCATCGGCGATCCGACCTTTCGCGCGCGCTCGCGGGTGCGGTCGTTGACGCCGGAATTGTCGAAGGGCCTCGAATTCGACCTCGTGGTCGTCGTCGATCCGGACGGCTTCGGCCTCGACATCGAAGGAGCGGTCGATCGATATGTCGCGATGACCCGGACGACGCATGAGCTCGTCGTCCTCATGCGCTGACGGATTTTGACGGACTCCCGCTGCCCGCGGGGCGAGAGCCTACGCAATTGCACCGCCGATGGCCCTAGCCGGACACCAGCGCAGAGAGGCTCGCTGCATTGCGCACCGCGTTCCCGTCGCCGTCATTGTTGAAGTACGCGTACACGTCCCGACCGCTCGCTCGCCACTCGAGGATCCGGTCTGCCCACCACCGCAGATCCTGATCGGAATAGCTGCCGCCGTAGAGGTGATGATGGTCGGGACCGTGCAATCGGACGTACACGAATGATGTCGTCGCACGCAATGCACACCGCAGCCCGGCTCCGCTCATGACGCAATAGGCCGCGCCGTGGTCTTCGAGCAACCGGTACACGTCCTCGGTGTCCCAACTGGCATGGCGCAACTCGACTGCGACGCGAAGCCACGGCGGCAGTTGACCCAGGAACCACGACAGCCGCGCATCGTCGCGCTGTTGGTCGGGACGCAGCTGTACCAGGAGGACGCCGCGCCGATCCCGGAGCTCGTGCCAGCACCGGGTGATGCGATCGACCCACACCTCCGGTGCATAGAGCCGCTTGGCATGGGTCAGGCCACGGGGCGCCTTCACCGACAGGACGAAACCCGCGGGCAGCCGCTCGCGCCAGCCCGCGAACGTCCTGTTCGACGGCCAACGATAAAAACTGGCGTTCAGTTCGGCGGTGGTGAACCGGCGGGTGTACAGACCGAGACGGTCAGCCGGCGGCGTGCCTGGCGGATAAAGGACGCCGTCCCAATGCGGATAGCTCCACCCCGACGTGCCGACGTAGATCACCGGTGGATCAGCGTCGTGAGGTGGCCGAGACCGAGTTCCGGTAGCGCCGCGAGGTCGTCCGCCTCGACCGGCGCGCGCGGCGACGCCGCGAGCTGGTCGAGAAATCCCGCGGCTGCGTCGGGCAGCGCGCCGGGACCGTCGAGGCGGTAGCGCGCCGGCAGCATCGGTCCGAACAACAGTGGCTCGGCAAGATCCGCGTGCGCTCGCAGGTCCGGAGCGACACCGGCGGACTCCGCCAGCATCAGGGCGAGGACGTTGTGCGAATCGACTGCCGGCGGAGGGACCGCGGTCGTCCGGCGCATCGCCCCGTCGTCCGGCGCCGGAATTTCGCCGGACCACACCCCGACGACCCACCGGGCCTGCAGTTCGAGCAGCGGGAGATACGGGCCCTGCAGCGCGAACTGACCGATGATGCCGAGAGTCGGAAATTCCGGATGCAGGGTGCGGTGGTGCAACCGCAGGTCGGGTCCGACGCTCGACGACACCTCGTGCGGCAGGTAAGGAAGGTCCAGCCGGTACCCGGTCGCGCACACAATCACATCGACCGTGTCCCGAGCGCCGTCCTCGAAGATGACCTGTCGGCCGTCGACCGCGGCGATCGCCGGACGGCACACGATGTCGCCGGCGCGAACCTGGGCGAGATAGTCCTGACACAGCGAATGTCCGGCGACCAGAAAGTCCTCGTGCGGTGAGGGCGCGCCGAAATCCGACGGATGGCCGGCCACCCGTATCACCCGCGCCCGAAGCATCCGTCCGTATTCGTCCGGCGGCATGGCCGCCCGACGCAGCGCCGCGATGTGCGTGTACCACTGCCAGTCGGAAGAGACTCCGCCCACGACCTTTTGCAGGACGTAGCGCGGTTTGCGATACGCCGAGATGGTCGGCGTCACGGTGGCGATGTCGGACGCGATCTCGTGACCGCTGACCCCGTTGCCGTAGACCAACACCCGGCGGTTGCCGAAGGGATCCGCTCCTGGGTAGTCGTATGCGTGCAGGAGCTCACCGGTGAAGCCCTCCACTCCCGGTGGCAGCACCGGAGAACGAAATCGCCCTGACGCTGCGACGACCGCGTCGAAGGATTCTCCGTTGACCGTCCAGCCAGGCCGAAGCGAGGTCACCGGCGTTTCGAACCGGATTCGCCGCGTCACATCGAATGCCGCGGCGTAGGCGCGAAGGTAATCGTGGATCTGCTCGGCGAACGGGTGTAGTCCGTGCGTGTGCGGTGGCGGAAAGTCGGAGAAGGCCGTCATCGCACGGCTGGTGTTGGTCCGCATGCCGGGCCATATCCCGCTGTGCGCGGCAGTGCTGTACCACTGGCCACCGAGGTCGTCGCTCGCCTCGTAGACCGCTACGTCGAAGCCCGCGCCGATCGCGTGTTTCGCGGCCGTCAGTCCGCCCGGCCCGGCCCCGATGACCGCGACCCGTGCGCCGGTCCGAAGAGGCATGGGCGACACCGTAACCCAGTTGCGGTCGTCCTGGCGTCCGCTAGTTGTCCGTCAACTCGCGCTCGCGATGGTGCGGCGCGCGACAGTTCCGTCTGCCCGTTTCCAGGTAGCAGAGACGGACGCGCGGCCGGGAGGGGGCACATTGCCATCCCGCAGGACGCGGGCGACACGGACATCACTGATGTCGGCGCTCGGCTGCACCTGCACCGTCGGGTCCACGGTGTCGCTGACGGTCTGCGCCTGGGCGAGAACGTCGCCGCGCAGGAGTGCCGCCAGCCGGGCCTGGAATACCGGGTCGCCTTCGCCGTCGTAAATCCAACGCCGGCCGAGGACGCTGTGCTGAGAGGTGGCGATCAGGCTTTCTTCCGCACCGTCGAGCGGAGCGCCTCGATACGTCATCGGGGCGACATACGCCTCGCCGCGCCCGTCCAGGATCACCATGATCTCGATGTCATGAATGACGGCCATGCGCCGTCCTCTCACTCGATCTCGGATCAGGCAGCCGACCCTGTCACGTCCGTCCGCATCTTCGTGTTTCACCTCACACGATGAGCGTGAGATCCGCTGTTGCCGCGGGCCTCGTCTCAAGGACGGGCACCGGTGTTCGACTGCATCGTCATGAGCACGAGTTCGACGACCACTCCGGCGGGCGACCGGCCGGCCACCTTCGACGCCGCCGTTCGCATGGCGGCGCTGCAGCAGACCAGCCGGCTGCGCGAGTTCGGGCTGCGCGCCCCGGAGGGCGAGGATCACGCCTACCGTCGCCTCATCGACCGGTTGTCCGCCTGAGCGATGGTCAAACGCCGCCGGCCGAGTGCATCCGGACGCAACAGCCCGCCGGATCCGGAACAAGATCGGCGGTGACCCCGCGAGCCTGTAGGCCGTCGAGGACGGCAGCGAGGAAGGCGTGATTCATCGAGCACACCAGCTCGGGGTGTTGCGCCGCCAGAGCCTGGAACGGACAGTTGCGTAGCCGGACCGTCTGCCGCTCAGCTACCGGCAGGTATCCGCGGTCGGTCAACAGTTCCGTGACGACGGTCAGCGCGCGTTCTGGCCCCAGGCGTCCGAGCCGACGACTCGCCGACAGCTCGGCGCCGCACGTTCGGCCCCGGTCGGCGGCGGCCCGGATCAGCGCAGCGCGACCCGTGTCGTCGCGCGCGGCGGCCTCGGTCAACGCCGACAGCAGGATGTCCGCCAACGATTCGTAGTCGCGCGGCGGCACGCTGACGTGCATCTCCTGTCGAGACGGCAGGTAGACCTTCGGCGCCCGACCGACGCGCTTGGGCGCGGCCGCGGTGTCCGTGCTGAGCAGCCCGGCGGCCACGAGCCGGTCGAGGTGGAACGCGGCGAGCTTGCGTGAGATCCCGACGGCTTGGGCCACGTCCTCTCGCGTGACCGGGTGCTCCGCACGCTGGGCGCACTGAAACACAGCGGCGCGGGTGGGGTCGCTGAGCGCGGCGACAGCGACGATCGCCGAACGGTCCACTCTCCTAGTTTATCGGTAACGACCGCTGGCACAACCCTATCGAGGCTTGACGATCGGACACTTATGGCTAATGCTCATTGGTGAAAGCCATTCGCGAGGAGGACCCATGACCGCTCTCGAGACCCTCCGTTCGACCGCGCCGGTCAGAGTGACCGCCACCCCGCCGCAGGTCGACGCTGTCGCGGCCGAGCGCGCCGCCGGCACCCTGCTGCGCGCGCTGGGGCTCGACACCCGCGCCGAGGGATTGCGCCGCACGCCGGCCCGCATGGTCGCCGCGTACACCGACCTTTTCAGCGCGCCGGCGTTCAATCTGACGACCTTCCCGAACGAGGAGAACTACGACGAGCTGGTGCTTGCCCGGGACATCCCGCTGCGGTCGGTGTGCGAGCACCACCTGCTGCCGTTCATCGGGGTCGCGCACGTGGGTTACCTGCCCGGCGAGCGTATTCTCGGGCTGTCCAAGCTGGCTCGGGTCGTGGTGCATTTCGCGTCCCGGCCCCAGGTCCAGGAACGGTTGACGAAGCAGATCGCCGGCTGGCTTGACGCCAACCTCGACCCGAAGGGCGTCGGCGTCGTGATCCAGGCTCAGCACACCTGCATGACCCTCCGAGGCGTGCAGGCCACCGGATCGACCACCGTCACCTCAGCGCTGCTCGGGGCGCTGCGGGAAGACGCCCGGTCTCGCCAGGAGTTCCTGGCCCTCACCCGTGACGGCCGCGAGGGTGCGAAATGAGCGAGTCGATTTCCCAGGTGGTCGTAGTCGGCGGCGGCCTGGCCGGCGCGAAGTCGGTGGAAGCCCTGCGCGGACGCGGCTTCACTGGCGCGCTCACTCTCGTCGGCGAGGAGGCCGAGCTGCCGTACGAGCGCCCGCCGCTGTCGAAGGGTTACCTGATGGGGACGACGCCCTTCGAGAAGGCCGTGGTGCTGCCGGAGCCGTGGTATCGGGAGCACGACGTCGATTTGCGAGTCGGCCAGCGAGCCGACGCGGTCGACCTCGCCGCCGGCACGGTTCAGCTGTCCGACGGCGCTGCGGTGCGCTTCGACCGGCTCGTCCTGGCCACTGGCTCGAGTCCGCGGCGCTTGCGCGTGTCAGGCGGCGACGCCGCGGGAGTCTTTTATCTGCGCCGGCATGCCGACGCGGATGCGATCCGTGCGACGTTCGGCGAGCAGTCCCGGTTGGTGATCGTCGGCGGTGGCTGGATCGGGCTCGAGGTGGCCGCGGCCGCCCGCCAAGCCGGCACCGCGGTCACCGTCGTCGAGGTCGCCGCGCTTCCTCTCATGGGAGTGTTGGGCCCTGAAGTGGCTCGCGCCTTCGCGGACCTGCACCGTGAGCACGGGGTCGACCTGCGCACCGGCGTCGGACTCGACGCGATACTGACCGACGGTTCGGGAGCCGCGGCCGGGGTGCGCCTCGCCGATGGCACCGTCCTGGAGGCGACCGCGGTGATCGTCGGCATCGGAGTGCTGCCGCGCGTCGAACTCGCAGAGCGGGCCGGCCTCGCGGTCGACAACGGCGTACTCGTCGACGCGGCGTTGCGGAGCAGCGATCCGCGGGTGGCAGCCGTCGGGGACATCGCCGCACACGACCACCCGCTGCTGCGCACCCGCATCCGCGTCGAGCACTGGGCAGCGGCGCTCAACCAGCCGGCCGTTGCGGTGGCGGCGCTGTTCGGCGAGGACGTCCGCTATGACGCGCTGCCGTACTTCTTCACCGACCAGTACGACCTGGGGATGGAATACGTCGGGCACGCGCCGACCGGTTCCTACAGCGACGTTCTGATCCGGGGCGACCTTGACAGCCGACAGTTCATCGCCTTCTGGCTGCGCGACGATCGGGTCGTCGCCGGAATGGCGGTGAACATCTGGGATGTGATCGAGGACGTGAAGTCGCTGATCCGCCGCGGCGCGCCGGTGGACAAGGCGCGTCTCGGGAACCCGGAGCAGCCGCTTACCGAGGCCGTTGTCGGGCTTTGACGTCGGAGACGGGCGGCAGGGTTCGAACGACGGACGGCAGCCCCGTGCCGCCACACCCTGGCCACCGCTCCAGCCGGCCGTCAGACTTGTCGCATGTCGACCCTGGAGAAGCCGGTCGTCGAGCGGCCGGCCGGGGACGAGTGCTGGTGCTGCGGCACGCCGGCGAGGCCGGGAGTGCACCTCGGCAACCACCCGGAGGTCGTCGTCTGCCTGCGATGCGCGCGCTGGTTGGGCAAGCAGGCGGCGGCGGTCGAGGACCGCGCACGCTCAGGCCCCGCCGTGGCCACGAGGAACGCCCTCCGTGCCGTCCGCGGGCAGGTCGTCCGGCACGGTTGGCACCAACATCCTGCGGTCGGTCGACCGCTGCGTTGGCTCGGCAGGTGGCTGCCCTGAGAACGGACCTCCGAGCGACTCCGACAGGACGCGATGAGTTGGCGGCGCACCCGGAGTCGTATCAGGCGTAACCACCAACTTCAGGAGGTGGACATGGTTACAACCGCAACCCGCATCCGCGAGCTCAGCCTGGTGTGCGTCCCGACACCCGATCAGGACAAGGCCATCGCGTTCTACGAGTCGCTGGGGTTCGAGAAGCGCACCGACACCGGCTTCGGCGGCGGCTACCGCTGGGTCGAGGTGTATCCGCCGGCGGGCACGACCGGGATCGCGCTGGCGCCTCCGCCCCCCGACAGCGGCGAGGTCGTCGGGATGCAGACCGGCATCACGCTGACGACCGATGACATCGACGCGACGCACGCGCAATTCCAGTCGCTCGGCGTTGACGTCGACGCCCAGGTGTCACGGATGGGCGACCCGGTGCCACCGTTGTTCTGGTTCCGCGACCCGACCGGTCACGTCCTGATGGTGGTCGAGCAACCCTGAGCCAGAGTCCCGAACCGGCCGGTGGAAACTTCGCCGAGCTGGCCGAATCGCACCGGGCCGAGCTCCATGCGCACTGCTACCGGATGCTCGGCTCGGTGCACGACGCCGACGACGCCCTGCAGGAGACCCTCGTCCGCGCCTGGCGCGGCTTCGCGGGGCTGCGCAAGGACGCCTCGGCGCGGTCCTGGCTGTACGCCATCGCCACCAATGTGTGCCTGACCGAGCTGGCCCGGCGGCGCACCCGCTTCCTGCCGCACGATTTCGGGCCACCGGCCGAAGCCGCCGTTGCACCCGGAATGCCCGCCGCCGAGTCGGTGTGGCTCGAGCCGTACCCCGACCAGGCCCTCGGAATTCCGGACGGTCGGGCCACCCCGGAGGCCACGTACGAGCGGCGCGAGGCGCTCGAGTTGGCGTTCATCGCCGCGTTGCAACACCTGGGCGGCAACCAGCGCGCCGTCCTCCTGCTCCGCGAGGTTCTCGGCTTCAGTGCGCAAGAGACCGCGGCCCTGCTGTCGACGTCGGTCGCGTCGGTCAACAGCGCCCTGCAACGCGCCCGCGCGACGGTGGCTGCCAGGGTGCCCGAACGGTCCCAGCAGCGCACGCTGCGCGCGCTCGGCGATCGGGCGCTGAGCGAGTTGGTCGATCGCTACGTCTCGGCCTGGGAACGCTGCGACGTCGAGGCGTTCGCCGAGATGTTGGCTGAGGACGCCAGCTTCGCGATGCCTCCGCTGACGACCTGGTACACGCGGCGGGACGCGGTCATCGCCTGGGCCCGCGACTACTCGCTGAACGGCGCCTGGCAGTGGAGGACGGTCCGCACGCAGGCCAACGGGCAACCGGCGCTGGCCTTCTACACCTGGGACGACGCTGCCGCCGCCTACCTGCCGTTCGCGCTGAACGTCCTCACCGTGCGCGACGGGCTGGTCGCCGACGTCACCGCCTTCATCGTCCGCAGCAGCGATGATCCTCGCCCAGATGCCTACATCCGCTTCCCCGACCAACCGATGCAGCGCGATCGCCTCGCCGGCGCCTTCGGCCGCTTCGGCGTGCCCGACCGGCTCACCTGACCCCAGCCCAGCCGGCGCCGCCGCTCGGACCGTTCATCGCCGCCATTCCTGCGGTGAAGATGCTGATGACCGGCAACCTGCCCCGCGCCCTCCGTTTCGTCGGGCAGGTGTTCGACGGTGCCGCGCAGCCGGTCGGCGGCGACGCCGGAGGAACCGTCCGGCTCCAGGAGTCCGCCGCCCGACACGCGTGAGGCGACCGCGCCGCGCTGTCACCGCGCTGCCCTAGGACGACCGCGAACGCCGGGACCCGGATCTGGCAGGCTCGGCCGCGTGGCTGAGGCGTCGGTGGTCGCGGCGATCGATCAAGGCACGACGTCCACCCGATGCATCCTGTTCGACCACAGCGCGCGGATCGTCGCCGCCGACCAGCGCGAGCACCGGCAGTTCCTGCCGCGGGCCGGGTGGGTCGAGCACGACCCGGTCGAGATCTGGCGCAACACCCGAGAGGTCGTCGCCGGCGCACTCGCTCGCGCGGATCTCGCCACCGGCGACGTGGCGGCCCTCGGCGTCACGAACCAGCGCGAGACCACCGTGGTGTGGGACCGGGCGACCGGAGAACCGGTCGCGCCCGCGATCGTCTGGCAGGACACCCGGACGCAGTCCATCTGCGATCAGCTGGCCGAGCAGGGCGGCACCGGCCGGTTCCGCGACCGGACCGGCCTTCCCCTCGCGACCTACTTCGCCGGCCCGAAGGCGCGGTGGCTGCTCGACGCGGTCGACGGCGCGCGCGCCCGCGCGGAGCGCGGCGAACTCGCCTTCGGCACCATCGACAGCTGGCTGGTCTGGAACATGAGCGGCGGGACCGACGGCGGCGTGCACGTCACCGACGCCACCAACGCCTCGCGGACCCTGCTGATGGACCTCGGCCGGCTCGCCTGGGTGCCCGAGATAGCGGACGAGATCGGCGTGCCGACAGCGATGTTGCCCGAAATTCGGTCCTCCTCAGAGGTGTACGCGACCTGCCGGGCCCGCGGCGTCCTCCCCGGCGTGCCCATCGCCGGGATCCTCGGTGACCAGCACGCGGCCACCTTCGGCCAGGCGTGCCTGGCGGTCGGCGAGGGCAAGAACACCTACGGCACCGGCAACTTCCTGCTGCTGAACACCGGCGGCGAGCGCGTCCGCAGCGAGCACGGGTTGCTGACCACCGTCTGCTACGCCCTCCCCGGCCAGGACCCGGTGTACGCCCTGGAAGGGTCGATCGCGGTCACCGGCTCCCTCGTGCAGTGGCTTCGCGACAACCTGGGGCTGATCGGCACGGCCGCCGACATCGAGACCCTGGCCCGGACCGTCGACGACAACGGCGGCGCCTACTTCGTCCCGGCCTTCTCCGGACTGTTCGCGCCGCACTGGCGCCCGGACGCCCGCGGTGCGCTGGTCGGGCTCACCAGGTTCGTCAACCGCGGCCACCTGGCCCGCGCCGTCCTCGAAGCCACCGCTTTCCAGACCCGCGAGGTCGTCGACGCCATGCGCGCCGACTCCGGCGTGGAACTGTCCGCGCTCAAGGTCGACGGCGGCATGGTCGGCAACGAGTTGCTCATGCAGTTTCAGGCCGACCTGCTCGGCGTGCCGGTGGTACGGCCGGTCGTCGCGGAGACGACCGCGCTCGGCGCCGCCTACGCCGCCGGCCTGGCGGTCGGCTTCTGGTCGTCGACCGAGGAGATCAGGACGAACTGGAGCGCCGACCGCGAGTGGCGACCGGCCATGCCGCAGGACGAGCGGGAGCGGCTCTATGCGCAGTGGCGCAAGGCGGTCACCCGCACCTTCGACTGGGCCTGATCAGCCGAGCCAACCCCCCAGGTCGAGGCCGCCCGGGATGACCTCCGGCGGGTCGTACGGCTTCCTGGTCAACACGTAGGAGCACAGCTCCAGGTGGCTGAGGCGGCCGTCCTCGTCGCGGCGCGGCTCGAGGTACTCGCCGTGGTAGTAGCCGTCGAGGCCGACCCACCGCCCGTCCCCGGCGGCTTGGAAGGTCGCCGCACGCCCCGCGTCCAGGATCGGAGCCATCCGCAGCGTGCCGTCCGCGCGCAGCGACAGCCCGACGGCCGCCGCGCCCCAGTACCACGGACCGACCAGCTCCATCGCCTCCGCCGACACCGACTCCGCCGGCATCCACGGCTGCGGAAGGCTCGGTTCACGCTCGCAGACGATGGCGATCAGGTCGGCGGCGAGCGAGCCGAGAGCCAGCTGCGACCACGCGTTGGCCTGAGCCGCCACGGTGACCCCGTCCTCGATCGAGGAGACCACGATGGCGAGAAAGCCCGGCATCGACCCGGTGTGCCCGATCAGCACCCGATCCCCGAACCGCAGTATCTGGACGCCCAGCCCGTAGGAGCCGGACCAGGCGGCGTCGCCCGGCGCAACCGCGGGTGCGCGCATCTGCGCGACCGTGTCGGTGCGCAGGATTCCGCGGCCGTCGCCGGCCAGCCAGACGCCGAAGCGGCACAGGTCGCCCGGCGTCGACCAGAGCTGACCGGCCGCGGCGAGCAACCCGGAGTCATGAGCCGGTTCCGGGAGCACGACGTCGGCCCACGGATGCACCGCCCAGCCGGACGCGTGCGGGACCGTCGGCAGGTAACCGGTCCGCGCCATTCCCAGCGGCCTCCACAGCTTGTCGGCGAGGACGTCCGGCCAGGGGCGACCGGACTTGGCCGCCACCAGCGCGCCCAGCAGGCCGAAGCCGGGATTCGAGTAGTGGAAGACCCGTCCCGGCTCGTGGTGCAGCGGCGGGTCGGGGAGCACGTCGGTCAGCGAAGGGCGCTCCGTCCCGGGTGTGCGCTCCCACCACGGCGGAGGTGTCTCCGCAGCCAGTCCCGCGGTGTGCGAGAGCAGCTGGTACACCGTCGAATCGGGTGCGGGCGCGTCCGGCAGATGCGCTCCGATCGGATCCGCCAGGCCGATCTGGCCGCGCTCCACCAGCCGGAGGACGCCGACCGCGACCATCGTCTTAGTGATCGACCCGACGCGGTACTGGGTGTCCTCGGTCGGTGCGGCGCCCTCGACGGCCCCGGCGCTCCCGAACCACACGGGAGCGCCTCGGCGGGCGACCGCAGCCACCACCGAGGGCACCCGTCCGTCGCGCTGGGCGCGGGCGACCCGGTGCTGCAACGCATGGGCGGTCTCGGGCAAGATCGCGTCGGCCGGCATCCGGACGACGCTAGCGGAATCTGCCGCGACCCGGCCCGGTTCGACCTGGACGTGACCGCGTTGCCGAACCTGCCGCTCTCCGTCCTCGACCTCGCGCCGGTCGGCGCAGGGCAGACGACCACCGAGGCGGTCCGCGCGACGCTGCGGTCGGCGCAGTGCGCCGAACGGCTCGGGTACACCCGGTTCTGGCTCGCCGAGCACCACAACATGCCCGGGATCGCATCCTCCGCGCCGGCCGTCCTCGTCGGTGCGGTGGCAGCGGCGACCGAGCGGATCCGGGTCGGGTCCGGCGGGGTGATGCTGCCCAACCACGCTCCTCTCGTCGTGGCCGAGCAGTTCGGCACCCTGGCGGCCCTCTACCCGGGCCGGATCGACCTCGGCCTGGGCCGCGCGCCGGGCACCGACCCGGCGACCGCCGCTGCGCTGCGCCGCGGGACGCTCGGGCCGGACGACTTCCCCGAGCAGCTCGGCGAGCTGGCCTGTTTCCTGGCCGGCGAATGGCCGGACGGGCATCCCTACGGCGCCATCGCGGCGGTTCCCCGCGCGGACCAGTCGCCGCCGATCTGGCTGCTGGGGTCCAGCGGGTACAGCGCGCAGCTGGCCGGCCTGTTGGGCCTGCCGTTCGCCTTCGCGCACCACTTCAGCGCGGCGAACACCGTGGCCGCGCTGGATCTGTACCGCTCCAGCTTCCGGACCGACCGCGGATTGGACCGGCCGTACGCCATGATCACCGTGCAGGTGGTCTGCACCGAGACCGACGAGACGGCGCAACGCCTGGCCCTTCCGGCGGCGCTGTCGTTCCTGCGGCTGCGCCAGGGACGCCCCGGCCCGCTGCCCACCCCGGACGAGGCCGCCGCGCATCCCTGGACGAGCAGCGAGCGGGACTGGGTGAGCGAACGCTGGCGCGATCAGGCGGTCGGCGGTCCGGAAACCGTCCGCGCGGCGTTGGCGGGCCTGCTCGAGCGGACCGCGGCCGACGAGCTGATGGTCACCACCCAGCTCTATTCCGGCGACGACCGCAACCGATCCCTGGAGAGAACACGTCTGCTCTTCGAGGGCGTGCCGAAGGGACTCGGCTCGACCTGAGGAGTGGAGGATTCGACGATGCTGCTGCGGCTGGCGGTTCTGACCGCCGTCATGTGCGTCTCGACGGGGTGCACGTCGGTGGCGTCCGGCCGCCCGACCGACCCGCCGAACCCGCCCACCTCCAGCATGCGGGCTTCCTCGCGACCCGCTGCGCCGAGCACGTCGCGCCCGCCCTCGTCAGCGGCTCGGCCGAGCCGCCAGCCGCGGGCGTCCTCGGCCGCGTCCTCCCGGGCCACGGACTCGTCGCGAGCCGCATCCTCATCGCCGGCCGCAGCCACGACATCGGCGATGCGCACGTCGACGTCCGCCAGCCCGCGCACGTTGCTCTCCGGCATGTCCGAGGCCCAGCGGGTCGGCCAGTTGCTGATGGTCGACTGCCCGACGACCGGGGTCGCCGCGGCCACCGCCACCGCGATCCAGACCTATCACGTGGGCTCGGTCATCCTCGACGGCACCACCTACCAGGGCGTCACCGCAACGAAGGCGGTGACGACCCGCCTGCAGGGGCTGGCTCCGGCCTCCGTCAAGCTGCTCGTCTCCACCGACCAGGAGGGCGGTCTGGTGCAGCGGCTGCGGGGGTCGGGGTTCAGCACCATCCCGTCCGCGCTGACACAGGGCACTTGGTACCACGGGACGCTCTGGTCGAAGGCCGTTACCTGGGCACAGCAACTGCACGCGGCCGGGGTCAACGTGAACCTCGCTCCAGTGGTCGACACCGTTCCCCCCGGCGACACCGACAACCCGCCGATCGGTGACCTCGACCGGGAGTTCGGCCACTACCCCACGACCGTCATTCCCCACGGGGACGCCTTCGTGCGGGGCATGGCCGAAGGCGGGGTCGATGCCACCGCCAAGCACTTCCCCGGCCTCGGCCGGGTGACCGGCAACACCGACACCACGTCGGGGGTCCGCGACACCATCACCGGCCCGAACGACCCGTATCTGGAGCCCTTCCAGTCGGCCGTGCAGGCGCACGTGCCGTTCGTCATGATGTCGACCGCGATCTACACGCGGATCGACTCCGCGCACCCGGCGGCGTTCAGTTCCACCATCGTCACCGGGATCCTGCGGCAGCGGTTCGGGTTCGCCGGCGTCGTCATCAGCGACGACCTCGGCGCGGCCAAGCAGGTGAGCGGGTATTCGGTCGGTTCACGCGCAGTCGACTTCATCCGCGCCGGCGGGGACCTCGTTCTCACCGTCGACGCCGGTCAGGCCGGCGCGATGACCGCCGCGCTGCTGCAGGCGGCGTCGGCGTCGTCGTCGTTCCGCGCCCTGGTCGACGCGTCGGCGCTGCGGGTGCTCACTGCGAAGAGCGCGCTCGGTTTATTGCATTAGCTCGGCGAAGCCAGGCTTGATGCGTCCGTTGATGAGATCGAGCCGGTCGTCGAACGGGATGAACGCGCTCTTCATCGCGTTGATGGTGAACCACTGCAGGTCGGCCCAGCCGTAACCGAACGCGTCGACGAGCAGCCCCAGCTCCTGCGACATCGACGTCGCGCTCATCAGCCGGTTGTCGGTGTTGACCGTCACCCGGAAGTGGCGCAGGCGCAGCTGGCCGATCGGATGTTCGTCGATCGACTTGGCGGCGCCGGTCTGCACGTTGGAGGACGGGCACATCTCCAGCGGGATCCGCTTGTCCCGCACGTACTGGGCCAGCCGGCCCAGGCTGCCGTCCGGCGCGATGTCGTCGACGAACCGCACGCCGTGGCCGAGGCGGTCCGCACCGCACCACTGCAGCGCCTCCCAGATCGACGGCAGCCCGAAGGCCTCGCCGGCGTGGATCGTGAAGTGGAAGTTCTCGCGGCGCAGGAACTCGAAGGCGTCCAGGTGCCGGGTCGGCGGGAACCCCGCCTCCGCGCCGGCGATGTCGAACCCGACCACGCCCCGGTCGCGCCAGGCCGCGGCGAGCTCGGCGATCTCGCGCGAGCGCGCCGCGTGCCGCATCGCGGTGACCAGCCCGCCCACCCGGATCGCCTGACCGCGACGCGCCGCCTCCTGCTCGCCTTCGCGGAAGCCGGCGAGCACGGCGTCGACCACCTCGTCGAGGTTCAGGCCCCGCTCGACGTGCAGCTCCGGCGCCCAGCGCACCTCGGCGTACACCACCCCGTCGGCGGCCAGGTCCTCGGCGGCCTCGCGCGCGGTGCGGACCAGCCCGGCGCGGGTCTGCATCACCGCGACGGGATGCCTGAACGTCTCGAGATAGCGCTCCAAGGATCCGGAGTCCGCCGCCTCGCGGAACCACCGGCCGAGCGCCTCGGGATCGTCGGCGGGCAGGTCCGAGTAGCCGACCTCGTGCGCCAATTCCAGCACCGTGGCCGGTCGCAACCCTCCGTCGAGATGGTCGTGCAGCAGCACCTTGGGAGCGCGGCGCAGGTTCTCCTCGTCGATCCGGGCGGCCATGAGGCTCACGTTAACCCGCCGGCGCAGCAGCGGTCCGGCGCGTGCCGCGATCCCTCATCCGATCCGGTCGAGGACGAGCGGGCGGCGCGCCGGCGGCGCCGGGCCGACCTCGATGCCGTCCGTCAACGCGGCCAGGGCGGCCCGGAACCGGGCCGGATCATCGGCGTGCAGCTCGAGCAGCGGCTGCCCTGCGGTCACCCTGTCCCCGGGCCGGGCGAGCAGTCGCACCCCGGCGCCGGCCGACACGCCATCCTCCTTGCGGGCTCGGCCGGCACCCAGCCGCCACGCGGCGACTCCCACGGCCAGCGCGTCCAGGCGGGTGAGCACTCCGGTCGCCGGCGCGGCAACGTCGTGCCGCTCCTTGCTCGCCGGCAGCGCCGCGTCGGGATCGCCGCCCTGCGCGCGGATCATGCGGCGCCAGACGTCCATGGCCCGTCCGTCCCGCAGCGCGTCGGCCGGGTCCGCGTCCTCTCGTCCGGCCGCGGCGAGCATCTCCCGGGCCAGGGTCAGGGTCAGCTCCACCACGTCGGCCGGCCCTCCGCCGGCCAGCACCTCGACCGCCTCCGCAACCTCCAGACCGTTGCCCGCGGTCCGGCCCAGTGGCGTGGACATGTCGGTGAGCAGCGCCACCGTGCGCACGCCGGCGTCGCCGCCCAGCCGGACCATCGTCTCGGCGAGCTCCCGCGCGGAGTTCAGGTCGGGCATGAACGCGCCGGAGCCGACCTTGACGTCGAGGACGAGCGCCGCAGACCCCTCCGCGATCTTCTTGCTCATGATCGAGGAGGCGATCAGCGGGATGGAGTCGACCGTGCCGGTCACGTCGCGGAGCGCATAGAGCTTGCGATCGGCCGGAGCGAGGTCGGCGCCCGCCGCGCAGATCACCGCCCCCACCTCCTCGAGCTGTCGGCGGAACTCCGTGTTGCTCACGGACGCCCGCCAGCCCGGGATCGACTCGAGCTTGTCGAGCGTCCCGCCGGTGTGCCCCAGCCCGCGCCCGGACAGCTGCGGCACCGCCGCGCCGCACGCGGCCACGAGCGGGGCCAGCGGCAGCGTGATCTTGTCGCCGACCCCGCCGGTGCTGTGCTTGTCGACGGCCGGGCGGGACAGGAACGACAGGTCGAGCCGCTCGCCGGAGCGGATCATCGCGTCCGTCCACCGCGACAGCTCGCGCGGAGCCAGGCCGCGCCAGAACACCGCCATGGCCAGGGCCGCCATCTGCTCCTCGGCGACCGCGCCGCGGGTGTACGCGTCGATCACCCAGTCGATCTGCTCGTCGGACAGCTCGCCGCCGTCGCGCTTGGCGCGGATGACGTCGACCGCGCTGAAGAGCTCGGTGCGCCCGGCGCCGGCGCTCACGGCTGGACCTCGTGCGCGGCTGCGCTGCTCACCCGGCTCGGTCAGCCGACGAGGTCGTTCTGGCTGAAGGCCTGCGGCAGCACGTCGAACATGCTCATCACGCCCTCGGGAGTGTCCAGCTGCAGGTCCGGCCCGCCGTGCTCCCACAGCAGCTGCCGGCAGCGCCCGCACGGCATGAGCACGCCGCCGCGCGCGTCGACGCAGGCGAAGGCCACCAGCCGTCCTCCTCCGCCGGCGTGCAGCGCCGAGACGATCCCGCACTCGGCGCAGAGACCGAGCCCGAAGGAGGCGTTCTCGACGTTGCAGCCGACGACGATGCGTCCGTCGTCCACGAGGGCCGCGGCGCCGACCGGGTACTGCGAGTACGGGGCGTAGGCGGTGCCCATCGCCTCGAGCGCGGCACGGCGCAGCTCGGGCCAATCGATCTCGTACATGGATCTCCGATCCGGGAGGGGACGACTCAGCTCTTGACGTACGGCTCGCCGTCGGCGGCGGGGGCCTGCACCTTGCCTACCAGGCCCGCGACCGCAAACACGGTCGCCACGTAGGGCAGCATCGACCAGAACGCGGACGGGATGTTCGTGGGGGTCCCCGCGATGGGCAGCAGGATCTGCAAACCGTCGGCGAACGCGAAGAGCAGCGCCGCGCCCACGGCGCCAAGCGGGCTCCACCGGCCGAAGATCACCGCGGCGAGCGCGATGAACCCCTTCCCGGAGGAGATGTTGCCGCTGAAGGCGCCCGCGTAGCCGATGGTGAGATAGGCGCCGCCGATCCCCGCGATCATGCCGCCGATGATCACGTTGCGGTACCGCATCCGGGCGACGTTGATCCCCACCGTGTCGGCCGCCCGCGGGTGCTCTCCGACGGCCCGGGTCCGCAGCCCCCAGCGGGTGCGGAACAACCACACGTGCACCGCCACGATCAGCGCGTAGGTCAGATAGACCAGCCAGTTCTGGTCGAACAGAACCGGACCGAGGATCGGGATCTGCGACAGCCCCGGCACCTTGATCGGGTTCAGGACGGCGGGGTTGTTCAGCCCCGAGCTGTTCTGTTGCAGCAGCGCGTTGTAGCCGAAGTTCGTCAGGCCCAGGGCGAGGACGTTGAGCACGACGCCGAGCACGACCTGGTTCACGGCGTACTTGACGGCGAACACCGCGAGCAGCGCGCCGAGCACGCCGCCCGCCGCGGCCGCGGCCAGCGTGCCGGCGACGTTGTTCGCCATCGTGGCCACCATCGCGCCCATGAACGCCCCGACCAACAGCTGGCCCTCGATCGCCACGTTGATCACGCCCGAGCGCTCGCACATGATGCCGCCGAGCGCGCCGAGGACGAGCGGCACCGAAGAGGCGGCGATCGTCGTTTGCAGGAGCCCGAGCAGCGTGAAGGGGTTACCGGGCGTGCCGGTGGCGGCCCAGCACAGGAACGAGACCGCGAAACAGGCGATCGCCGTCGCGATCACCCACCGCATCGACCGGCGGGAGAAGCCCCGCGCGGCGTGCAGCAACGCGAGGACGATCACGAGAGCGCCGAGGACGAAGCACGCCGGTCGGCCGGGCAGCTGAACGTTGGGGATCTTCGGTCCGAACCCGGCCAGGGCCACCTGGAAGCTGGCGTCGCCCGGGTTGGCGTCGAGTCCGAACACGAGGATGCAGACGAGCCCGGCGACGACCAGTCCGGCGGCTCCGGCCAACCGCCGTCGGGTGCTCAGCAGCGGCTCGGCAGCTTGGTGGTGGACGACGAGCTCGTCGCCGGCGGCCGGCGGCCGGGTGCCGGTCGCGGTGCTCATGCGGGGTTACCGCGAGAGTGCGAAGCGTTCTGTGCCAAGCAGTTTCCGAGGGTGCCGCTCATCCGTTCCAGCCCTTCGCGAGCGCGCTGACCCGCGAACCGCCCCGCGCCTGCCGGAGCCGGAAGATCGACCGCACCAGGGCGGGAGCCGCGATGAACAGTACGATCACCGCCTCCATCACGTTGACGACGTCGGACGGGGTCGAGGTGCTCGCGTTCATCACCACCCGCCCGGCGTTCAGCGCGCCGAAGAACAGCCCGGCCAGCACCGTGCCCCACGGGCTGGCCTGGCCGAGCAAGGCGACGGTGATCGCATCGAAGCCGAGGTTGGCGTCGACGGAGTTGTCGAACCCGCCGGCGCGGGCCCCCAGCGCCTGCGAGCAGCCGACGAGGCCGGCGAGCGCTCCCGATATCAGCATCACCACGAGATAGCCTCGCTCGACGTTCATGCCCGCGGTCCTCGCGGCGTTCTGGTTCGCGCCGATCGCGCGCAGCGAGAATCCCAGGGTCGACCGCGTGAGCAGCCACCAGACCCCGGCTGCGGCCCCCAGTGCGATCAGCAGGTCGAGGTGCACCGGGAGGTTGGCGCCGAAAAGGTGTGGCAGCCGCGCGTCGCCCGAGACGGGCTTGGACACCGCCTCGTTGGTCTTCGGTTTCTGGAATCCCGAGACGTTGAGCAGGTAGTTCAGGAAGTACAGCGCGACGTAGTTGAGCATGATCGTCGTGATGACCTCGTGCGCGCCGGTGCGCGCTTTGAGCCAGCCGGTGAGCCCGCCCCATCCCGCGCCTCCGGCAATCCCGGCAAGCAGGGCCGCGACCAGGTGGATGACCGGCGGCAGGTCGACGTCGAATCCGACCAGCCCCGCGCAGATCGCGCCCATGATCAACTGGCCCTGCACGCCGATGTTGAACAGGCCCGCGCGGAACGCCACTCCGACGGCCAGGCCGCCGAGGATCAACGGGGTCGCGTACGCGAGGGTGTTGGCGATCGGCCCGAAGATGGGCGCTCCGCCGTTGCTGTAGAGCGAGTCGGTGTTGAAGAGAGCGCCGCGGAACAGTGCGCTGTAGCCGGCCGAGATGGCGTGCCAGCCGTTACTGAACGTGTCGCCGGGAGCAGCGAGGAAGTAGCCGAGAGCCGATCGGGTCGCCGGGTCGGCGACGACCATCATGACTGCGCCGACCACTGCTCCGCAGACGAAGGCCAGGACCGTGAGCGTGACCGGCCCGGCGTAGAGATATCCGTCGAGCAGCCTGCGGCCGAGGCCGCGGCGCGGGGGTTGGTCCGCAGGCGCCGGGGAGGCCGACGCGGGAGCCGTCTCGACGGTCATGGCACCGCTTCCGCGGCCGCGCCGTCGCTCTCGGCTTGCGACCCGGCCATCAGCATCCCGATCTGTTCGGCCGGCGTGCCTCCCGGAACCTCTGCCGCGATGCGGCCGCGGAACATGACGCCGATGCGGTCGGCCAGACCCAGCACCTCGTCCAGTTCGGTGGATACCAGCAGGACGGCGGCGCCGCGGTCGCGCTCGGCCACGATGCGCCGGTGCACGAACTCCATCGAGCCGACATCGAGCCCGCGGGTGGGCTGGGCGACAATGAGCAGCCGCAGCGGCCGCGACATCTCCCGGGCGAGGACGACCTTCTGCTGGTTGCCGCCCGACAGGGTGGCGGCGGACGCCTCGATGCTCGGCGTGCGCACGTCGAACTCCTCGACCCGGGCCCGCGCGTTCAGGTCGATGGCCCGTCGGCGCAGCACGCCGCGCTTGGCGTACGGGGACCCGTCATAGAGATCGAGCACCAGGTTGTCGGCGACGCTGAACGAGCCGACCAGCCCGTCGTGCAGCCGGTCCTCGGCGACGTAGCCCACCCCGCGGCGCAGGATGTCCCGGGTCGCGCGGCCGGCGGTCTCGAACCCGTCGATGCGGATCGACCCGGACGCGAGCGGCGTGAGGCCCACCAATGCCTCGGTCAGCTCGGTCTGCCCGTTGCCCTGCACCCCCGCGAGCGCGTAGATCTCCCCGCCCCGCACGGTAAAGGACGCGTCGTCGACGAGGACCACGCCGGCCCCGGAGACGATCCGCAGTCCGGTGACCTCGAGGACCGGGTCCTCCGGCTGTTTGGGTGCCTTGTCGACGGTCAGCTGCACCGGCCGCCCGACCATCAGCGCGGCCAGTTCGGCGGGCGGGGCGCTCGGGTGCGCGGTGCCCACGACGGCGCCGCGGCGGATCACCGTGATCCGGTCGGCGACCTGGCGCACCTCGCGCAGCTTGTGGCTGATGAAGACGATCGACGTCCCGCCGTCGCGCAGAGCCCGCATCACCGTGATGAGGTCGTCGGTCTCTTGCGGGGTGAGGACGGCGGTCGGCTCGTCGAGGACCAGCAGCTCCGCCTTGCGGCTGAGAGCCTTGAGGATCTCGACGCGCTGCTGGACTCCGACGGGCAGGTCGGCTACGAGGGCGTCCGGCGGCACGTCCAGCCCGTAACGCCGGGAGATGTCGGCGACCTCGCGGCGCGCGCGGCGGCGGGCGAGGAACCCGCCCGAGGACTGTTCGTGACCGAGCATGACGTTCTCGGCGACCGAGAAGACCGGGATCAGCATGAAGTGCTGGTGGACCATCCCGATCCCGGCCGCCATCGCGTCGCCCGGCCCGCGGAACTGCACCGGCCGGCCGTCGACGACGATCTCGCCCTCATCGGGCTGGTACAGGCCGTAGAGGACGTTCATCAGCGTCGACTTGCCGGCACCGTTCTCGCCGAGCAGCGCGTGGATCTCGCCGGGTTCGACGACGAGATCGACCCGGTCGTTGGCGGTGAGCGTGCCGAAGCGCTTGGTGATGCCGCGAAGCTCCAGTTTCACCGGCTGCGCAGCTCCTTCCCCGCCGCGGTCCCGGACGGTCCCCGACCGGTGCGCAGCACCAGGGTAGGGCTGCGCACCCGGCGCGGGAGCGGGCCCGATCTGGACCGGGCGCCGTCCTACTTGGGTTGGTTGGGCGAGGTTATCTTGATCTTTCCGGTGGCGATGCCCAGCCCGACCTGGCGAAGTTGGGACTGCAGCGACTGCGGGACCTTGCCGGCGAAGTCGTGGAACGAGGCCAGCCCGGTGCCGCGGTTGGCGAGCGTGCCCAGGTAGTTGCCGGTGGGGAACGCCCCGCTCGCTGCCTGTGTGACGTACTGCTGCACGGCGCCGGACAGGTTCTTCGTGACGCTGGTCAGGATGTACTTGCAGTAGCTGGCCTCGCTGACGCATCCGTCGGTGTCGACCCACATCACCACGACCTTGCCGCCGAAGGCCTGCGCGGCGCTCAACGCACCCTCACCGGCGCCACCGGCCACCGGGAACAGCACGTCCGCACCCTGTTGCACGAAGGTCTGGCTGATCTGCTTGCCCTTGTTCTTGTCGGTGAACGACTGCGAGAACGAGCCGCCCTTCTGGTTCTTCTCGTTCCAGCCGAGGACCTGCACGTGCTTGCCGTTCTTCTTGTTGTAGTACTGGACGCCCTCCCAGAAGCCGTCCATGTAGATGGTCACCGGCGGGATCGCCAGGCCACCCCACGTGGCGACCTTGCCGCTCTTGCTGTACGCGGCGGCCAGGTATCCGCCGAGGAATGCGCCTTGCGCGGTGTTGAACTGCATGCCATAGACGTTCGGCCCGCTGGAGGGCGCGTCGACCTCGGCGAAGTGTTTGCTCGGATTCTTCTTGGCGACCGCCTTCACGGCGTCGGCCATCAAGCCGCCGACGGCCACGGTCGTGCTGCAGCCCTTGGACACCTCGGCGTTGAGGTTCGGGGTGTAGTCGTTCGCGCTCTGCGACGGCACATAGGAGATCGAGATCTTCGGGTTCTGCTGCCTGGCCGCGGTCATGCCGGCCCACGACGTCTGGTTGAACGAGTGGTCGTCGATGCCGCCGGTGTCGAGCACCATGCATGCGGTGAACCCGCCGCCGGCCGCTGCACTGGAGGAGGAGCTCGTGGCGCCGCCCGCCGCGGCGGAAGACGAACTCGAGGACGCGCTGCTGCTGGATGAGCCGCCGCCCCCGCCACCGGGCTTGCTGCCACAGGCAGCCAGAGCCAGGGCGAGCGCTGCGACGCCGGCGACTGTGGCGGACGTTCGCGCAAGTGGACCCGGTACGGGCACGATCGACATCCTTCCTCCGGGGCCCGCAGATGTTGGCGAGCCTGCTCCAGGTCCGTACGGTAGCGATCCCCGACGACCGAGCGCGCCCCCGCCGACGCGAGGCGAGCAGTCGTTCCCGGATCGTTGCGCGTCGCGGGTGAGTTGTCCGACTGGTCACAGCCGGAAGGGACCGCTGAACGCGACAACTACAGTCGAGACCGGCGGGTGACGCCGTCCGCGGGCCCTCCGTCGACCCGTCCGGTGCGCCGCTCGGCCCGGCGGAACCCCGCGATCCGAGGGTGACCCGTCCGGCGAACTACGCGGAGAGGCCGGCGCTCGCGCCGACCGGACCCAGAAGGAGCATCGGGTGTCCACGGTCGCACCGTCCACCTCGCCGAGCCGGCGAGGTTCTCCCCAGCGCACCCGGATCGCCGGGTCGCTCTACCGCGGCCGCGAGGGCATGTGGTCCTGGGTCGCGCACCGGATCACCGGCGTCCTGACCTTCTTCTTCCTGTTCGCGCACGTCCTCGACACCGCCCTGGTGCGGGTGTCACCGGAGTCCTACGACCGGGTGATCGACACCTACAAGAATCCGTTCGTCAACCTGATGGAGATCGGGCTGGTCGGAGCCGTCCTGTTCCACGCGCTGAACGGGTTGCGGATCGTTGCCATCGACTTCTGGGCCCGGGGCACGCGGTACCAGCGCCAGATGCTCTGGGCGATCGTCCTCGTGTGGGTCGCCGTCATGGTTCCGGGCGCCTTCTTCATGTTCAAGCACAGCTTCGAGCAGCTCTTCGGGAGCGTGTCGTGACCGCCGCCCGCTCTTATCCGACGATTCCGCCGGTCATCGAGTCGCCGCGCTCGGCGCCGAACCGGCCGCGGCGCACCCGGACGAATACCGAGCTCTACGCGTGGCTGTTCATGCGGGTGTCCGGGATCGTGCTGGTGGTCCTCGTCCTCGGCCACCTGTTCATCATGAACATCCTCGACGGCGGAGTGCAGCGCATCAACTGGGGCTTCGTGGCCGGGCGGTGGGCCTCGCCGTTCTGGCAGGTGTGGGACCTGCTCATGCTGTGGCTGGCGATGATCCACGGCACCAACGGCCTGCGGGTGATCATCAACGACTACACCCGCCGCGACGGTACCCGCCTGACGCTGAAAGCGGTCCTGTACACGGCCACGACGATCACCATCGCGCTGGGCACGCTCGTGATCTTCACCTTCAACCCGGACATGGGGAGCTGAGGTGCCCGCGGTCAAGCGGCACAGCTACGACGTCATCATCGTCGGCGCCGGCGGGGCGGGGATGCGGGCGGCCCTGGAGTCGTCGGCGCGGGTGCGCACCGCCGTCCTCACCAAGCTGTACCCGACGCGGTCGCACACCGGCGCCGCGCAGGGCGGCATGTGCGCCGCGCTGGCGAACGTCGAGGAGGACAACTGGGAGTGGCACACCTTCGACACGGTCAAGGGCGGCGACTACCTCGTCGACCAGGACGCCGCCGAGGTGATGTGCAAGGAGGCGATCGACGCCGTCCTGGACCTCGAGAAGATGGGCCTGCCGTTCAACAGGACACCTGAAGGACGGATCGACCAGCGCCGCTTCGGCGGGCACACCCGCAACCACGGCGAGGCGGCGGTGCGGCGGTCCTGCTTCGCGGCCGACCGCACCGGGCACATGATCCTGCAGACGCTGTACCAGAACTGCGTGAAGCAAGGCGTCGAATTCTTCAACGAATTCTACGTCCTCGACCTCGTCCTCAGCGAAGGCCGGGCGGCCGGTGCGGTCGCCTATGAGCTGGCGTCCGGTGACATCCACGTGTTCGAGGCCAAGGCCGTGGTGTTGGCGACCGGAGGGTTCGGCAAGGTCTTCAAGACCACGTCCAACGCGCACACGCTCACCGGCGACGGGATGGGCATCGTGTGGCGCAAAGGTCTGCCGCTGGAGGACATGGAGTTCTTCCAGTTCCATCCCACCGGACTCGCCGGGCTGGGCATCCTGCTGTCCGAGGCGGCCCGCGGCGAGGGTGGGATCCTGCGCAACGCGGTGGGCGAGCGGTTCATGGAGCGTTATGCGCCGACCATCAAGGACCTTGCGCCACGCGACATCGTGGCCCGGTCGATGGCCAACGAGGTGCGCGAAGGACGCGGCGCGGGACCGAACAAGGACTATGTGCTGCTCGACCTGACCCACCTGCCGCGTGAGCAGATCGACGCCAAACTGCCGGACATCACCGAGTTCGCGCGGACCTATCTGGGCGTCGAACCGTACACCGAACCCGTCCCCGTCTACCCGACCGCGCATTACGCGATGGGCGGGGTGCCCACCAACATCCGCGCCGAGGTGTTACGCAACAACACTGACGTCGTGCCGGGCCTCTACGCGGCCGGCGAGGTCGCATGCGTGTCGGTGCACGGGTCCAACCGGCTGGGAACCAATTCCCTGCTCGACATCAACGTCTTCGGCCGACGGGGCGGTATTGCCGCCGCGGAGTACGCCGGGGTCGCGACGAAGGCTCCCGTTCCTCCCGGTGTCGAATCGCAGGTCGTGGCGACCGTGCAGCGGTTGCTGGAGTCGACCGGCGGCGACCGCGTCGCCGAGATACGTTCCGCCCTGCAGAACACGATGGACATGAACGCGCAGGTGTACCGGACCGAGGAGTCGTTGAAGCAGGCGGAGGAGGACATCCTCGCGCTCAAGGCGCGCTATGTGAATGTCGCCGTCACCGACAAGGGCAAACGCTTCAACTCGGATCTGCTCGAGGCCATCGAACTCGGGTTCCTGCTCGACCTCGCGGAGGTTCTGGTAATCGGCGCGCGGGCCCGCAACGAGTCCCGCGGCGGCCATTTCCGCGAGGATCACCCCAACCGCGACGACACGAATTTCATGCGTCACACCATGGCCTACCGGAACGAGGACGGCAGCATCACCCTCGACTACAAGCCGGTGGTGCAGACGCGGTACCAACCGATGGAGCGCAAGTACTGATGACCGCTGTCGCCGAGCGTCCCGCCGAGACGCGCGCCGAGGCGCCGATCGAAACCCGGCCCGTGCGGGTGAAGATCCGGCGCTACGTGCCCGAGCTGAATCCCGAGCCGTACTGGCAGACCTTCGAGGTGCACGCGCTCCCGACCGACCGCGTCCTCAACCTGTTGCTCGACATCAAGGGCTATCAGGACGGAAGCCTGACCTTCCGCCGGTCCTGCGCGCACGGTGTCTGCGGCTCCGACGCCATGCGGATCAACGGCGTCAACCGGCTGGCCTGCAAGGTGCTCGTCAAGGACATGCCCGACGAGATCACCATCGAGCCGATCAAGGGGCTTCCGCTCGAGAAGGACCTCGTCGTCGACATGGAACCCTTCTTCGAGGCGTACCGGTCGATCAAGCCGTTCCTGATCACCTACGGGCAACCGCCGACCCGGGAACACATCCAGTCGCAGGCCGACCGCGAGCGGTTCGACGACACCACCAAGTGCATTCTGTGTGCGGCCTGCACCACGTCGTGCCCGGTGTACTGGACCGACGGTCAGTACTTCGGTCCCGCCGCCATCGTGAACGCGCACCGGTTCATCTTCGACAGCCGCGACGAGGGCACCGAGGAACGGCTGGAGATCCTCAACGACCGTGAGGGTGTCTGGCGCTGCCGGACGACCTTCAACTGCACGGAGGCCTGCCCCCGCGGGATCGAGGTCACGCAGGCGATCGCCGAGGTGAAGAAGGCGCTGCTGTACCGCCGGGTGTGATGCGTCGCCGCTCCGAACCGAGTGTGACTGGAAGCGTGCAATTGGGCACGGAGCGCGATCAGCCGGCGGTGCACACCCATCGGCAGTCGCGGAAGTCCCAATAGCAGCGCACCCCGTGGTCGTGCGCTGCGGGGCGGCCGCCGGACCGGACGAACGCCCGCATCTGCACGGCAGTCGGCGAGGCGCTCGACGTCGGGGATGCGGTGTCCTCGACGGCGCTGGGCGCCGGCGCGGGGTCGAGGATGGTCATCGTCGTCCTCCTGGGTCGCACGTGAAGACCCCACGGTCGGCCAGTGCGGGCGCGCTGTCAATCGCAGAGATGCTTGACAGCGCGCCCGCACGGTGCTCACGACGGCCGCGTGCCGTTCACCCAGCCGGAAGCGGCCCCGAGGCGGAAGCGGACCCGGTCGGTAAGGCGTACGGATTCCTGTCGATCCGGCTCCGCCCCTCGACGGGTCGGCGCGCACCCCGAGCGCCCGGGACGGCTACCGAGAGTCCCCGTTTCGGCGACCGCGATCACACAACGCTAGCGACAATCCGGGCGTGACGCCGCGGTCTCAAAAATATCTCGGTTACATCACGCTCGGCGCGTTGACATGACCTCAGCCAACGGCGACCATCCCCGACATGCCGCAAGCTTCGCGCGAAGAGGGCTGCGATACGCACGAGATGGTCGTCGTCCACCGCGCCTTCCGCCGCGAGTTTCGGCTGCTGCCCCGCATCGTCCGGGCCGTCGCGATCGACGACTGCGACCGCGCCGGAACGGTCGCCGCCCACGCCCGCGACCTCCTCGACGCGCTGCAGCACCACCACGAGGGCGAGGACGCCCTCGTCTGGCCCAAACTGCACGCCCGCGCCGAGGTTCCCCAGGCCCTCGTCTACCTGATGGAGTCGCAACATGCCGCGGTCGCGGAGCTCATGCAGCTCAGCGGGCAGATACTCGAGCGGTGGTCGGCGACGGCGTCCGAGGAGTCGAGGGAGGAACTCGCCGTCGTCCTCGACAACCTCAACGCCGCACTCGCCGAGCACCTCGACGACGAGGAGCGAAGCGTCCTGCCGATCGTCGCCCGCACGTTGACAGCACATGAGTGGGACGCGGTCGGCGAGCGCAGCACGGAGGCAATCCCCAAACCGCAGCTCGTGCTGTTGCTGGGCGCGCTGCTCGAGGACGCGACGGACGACGAGCGCACAGCGTTCCTGAAGAAGCTGCCACTGCCAGGAAGACTGATGTTCCGCCTGGCGGGCAGGCGCCGCTATGTGCAGCGCATCGCGATCCTGCGGCGCGACATCGGCGCGAACCAGACCACACAGCAGGCAGGCGCCGGCATCGCGGCTAGACCGGCGCGCACCGCCGGCTAGCAGTTACCCGCGCCGCGCCAGGCGTGCGGGCTATCCGCGCGAACGCTGCCGCGGGGGTGCGGCCAGGCGCTCGCGCAGCAGGCCCCGCACCCCGAGCAGCCCGATGACGGTGCCGAGGGCCAACGACGCGAGCGTCAGCACGAGGTGCACCGTGAAGAACCCGGTCGGACCGTCGTGCCAGGAGCGGGGATCGTGCCAGATGTTGCGCAGGAAGGTCGGCCAGATCACCCACGACCAGATGCCGAACCCGGCGAGCAGCCAGGCCGAGCGTCGGGACAGGATCACGGCGTCCAGTATGGCAAGGGAACGGTTCCGGACGCGCCAGCAGCGCTCCCGGCGACCGTCCTGGCCCTGGCCGGCGACGATCCCGTTCGCCTCACCTGGCGCAACGAAGTCGGCGGCGTCACCTTCGCTGTCGGCGCCGACCGGTTCCTGAAGCACTCGCCGGCGCACGCCGGGATCGATCTCGCCGCCGAGGCGCAGCGGATGCGCTGGGCGGTCCGGTTCACGCCCGTGCCTACCGTCCTCGCGACCGGATCCGACCGGCACGGCCAGTGGTTGGTCACGTCTGGGCTTCCGGGGAGGTGCGCCGTGAGCCCGCGCTGGCTGGAGGACCCCGAGAGGGCGGTGCCGGCCCTCGGGCGCGGTCTGCGGCAGCTGCACGACCGCCTTCCGGTGGACCTGTGCCCCTTCGACTGGTCGACGCGGCGCCGGGTCGCCCAGGCCAAGGCCCGCGGCCGGCGCGACCCGGCCGAGTGGTTTCCCGTGCACCGCGGCCTCGACGTTCAGGACGCCTACTCGCGCCTCGACGCTCCGCCGCCGGTCGACGAGCTGGTCGTCTGCCACGGCGACCCCTGTGC